>NZ_PSYR01000001.1:1122500-1428907 GCF_003333315.1 Acidiferrobacter thiooxydans
TGAGTGCGCCTATACTTGTGTTATGAAGACGACGGATCAAAGTGCCATCACAGGGGGTCTGCCCGCCCATGTCGCGGTAATCATGGACGGTAACGGTCGCTGGGCCAAGGCCCGCGGGCAGGCCCGCATCCAGGGACACCGCAAGGGCGTGGAGACGGTCCGCGAACTGGTCGCGGCGTGTGCCGAGAAGGGCATCAAGGCGGTCACGCTGTTTGCCTTCAGTAGCGAGAACTGGCGCCGCCCGCGGCTCGAGGTCCGTTTGCTGCGTCAGTTGTTCCTGCTGGCGCTGGAGCGCGAGATCGCAAAGCTCCATGACAACGACATCCAGTTCCGCGCCATCGGCGACCTTGCCGCTTTTGGGCCCGATATCGTGCAGCGCGTGCGCGACGCCGAGGCCCTGACCGCCAACAATCACCGCCTGCGTCTCACCATCGCCGCCAACTACGGCGGCCGGTGGGATATCGCCCAGGCCTGTGCGCGTATCGCCGAGGAGGTGCGCGCCGGCCGGCTTGTGCCCGGTGACATCGGCCCCGAGACCCTGGAGCCCTATCTCAGCATGGCCGGCGTCCCGGAGCCCGATCTCTTCATCCGCACCGGCGGTGAGCAGCGTATCAGCAATTTTCTACTCTGGCAGCTCGCCTATACGGAGCTCTATTTCACGCCCGTACTATGGCCCGACTTCGACCGCAAGCAGTTCGATCTGGCCCTGGAGTCCTTTACCGGGCGCCAGCGACGGTTTGGGCGCACCGGGGACCAGGTCGAGGCGGCGTGGCGTGCTTAAGGAGCGCCTGCTGACGGCGCTTCTCGCGGGTGCCTTATTGCTTGCCGGTCTATGGTTTCTGAACACGGCCGGGGTCGGGGTATTGTTGGGTGCGGTGACACTGCTCGCGGCCTTCGAGTGGTCGGGGCTTGCCGCGCGGCGGCCGGTGGCGCGGTTTGCGTTTCCCGCGCTCGTCGCGTTCTTGGGGCTGGCAAGCCTCCTGCTACCGCTTGCGGCGGTCATGGCGATGGCGATCCTATGGTGGGTGTGGGCGGCCGGTGAGGTATTCGTGTTCCGTGACCGGGCGAGCCCGGTGTGGCGTCACGCGCCGGTCAAGTGCCTGTCTGGTGTGCTGATATTGGTGCCGGCCTGGCGCGGATGTCTGGCGTTGAAGGCCCAGGACCCCTCGCGGCCGATGCTCCTGATCTGGCTGCTGGCCATGGTATGGACCGCCGATAGCGCGGCCTATTTTGCGGGACGCGCCTTTGGGCGTCATCGCCTGGCGCCGTTTGTAAGCCCCGGCAAGACCGTGGAGGGCGCGATGGCGGGCATCGCGGGGGCAGCCATCGTCGGGGGTATCGGCGCCTCTTGGCTGGCGCTTTCGGGGCTCCCTGCCGGCCGCGGCGCGCTGCTGGGCGCGGCCGTGGCCGTGGCCTCGATCGTAGGCGACCTGCTCGAGAGCAAGGCCAAGCGGCTGGCTGCCGTCAAGGACTCGGGCCGGCTGTTGCCGGGTCACGGCGGCATCCTGGATCGTATCGACGCCTTGACAGCGGCGGTGCCGTTATTCGTGTGGACCATGCGCTATCTGGGGGTTCGATGAGGCAGGAGGGGCATCCGGGGCGTGAAGCCGTCCAGGGGCTTGCGGTATTGGGGGCCACGGGCTCCATAGGGATCAGCACCCTGAAGGTGGCGGAGCTCCATCCGGGGCGTTTCCGGGTGGTGGCCTTGAGCGCCTATGAGCGTGCCGAGGAGCTGCGCGCGTTGTGCCAGACGTGGCGTCCGGCGTTGGCCGCCATTCATGCCCCGGAGACGGCGCACTGGCTTGCGCAGTCGCTGGCGGATACCGGCACCGAGGTGCTCGCGGGGCCTACGGCACTCGAGCGCATCGTCTGCGATCCGCGCGTGACCACCGTTGTGTGCGGCATTGTCGGGGCCGCTGGGCTCAAGTCGGCGTGGGCGGCGGTGGCCGCCGGCAAACGTGTCTTGTTTGCCAATAAAGAGCCGCTGGTCATGTCCGGTCATCTGCTGATGGCCTTGGCGCGTCAGAGCGGCGCGCAGCTCCTGCCGCTCGATAGTGAGCATAATGCCGTCTTTCAATGTTTGCCGCAGCCGCGCGCGGGGCTCGCCGGAGCGGGAGTGCGACGCATCGTCCTCACCTGTTCGGGCGGTCCGTTTCGCAATACCCCGGCGAGCGAGTTTGCCACCATAACCCCGGAACAGGCGTGCGCGCATCCGCGCTGGAGCATGGGTCGCAAGATCTCCGTGGATTCCGCGACCTTGATGAACAAGGGTCTGGAGTTGATCGAGGCCTGCCGGCTGTTCGAGGCCGCGCCCGCGCAGATCGATGTGGTGATCCACCCGCAAAGCATCATCCATTCACTGGTCGAGTATGTCGATGGGTCCACGCTCGCGCAGCTTGGCAATCCGGACATGCGCACCCCCATCGCTCATGCGCTGGCGTTCCCGGATCGCATCGAGGCGGGGGTTACGCGCCTCGATCTGGCCGCCGTAGGCCGGCTGGACTTCGAGGTGCCAGACGAGGACCGTTTCCCGTGCCTTAGGCTCGCGCGCGCAGCCGCGGTGGCCGGTGCCAGCGCGCCCACGGTATTGAACGCCGCCAACGAGATCGCGGTGGAGGCCTTTCTGGCGCGCGAGCTGCCGTTTGCCGCCATCCCCCAGGTTATCGAGTCGGTCCTGGAGGCGCGGCCGGTGGTGCCGGCGGAGAGCATCGAGGCCATACTGGAAGAGGATCGGATGGCGCGTGAGTGCGCGCACCGGGTCATCGGTGGGCATCGCGCGAAGGGGGTCGTGGCGTGTTGACGCAGATCGGCTATAGCCTGCTCGGCTTCGTGCTCGCGATCGGTATCCTGATCGTGGTACACGAGTTTGGACACTACATCGTGGCGCGCAGTCTCGGGGTCAAGGTCCTACGGTTTTCCGTGGGGTTCGGGAAACCGCTCATCCTGCGTCGCGCCGGCGCCGATGCCACCGAGTATGTGCTGGCGGCGGTACCGTTGGGCGGTTATGTGAAGATGCTAGACGAGAACGAGGGTGATGTGCCGGTAGCCGAGCGTCACCGGGCGTTCAATCGTCAGACCCTCTGGAAGCGCACGGCCATCGTGCTCGCCGGTCCCGGATTCAATTTCCTGTTCGCGATCCTGGCCTACTGGGTGGTGTTCATGACCGGCGTGCCCGGTCTTAAGCCTATCATCGGCAAGGTCGCGGCGCACTCGCCGGCGCAGGCCGCCGGCCTGCGTGCCGGGGATCTGATCACGCGCATCAACGGTCGGCGGGTGCAGAGTCTCGGGCAGGATCGGCTCTACCTTTTTCAGAAGGCCCTGGAGCATGCCAAGGTACGCGTGCAGGTGCTGACCAAGGGTGGCCACGAACGCGTCTTGACCCTCGATCTGCGCCATGTGCATGCGCGCGCCCTGAGCAAAGGGCATCTGGGCCAAGTGCTCGGGATCAGCGGTTGGCAGCCACCGCTGGTACCGCGTATCGCCGAGGTCTTCGCGCACACGCCGGCGGCCCGTGGCGGATTACGGGTCGGCGATCTCATCACGCGCATCGGCAAACAGACCATCACCAATTGGACGCAGGTTGCGCGCATCGTGCGCGCCCATCCCTTGCAGCCCTTGCATTTTGACGTCCGTCATCATGGGCGGACGCGGCAATTGATCATCACGCCAAAAGCCGTTAAGGTGGGAGCCCGGCGCATAGGCCAGATTGGTGCAGGCATACGCGTTCCTGCATTACCGCCGAACCTGCGCGTTGTAGTGCGGTTCGGGCCACTGGCAGCGCTCGGGGCGGCCTTGAAGGACACATGGCTCATGAGTCGTCTGACGGTCGAGATGCTGGGCAAGATGTTGATGCTCGAGGTTTCACCGAAAAGTATCAGCGGCCCTATCACGATCGCGCAGTATGCTGGTTACTCGGTGCAGGTGGGATTCACCAGTTTCCTGATGTTTCTCGGGGTCGTCAGCATCAGTCTCGGGGTCTTGAATCTGATGCCGGTGCCTATCCTCGACGGGGGCCACGTGTTCTTCTATCTGCTCGAGTGGGTCAAGGGAGGACCTATCTCGGAGCAGGCGATCGGGTGGGGACAGCGGGTCGGCGTGACCCTGCTGTTAGGTCTCATGATGCTCGCCTTCTACAACGACATTACACGCATTCTCGGATAAGCAACGAGGCGGGCTTCAAGCAATGAAAAAATGGTTGACGGCGCTCTGTTTGGCGGGCGCGCTCATGGGAGGAACGGCCCAGGCCGCCTCGTTCGTGATCTCTCACATCAAAGTCACGGGCCTAAAGCGTATCTCGCTCGCCACGGTCATGACCTATCTGCCGTTGCGCGTCGGCGAGACACTCACCGCGGCGCGCGCCGAGCGCGCTATCCAGGCGCTGTTCAAGACCGGCTTCTTTCGGGATGTGAAGTTGTTGGAGCAGGGCCACACGTTGATCGTGGCGGTGAGCGAGCGCCCGGCGATCGCGCGCATCACGATCAAGGGCACGCATGTCATAAAGCCGAAGAAACTCCTGAAATCGCTCGCGCAGATGGGATTTGCCAAGGGGCGCGTGTTCAATCGCGCGCTCTTGCACGAGACCAAGCAGGCGTTGAGGCGCCAGTACTTCAATCGCGGCTACTACGCGGCACGCGTGGTCACGACCGTAAAGCCCTTGCCGCGCGACCGGGTGGCGGTGGGTATCACGGTAACCGAGGGCAAGATTGCGCGCATCAAGCAGATCACCATCGTCGGCAACCATCGTTATAAGGAAAGCCGGCTTCTGGGGCGCTTCAAGTTAGGCCCTCCGAATCTCTTTAGCTTCTTCACCGGCAATGACCGCTATTCGCGTCAAAAGCTCGAGGCCGACCTCGAGAATCTGCAGAACTTCTATCTGAACCGCGGGTATCTGCGTTTCCGGCTGTTGTCGACGGTGGTCGCGATCACGCCCGACAAGGACTGGATCTATGTGACCGAGAATGTGCGTGAGGGTCATGTCTACCGGATATCGCATTATCGCTTCGCGGGACATGAGGTCTTGCCGCCTGCGACGCTTGCGCGTCTCATGCGCCTAAAGCCGGGACAGATCTTTTCGCGTGAACGCATCACCAAGGGCACGCGCCGCATCATTGCCAAGCTCGGCAATCGCGGGTACGCCTTCGCCAATGTGCGCGTCGTGCCGGCGGTGGACCGCAAGAATCACACGATTGCGCTCACGCTCTTTGTGGAACCGGGTCAGCGCGTGTATGTGCGGCGCATCCGGTTCTTCGGGAATACCGTCACCCAGGATGCGGTGTTACGTCGCACCATGCGCCAATACGAGGGGGCGTGGTTTTCGGCCAAGCGCATCAAGCAATCGGTGACGCTGTTGAGGCGGCTTGGCTTTTTCACCGACGTGCGCGTCACCACCCCGCCGGTACCCGGACACCCCAATGAGGTCGATGTCGATGTGCATGTCAAGGAGCGCCCGACCGGCAGTATCGTGGCCGGCCTCGGATACTCCGACCTCTACGGTATCTTCATCAACGGCTCGGTGACCTACCAGGATGTGCTTGGGACTGGCAAGCAGGTGTCGGTGACCGCCGACACGTCAGTGGCCTACAAGGACATCAACCTCACCTATGTGAACCCGTATTACACGAGTTCCGGGATCAGTCGTGGATTCAACATCTATGACAGCTCGTTCAATGCCGCGGCTGCCTACACCGCCGCGTATAACGAGAGCACGGTCGGGGCGGGGGTGTTTTATGGAATTCCGATCGGTGTCAACCGCGAGATCAACATCGGTCTGGCCGCGGAACGCGTAGGGATCACGGTCAACTCGACCAGCGCCTATGTGGCACAGCAGTTCGTGGCCCGGCATGGATCGACCAATGACATCATCAAGGCGACGTTCGGTTGGTCGCGCAACACCCTGAACAACGCCATCTTCCCGACCAGCGGGACTTATCAACAGTTGAGCGGGGAAATCGGCTTGCCCGGTGGCAGCCTCGAGTACTACCGCATGTCCTATCTGGCCAGTGTGTTTTTCCCGTTCGGGCGCCAGTACAGCCTCAAGCTGAGCAATGAGTGGAGCTACGGTAACGGTTATGGAAACACGCATAGCCTGCCGTTTTTCAAGAACTTTTATGCCGGCGGCGCCAATTCCGTGCGGGGTTATCAGAACGAATCCCTGGGGCCGCGCGACATCCTGCCGCCGCACGATCCGATCGGCGGTAACAAGCGCGTACTGGCGAGTGCCGAGTTCTTTTTCCCGGTGCCCGGCACCAGCCCGCATAATCGCTCCATGCGCCTGTCGACGTTCATAGACGCCGGTCAGGTATACGGCCCGGGCCAGCCCATCCAGTTCAGCCAGATCCGTACGTCGTTTGGCATAGCCTTCGACTGGTTCTCGCCGATCGCGCCGCTTAGTATCAGCATTGCCCGGCCGCTGAATGCCCGACCGGGCGACCAGACGCGCGCCGTCCAGTTCACCTTGGGTACGCTCTTTATGTACTAGCGGGAACCCGGCGCCGGTGGCTAGGCTTCGAAACGAGAAGGCGGGCGGAGGCGGGCGCGACCCGGACAGACATGGCATATACATTGCGGGAATTGGCGGACGCGGCTGAGGTCACGTTGCGTGGGCGCGGGGAGATCGAGATCGACGCGGTGGCGCCGCTCAATCGCGCGGGTCCTCGAAACGTCGCCTACTGCGCATCATCGCGCTATCGCGCGCTCATCTCGGAGAGCCGCGCGGGTGCGCTTATTCTCCACCCCGAAGACAGCGGCGTGTTTTCGGGGAACGCACTTTTATGCGATGATCCGCGGGTCGCCTTCGCGCGTATCGCCCGCCTGCTTCACCCCCCGGGACCCGTTCAGCCCGGCCGCCATCCGAGCGCCGTCATACATGAGAGCGCGAGCGTGGCCGACAGCGCGAGCATAGGACCGCAGGCGGTGATCGAGGCCTACGCGTGCGTCGGACATCAGGCGCTGATCGGCGCCGGGGCGGTGGTGGGCGAGCGCTGCGTCGTGGGGGCCGGCACACGCATCGAGGCGCGTGCCGTGATCATGCACGATTGTGTGATAGGGGAGCGTTGCGTGATATCGCCAGGCGCGGTGATAGGCGGCGAAGGCTTCGGTTACGTCCGTGAGGCGGATGGGCGCTGGCTCAAGGTGCCGCAGCTCGGGCGCGTGGTCATAGGGGATGAGGTGGATGTCGGGGCCAACACCACCATAGACCGTGGCGCGCTCGGCGACACCGTGATCGCAGACGGCGTGAAGCTCGATAATCTGATCCAGATCGCCCACAACGTGAAGGTAGGCGAGCACACGGCCATGGCCGGTTGTGTCGGCGTCGCCGGCAGCGCGGTCATCGGCAAGCGCTGCCTCATAGCGGGCGGATCGGGGATCATGGGCCATATCACGGTGGGCGACGATGTCGAGGTGACGGCGATGTCCTTTCTCAAGGGTTCGGTGACGGGCCCAGGGCGCTATTCCTCGAGCCTGCCGGCGGCCGATGCCGATGTGTGGGCGCGTAATCTCGGGCGGTTTCGCCATCTCGATGAATTGGCACGGCGCCTGCGCCGCGTCGAGCAGACAATAAAGCTGATCCTGTCAGGGGGAAAACATTGAATACGTTGGACATTCAAGAGGTGCTCAGGCACCTTCCGCACCGCTACCCCTTCCTCTTGGTCGATCGGGTACTAAACTATGTCCCGAATGAGTCGCTGGTGGCGATCAAGAACGTCACGATCAACGAGCCGTTCTTTCAGGGGCATTTCCCCGAGTACCCGGTCATGCCCGGCGTGTTGGTGATCGAGGCCATGGCCCAGGCCTGCGCCATCCTGTCGTTCAAGACCCTCGGTAAAATGCCGTCCGACGGCGGTATCTACCTGTTTGTGGGGATCGACAAGGCGCGCTTCAAACGCCAGGTGGCTCCGGGTGACCAGCTACGGATGGATGTGAAGCTTACGCGCAAGATGCAGAGCATATGGCGCTTCGAGGCGACCGCTACGGTCGACGGCGCGGTGTGTTCGACCGCCGAGCTCATGTGCACCTACAAGGAGATGGCATGATTCACCCCCAGGCTGTCGTCGATCCGCAGGCGGAGATCGGCGCGGACGTGGATATCGGGCCGTTTTCAGTCATAGGGCCTGAGGTGGTGATCGGGGCGGGGACCTGGATAGGGCCGCACGCCGTGATTCAGGGGCCGACCCGGATAGGAAGGAACAACAAGGTCTTTCAGTTCGCGTCGCTAGGGGAGGTGCCGCAGGACTTGAAGTTCGGCGGTGAGCGCACGCTGCTCGAGATCGGCGACCGTAACGTGTTTCGGGAGTACTGCACGGTCCATCGCGGTACCGCCGGCGGTGGCGGAGTGACGCGTATCGGCAATGACAATCTGTTCATGGCCTATGTGCATATCGCTCATGATTGCCGTATCGCCGATCATACGGTGTTTGCCAATTGCGCCAGTCTCGCGGGGCACGTGGAAATCGGCAATCATGCGGTTCTGGGCGGCTTTACCGGCATCCATCAGTTTTGCCGGGTCGGGGACCACTGCATGACGGGTGCCGCCACCGTGGCCGTGCAGGACATCCCGCCCTACGTGCTGGCGGCGGGCAATGGCGCACAGCCCTACGGGATCAATGTGACCGGTCTGCGCAGGAGGGGGTTTTCGACGGAGGCCATCCATACGCTAAAACGCGCCTACAAGATTCTCTACAAGTCGGGCCTGAGACTGGAGGAGGCGATCACCAAAATCGAGGAGTTGGTGCCCGAACACCCGGAACTCGATGTTCTGGCGCGCTTTCTCAGGGTCGAGGGCCGGGGCATCATCCGGTAATGGCCGTGCGCGTGGGTATCGTGGCCGGCGAGGTGTCGGGCGACATGCTCGGCGCCGGTCTCATGAAGGCCATGAAGGCGGTCACGCCCTGTACGTTCGAGGGCATCTGCGGGCCGGCGATGACCGCCGAGGGCGGTTTGAGCCAGTTTCCCATGGAGGCCCTGTCGGTCATGGGGATCTCCGAGGTGGCCGGGCGCCTGCGGGATCTCCTGCGCATTCGCCGCGATCTCATCGCCTATTTCCGCAGGACCCGTCCGGACGTCGTGATCGGCATCGATGCCCCGGACTTTACGCTCGCGCTCGAGCGCGCGCTGCGGCGCGACGGCATTCGCACCGTGCATTATGTCAGCCCCACGGTATGGGCATGGCGCCGCTATCGCGTGCGCACGGTGGCGGCGAGCACCGACCGGTTGTTGACCCTGTTCCCCTTCGAGCCGGAGTACTATGCCGGACGCGCCGACGCGGTATTCGTCGGCCATCCGCTGGCCGACGCCATAGAGGCGCAGCCATCCCCCGACAAGGCGCGTGACGAATTGCGCCTGGACGGGAGGGGGCCTGTGATCGCCTTGCTGCCCGGGAGTCGGGTAACCGAATTGCGCGCCCATGCCAGGCTTTTCGTGAAGACCGCCCAGCGCCTGGCGTTACGTTACCCGGATAGCCGATTCGTGGCGCCGTTTGTCAATCGCGAGACGCTCGCACTCTTCGACAAGACCCTGACCGAGCTGCAGGCCTTCGATCTTCCGATCACGCGCCTGCACGGGCATGCACGGCAGGCGATGGCGGCCGCCGACGTGGTTCTGTTGGCCTCAGGGACGGCCGCGCTGGAGGCCGCCTTGGTCGGGCGACCCATGGTCGTGGTCCACCGGCTGTCGCCCATCACCTACGGGCTTGCGCGCCTGCTGTTGCAGGTCCCTTATGTCTCGTTGCCGAATCTGCTGCTAGGGCGCGGCGTGGTCCCGGAGTTACTGCAGCATGCGGCCACGGCCGACGGCCTGGTGCGTGCCGCCGAGGGTCTCCTGGAGAATCCCGGACGCCGCGCGGAGATGACCGCGGCATTCGTCGAGCTGCGCGCGCACCTTGGGTGTGGCGCGAGTGAGCGCGCGGCGGCGGCCGTCCTGGAGTTGGTGGGTGCGCATAGCACGCCGTCGGGGGTCATGTCATGCGCATCGTAGCCGGTATTGATGAGGTCGGCATGGGCCCGCTCGCCGGACCGGTGGTGGCGGCGGCCGTGGTGCTGGGGCCGCGTCACGGACTTTCGGGTCTCAAGGATTCCAAGCAGTTGACGGAACGCGCGCGCGAGCGCCTGGCAGGCGAGATCCGGGCGCGCGCGCAGGCCTGGGCGCTCGGCCAGGCCTGCGCCGCCGAGGTCGATCGCCTGAACGTCCTGCAGGCGGCGTGGCTTGCCATGCGCCGCGCCGTGGACAATCTCGCGCTCACCCTCGATCTGGCGCTGGTGGATGGCGTGCATGTGCCGGTGTTGCCGTGCCCGGCGCGCGCCATCGTGCGCGGGGACGCGCGCGTACCGGCGATCTCCGCGGCCTCGATCGTGGCCAAGGTCGCACGCGATGCCGAGATGCGTGACTGGGATGCCGTGTACCCCGAATACGGTTTCGCCCGGCACAAGGGCTACGGCACCGCCCATCATCTGGAGGCATTGGCGCGCCTCGGTTCGTGCCCTTTGCACCGTATGAGTTTCGCGCCCGTGCGTGACGCACGCCGCAGGTCTTGAAGGGAGGTCGGGCATGACGGGCTTCGTCCATCTTCGCGTCCATTCGGAGTATTCCCTGGTCGACGGCCTGCTGCGCCTAGACGACCTGGTCAGTGCCTGCCATGACAAAGGCATGCCGGCGGTGGCGCTGACCGATCTTGCCAACCTGTTTGGCATGGTGAAGTTCTACAACGAGGCGCAGGAGGCGGGGATAAAGCCCATCCTGGGGGCGGATGTCTTCGTGCGCAGCGATGACCCGCAACGGCCCTATCGCGCCGCGCTGCTCTGCCAGAACCTCGATGGTTATCGCAACCTGAGCCGGCTTTTGACGCGCGCCTACAGCGAAGGCCAAAGCAGTGGCCGCGCCTGTCTCGACAAGACGTGGCTTGTCGGCAATAGCGATGGCCTCATCGCCTTGTCGGGGGGCAGGACGGGGATGTCGGGCAGTTTTTGATCGGCAACCACAAGGACAAGGCGGATGCGGCGGCGCGCGCCTGGGAGGCGCTGTTTCCGGGGCGGTTTTATGTCGAGGTCCAGCGCAACGGCCGACCCTGGCAGGAGGAATACAATGCGCGCGCCGTGGGGCTTGCGCGCCACCTGAAGATTCCGCTGGTGGCAACCCACGACGTGCGCTTCCTGGCGCCCGAGGACTTCGAGGCCCACGAGATCCGGGTGTGCATCCATGAGGGCCGCACGCTGGCCGACCCCAGGCGTCCGCGTCACTACACCGATCGCCAGTATCTGACGAGCCCGGCGGAGATGGCGGCGCTGTTCGCCGATCTCCCGGAGGCCCTTGCCAATACCGTCGAGATCGCCCGGCGCTGCACGGTGGCGCTGCGTTTTGGGGATTATTATCTTCCGCGGTTCCCGGTCCCCGAGGGGGCCTCGGTCGACGACGTCCTGCGCGCCGATGCGCTGGCTGGGCTTGCGCGGCGCATGGCGCGGTTTTCCCCCGAGGCGCGCGCCGCCCACGACGGACCGTACCGCGAACGACTGGACCACGAACTGTCGGTCATCGTCAAGATGGGCTTCTCCGGGTACTTCCTGATCGTCGCCGACTTCATCACCTGGGCGCGGCACAATGGCGTACCGGTGGGCCCGGGGCGCGGCTCGGGCGCCGGGTCTCTGGTCGCTTATGCCCTTGGCATCACCGAGCTCGATCCGATCGAATACGATCTCCTATTCGAGCGCTTTTTGAACCCGGAACGCGTGTCGTTGCCCGATTTCGATGTCGACTTCTGCATGGACGGCCGCGACCGGGTCATAGAGTACGTCACCGAGCGCTACGGCTCCGACAAGGTCTCGCAGATCATCACCTTCGGTACCATGGCCGCCAAGGCCGTGGTGCGCGATGTCGGCCGGGTTCTGGACCACCCATACGGTTTCGTCGACAAGCTCGCCAAGCTCATTCCGCACGATCTCGGTATTACGCTAGACGAGGCGATCGCCCAGGAGGCGGCGCTCAAGGAGCGCTACGAACAAGAGGAGGACGTACGCGCGCTGCTCGATGCCGCGCGCAAGCTCGAGGGGTTGGCGCGCAATGCCGGCAAACATGCCGGTGGCGTGGTGATCGCACCCAGCGCATTGACCGACTTCATGCCGCTTTACTGCGAAGCCGGCAGCAACCAGTTCGTGACGCAGCTCGACAAGGACGATGTCGAGGCCCTGGGGCTCGTGAAGTTCGATTTTCTGGGGTTACGGACGCTCACCATCATCGCCAAGGCGGTGGCCATGATAGACCGCCGGCGCGCCCAGGAGGGCCTTGCGCCGCTTGCCATCGAGTCTTTGGCGATCGATGATGCCGAGGCCTTCAGTCTTTTGAAGCGCTGCCGGACGACGGCGCTCTTTCAGCTGGAGTCGCGCGGCATGAAAGATCTCATCTTGCGCCTGCAGCCGGACCGTTTCGAGGATGTCGTGGCGCTGGTGGCGCTGTTTCGTCCCGGCCCCCTGCAGTCGGGCATGGTCGATGATTTCATCAACCGCAAGCATGGGCGCGCGCGTATCGAGTACCCGCATGAGGCGCTGGCCCCGATCTTGAAGCCCACCTACGGCGTCATTCTCTACCAGGAGCAGGTGATGCAGATCGCCCAGGTATTGGCCGGCTACAGTCTTGGCAAGGCCGACCTCCTGCGGCGCGCGATGGGCAAGAAGAAGCCCGAGGAGATGGCCAAGCAGCGCGAGGGCTTCGTCGAGGGCGCGCGCGCGCGCGGTTGCGACCCACGGCTTGCCACCGCCATCTTCAATCTGATCGAGAAGTTCGCGGGCTACGGGTTCAATCGCTCGCATTCCGCGGCCTATGCGCTCCTGTCCTATCAGACCGCATGGCTCAAGGCGCATCATCCGGCGGAGTTCATGGCCGGCGTGCTGTCGGCGGATATGGACAAGACCGATAAGGTCGTCACCATGATCGCCGAATGCCGGGAGATGGGCATCACGGTCCTGCCGCCCGATATCAACCGTTGCGATTACGAGTTCGTGCCTATCGACGACCATACGATTCTCTATGGCCTGGGGGCCATCAAGGGGCTTGGAGAGGGCGCCATCGAGGCGGTGTTGACCGCGCGCGGCACGACGCCGTTTGCCGATCTCTTCGATCTATGCCGGAGGGTCGTGGACCGGCGGGTCAATCGCCGCGCTTATGAGTGTCTGATCGCAGCCGGTGCCTGTGATGCCCTGGGACCGCACAGGGCCGCCATGATGGCGTCCCTGGATGTCGCCCTGAGCACCGCCGAGCAGTATGGGCGCGATGCCGCAGTGGGTCAGGATGATCTATTCGGCGATGCGGTGGCGTTCAAGCCGGATTTCGTGGCGGTCGAGCCGTGGGCCATGGAAAAGCGTCTGGAGGCCGAGAAGGATACCCTCGGACTCTATCTGACCGGACATCCCATAGATCGATACGCGGCGGAGCTAAAGCGCATCACGAGGACCACTATCGCGGATTTGCGGCCCACCGAGAACGGCTCGGTCATGGTGGGGGGGCTTGTGGTCGCGCTGCGCGTCATCAATACCCGGCGCGGCGATCGCATGGCCTTCGTGACCCTGGATGATCGCACCGGACGCATAGATCTTGCGCTGTTTGGCGAACTCTACCAGCGTTACCGGGAACGCATCGTCAAAGACGCGCTCATCATCGTCAAGGGTGCGGTGACTACCGATGATTACTCGGGTGGCTTCAAAATGACCGCCGAGGCCATCTATAATATCGACGAGGCGCGCGCGGCGTTCGCGACCCGACTTGTCATGGACATCGATTATGGCCGTTGCGACGAGGGCTTTGTGGATGGTCTGCGCGAGATCCTGGGGCCGGCGCGCGCCGGGAATTGCCCGGTCACCGTGTATTATCACCGCCCAGAGGGCGTGGTCGACGTGGTATTCGGTGAGGACTGGCGGGTGACGCCGAGCGAGGCGATCATGCGCCAGTTGGAGGTGTTCGTGCCGGAAGGCCATGCGCGACTGATCTATCAGGACGGGTAGAATGAATCAAAATTACCTCGATTTCGAACAGTCGATCGCTGATCTCGAGGCCAAGATCGACGCCCTGCGATTCCTGGATTCCAGTTCGGGCGTCAATATCAACGAGGAGATCGCGCGCCTGCGGGCCAAGAGCCATCGCCTGACGCAGTCGATCTTCGCATCGCTCACCGCCTGGCAGGTCTCGCAGCTCGCGCGCCACCCGCAACGCCCCTATGTCCTGGATTATGTGGGGCGGATCTTTCAGGACTTCGAGGAACTGCACGGCGACAGGCTTTATTCCGATGACCCGGCGATCGTGGCCGGAGTCGGCCGTCTCGAGGGCGTGCCCGTGGCGGTCATAGGCCATCAAAAGGGGCGGGACACCCGCGAGAAGGTACGCCGCAATTTCGGGATGCCGCGGCCCGAAGGCTACCGCAAGGCCTTGCGCATCATGCGTCTGGCGGAGCGCTTCCGCATGCCGCTTGTCACCCTGATCGATACGATGGGGGCCTATCCCGGGGTCGGTGCCGAGGAGCGCGGGCAAAGCGAGGCCATCGCCCGCAACCTGTTTGTGATGGCGGCCCTGAGGACACCGATCGTGAGCGCTGTGATCGGCGAGGGGGGTTCGGGCGGCGCGCTCGCGATCGGGGTCTGCGATCACATGCTGATGCTTCAGTATGCCACCTATTCCGTGATAAGTCCGGAAGGCTGCGCTTCGATCCTATGGAAGAGCGCCGACAAGGCGGCGCTCGCAGCCGAGGCCCTGGGGATCACAGCCGAGAGCCTAAAGCGCCTGGGGCTCATCGACGAGATCGTGGCCGAGCCGCTCGGCGGGGCGCATCGCGACTACGAGGCCGCGGCCGGCAGCCTGAAAGAGGCGTTGCGGCGCACGATATCCGATCTCGTTGCGCTGCCGACCGACGATCTGCTCACGCGCCGCCAGCTTCGGCTGCGCCAGTACGGACAATTTGAAGAACGTTAGATTTTGCGGCCAATATCTGTCCCGGGCCCTGGCCGGACTCGGGGTGAAGGCGTCCGACGATATCCTGGTGGCGGTCAGTGGCGGCGGGGATTCGCTGGCGCTTTTGCATGCCATGAGCAGTCTTGGATGGCGCTCGGTGCGCGCCATCCACGTCGACCATGGCCTGCACAGACAGGCGAGCGCGTGGGGCTCCGGGGTGCAGGCGGCGGCGACCTCGATGGGTGTACCCTGTGAGGTGGTGCGCGTGACCGTGGCGCGCACGGGCGAGGGGCCTGAGGCCGATGCGCGCGCCGCCCGCTATCGGGTGCTGTCGGCCTGCATGCGCCCGGGGGAGGTGCTGGTGACCGCCCATCATGCCGACGATCAGGCCGAGACCGTGCTCTTGCGGCTGCTGCGCGGGGCCGGGCTCGCTGGGCTTTCTGCCATGGCCGGGATACGCGCGTTCGGCCCGGGACGGCTGGCGCGACCGCTGCTTGCGGTGCCCAAGGCGGCGCTGGCAGCGTACGCCGCCGAGCACGCGCTGGCCTTCGTTCACGACCCCAGCAACGACGATACGCGTTATGCGCGCAATTATATCCGTCATGCGCTCGTGCCGGTGATCACCGCGCGCTGGCCGCGGGCCGTCGAGTCCATAAACCGTGCCGCCCGCCACGCGCGTTCGGCCGAGGAGTTGCTGTCCGCTTATCTGGCGCAAGACGTGGCCGCCTGTTCGGCCCCCGACGGGGCGTTGCGCCTGCCTGTGTTGCACGCGCTCGCGCCGCGCCTCCAGGGCGCGGTGCTGCGGGCGTGGCTCAGCGGGCAGGGGGGGCCGCCTATGAGCGAGGCCAAGGGGGCGGAGGTGCTGGCGGCGTTGGCCATGGTTCCCCGGAGTCGCCGACAAGTGTTACGCTTTGGGCGGGCCGGGGTACTGCGGCGTTACCGGGAACGGGCGGTTTGGACCCCAGGGGATCACGAAACCGCCGCGCCCGTCTTGCCTAAGGCATGGCCCCCCCCTTTTCGGGATCTGAGCTTGAGCGACGGTCGGCGCCTGCGGGCGGTACCGGCCGTGGGGCAGGGGGTGGCGGCCGCGCGCATCGCCGATCGCCCGCTCGTCGTGGCAACCCGGACCTTCGGGCAGCGGGTATTCGTGCCCGGCCGAGGTCACCGGGCGCTGAAGAAGCTCCTGCAGGAGATGGGTATGGCCCCGTGGGAGCGTTCGCGCGCGGTCTTGATATATGCAGACGAGGCGTTGATCGCGGTGGCCGGGCATTGGATGTGCGCGTCTTTCACGGCCGGACCGGGCGAACCGGGTTTTGTCTTTCATATCGAGTCGTGAGGCCGATCGAGGAGGTTATGCGAAGTGGAACCAACTGACAGCGGCAACGGCCGGACTCGACAGGCGCCAGATGCGCCCGGACGGTTGTGATGACCAAATTCATATTCGTGACCGGCGGGGTGGTGTCTTCGCTGGGCAAGGGGATCGCGGCGGCATCGCTTGCCGCACTGCTTGAGGCGCGCGGCCTGCGCGTCACCCTCATGAAGCTCGACCCCTACATCAATGTCGATCCGGGGACGATGAGCCCCTATCAGCACGGCGAGGTGTTCGTCACCGAGGATGGCGCGGAGACCGACCTCGATCTCGGGCACTACGAGCGGTTCGTGCGCATGACCATGACCCGCGACAACAATTTCACGACCGGGCGCATCTATGAGAATGTGATCCGCAAAGAGCGCCGCGGGGACTATCTCGGCGCGACCGTGCAGGTGATCCCGCACATCACAGACGAGATCAAGCGCTGTATCGTGCAGGGCGCGGGTTCCGCCGACGTGGCCATGATCGAGATCGGCGGCACGGTGGGTGACATCGAGTCCCTGCCGTTTCTCGAGGCCATCCGTCAGATGGGGGTGGAGTACGGGCGCCAGCATGCCGTCTACATGCATCTGACGCTGGTACCGTTCATCAAGGCCTCGGGGGAGATCAAGACCAAGCCCACGCAGCATTCCGTCAAGGAATTGCGCGGCATCGGCATCCAGCCCGACATCCTTTTATGCCGCGCGGATCGCCGGCTGCCGGAGGATGAGCGCCAGAAGATCGCGCTTTTTACCAACGTCCCGGCGCGCGCCGTCATTTCGGCGATCGATGTCGACAACATCTATCGCATACCGGAGATCCTCCATGACCAGGGTCTCGACGACATCGTCGTCGAGCAGTTGCGACTGAAGGCCAAGACTATCGACCTTGGCCAGTGGCGGGCGGTGAACGACGCCCTCGACCATCCCCAGGGGGCGGTGGATATCGCCATCGTCGGCAAGTATGTGCATCTGACGGAGTCCTATAAATCACTGTCCGAGGCCCTGATCCACGCCGGCATCCACACGCGCCTGCAGGTGCGCATTCATTACGTCGATTCCGAGGTCCTGGAGCACGAAGGCGTCGATTGTCTCGCGGCCTATGACGCGATCCTGGTCCCCGGAGGTTTCGGCGGACGCGGCACGGAAGGCAAGATCGCGGCCGTGCGCTATGCCCGCGAGAATGCCGTGCCCTATCTCGGCATCTGTCTTGGCATGCAGATCGCGGTCATCGAGTTCGCGCGCGCCAAGGTCGGTCTCACCGGCGCGCACAGCACCGAGTTCGACCCCAAGACCCCGCACCCGGTCATCGCCCTCATAACAGAATGGATGGGCAGCCACGGACAACGCGAGGTGCGTACCGAGGGCGCCGATCTCGGGGGCAGCATGCGCCTGGGCGGCCAGCGCTGCGAGCTCGCGCCCGGCAGTCGCGCCGCCGGGATATACGGGGCGGCAAACATCGTGGAACGTCACCGCCATCGCTATGAGGTCAACAACACCTATCGCGAGCGGCTCGCCGAAAAGGGTCTGCGCATCTCGGGAACCTCGCCCGATCAGGCGCTCGTGGAGATCGTCGAGCTACCGGATCATCCGTGGTTCATCGGGGTGCAGTTCCATCCCGAATTTACATCCAACCCGCGCGACGGTCACCCGCTGTTTCGCAGTTTCATCGAGGCGGCCTGCGCGCGTCGCGCGCTCGTGTGCGCGCGGCAGGCCAATTCGACATGAAGCTGTGCGGTTTCGAGGTGGGGCTGGACCGGCCCTTGTTTCTCATCGCCGGTCCCTGCGTGATCGAATCGCGATCGTTGGCCCTGGAGACCGCGCAGGCGCTGAAGGAGCTGACCACGCGCCTGTCCATTCCATTCATCTACAAGTCGTCATTCGACAAGGCGAATCGCAGCGCGCATACCTCGTTTCGCGGGCCTGGGCGTGCCGCCGGGCTTGCCATCCTGGCCGAGGTGCGCGACACGGTGGGCGTGCCGGTGCTCACCGATGTTCATGACATTCCGGAGATCGCGGAGGTGGCAGAGGTCGCCGATGTCCTGCAGACCCCGGCGTTTCTGTGCCGGCAGACCGATTTCATCCAGGCTGTGGTGGCCGCCGGCCGTCCCGTGAACATCAAGAAGGGACAGTTCCTGGCCCCGGCTGATATGAAGAACGTGGTGGAGAAGGCGCGCGCCGCCGGCGGCGAGGGACGCATCCTGGTGTGCGAGCGCGGCACCTCGTTTGGGTATAATAACCTGGTCTCGGATATGCGCGGTCTTGCCATCATGCGCGAGACCGGGTGTCCTGTGGTCTTCGATGCCACGCATTCGGTGCAGTTGCCGGGCGGGCAGGGGTCGTGTTCGGGTGGTCAGCGCGAGTATGTGCCGGTGCTGGCACGCGCGGCGGTGGCGTCCGGGGTGGCGGGGGTCTTCATGGAGACCCATCCCGATCCGGACCGGGCCTTGAGCGACGGGCCCAATGCCTGGCCGCTCGCGCGCCTCGAGCGTCTGCTTTACACCCTGAGGGAGATCGATGCCTGCGTCAAGGCGCGCGGATTGGACGAGATGACCGGTGGTTAATCAAAAACGGCAAGAAATTTTCAGGATGGTGTCATGAGCAAGATTGCAGATATGCGCGCGCGCGAGATCCTGGATTCCCGCGGGAATCCCACCGTCGAGGTGGATGTGACGCTCGATTCCGGGGCCGCGGGGCGCGCCTCGGTCCCGTCCGGCGCGTCCACCGGTGCGCGCGAGGCCTTCGAATTGCGTGATGGGGACAAGCGGCGGTTCCGGGGGCTTGGGGTCCAAAAGGCCTGCCAGTCCGTGAACGAGACGCTCAAGCGGGCGCTGGTAGGGGTCGATGCCGCGCAGGCCGGAGTCGACGAGCGCATGATCGCAGAGGATGGGACCGAGGACAAATCGCGGCTCGGGGCCAATGCCATCCTGGCGGTCTCGTTGGCGCTCGCGCGCGCGCTCGCCGCCGAGGCCGGCGTACCGCTCTACCGGCACCTGGGGGGAGTGGACCCTTCGTCCTGCCGGTACCGCTCATGAATATCGTGAACGGCGGCGCGCACGCCGACAATAGCCTGGATTTTCAGGAGTTCATGATTGTGCCTTTCGGGGCCTCGCGCTTCTCCGAGGCGCTGCGCTGGGGGGCGGAGATCTTCCATACGCTCAAAGGCCTTTTGAAGGCGCGCGGACTTTCCACCGCGGTGGGGGATGAGGGGGGATTCGCGCCCGACCTCGGCACCAATGAGGAGGCCCTCGGTCTGATCCAGGAGGCCATAACCGCCGCCGGCTACGCCCCTGGACGGCAGGTCGGTATCGCGCTCGATGCCGCGGTATCCGGGCTTGTGGATGAACAGGGATCGTACGCACTGGCCGGCGAGGGCCGAACACTCGATGCCGATGCCCTGACCGGGCTCTATGAGGGTTGGATGGCCCGCTATCCGATCGTGAGCATCGAAGACGGTATGGGTGAGGAGGATTGGGCCGGGTGGCGGGGTCTCACGCAGCGCCTGGGGCATCGCATACAGCTCGTGGGTGATGACCTGTTCGTCACCAATAGCACCCTACTGGAGCGCGGCATCGATCAGGGGGTGGCGAATGCCATCCTCATAAAGCCCAATCAGATCGGGACCTTGACCGAGACGCTCGCGACCATACGCCGGGCGCAGGCGGCCGGCTACGGCGTGATCCTCTCGCACCGCTCGGGCGAGACCGAGGATACCGCCATCGCCGATATCGCGGTGGCCGTCGGTGCCGGTCAGATCAAGACCGGTTCGCTGTCACGCTCCGAGCGCATGGCCAAATACAATCAACTCCTGCGGATCGAGGAATTCGAGGGCGAAAACGCGCGTTACGCGCGGGCCCCGCGGCAGGCCTATTCCCAAGGCTGAGCTTACGGGCCTAATATGGTGCCCATGAGGAAATGGATAGGCCCGCTCGCGGTGGTTCTGTTTGTGTTGGCCCAGTATGCCCTATGGTTTGGGCAGGGTGGTGTGGTCGCGCTCATGCACCGCGAGCGCCATATCCATGCGCTGACGCGCGCCAATGCCACGCTCCTGAAGACCGACGAGGAGCTCGCCGCCGAGGTGAAGAGTCTGAGGCATGGGCGCGCGGCCATCGAGGCCCAGGCGCGATCGGGATTGGGGATGGTGAAGAAGGGTGAAACCTTCTATGAGATCGTCCCGGGCAGCCCCCCGGCCACGCAGACTGCGCGCGTGTTCCGCAATCAGCAGCTCGCGGCCAGGGGATAGGGGAGGTCGCGAAAGGTCAGGGGTATGTCTTGCCAGAAGACTACGCCGTCGTCATGGCTACTGATCTGGACGACTGCCAGCAGGTCTATGGCGCCATCGGGCCCGATTTGGGCATCGACCACGGTACCGGCGGGCTGCCCCGGGAGATTGGAGGCCTGCAGGGTGGCGCCGGGTGGCGGCAGGGGTGTATCCGCCGGCAGCGAGGCGCGATACATGCGCTGCTTCAAGCGTCCCAGGTAATGGGTGCGCGCCACGATCTCCTGTCCCGGATAACACCCCTTGCGAAAGTTGATCCCCCCCAGCAGGTCGAGGTTCGTCATTTGCGGCACGAAGGCCTCGGAGGTCTGCGGGCCTATCATGGGGAGGCCCGCCTGGATATCAAGCCAGGCCCAGGCGCGGGTCCCGACGCGCGTGACCTCGGGCAGGCGCGATGGCAGCGCGCGGAGCGCCGATTCCGGTCCCAGCAGCAGGTAGCGGGGTGTATGTCCCGGGATCGCTGCGACCGTGATGTCGCCCTGGGTCGCGGCCTCGGGCACGGTCGGGCTCGGGAGGCCCACGGCCGCCAGCGCCTGTGGGGCATGCGCACCGGAGAGACCCACGAGGGCCCAATCCGCGGCGACCGTGAGCTTGACCTGGGCGCGCAGGATATACATCGTCAGGCGCTTCTGGACGGCCGCCTGCAGGGCTGCGGGCAATAGCAGAAGGAGGGCATCCGGGTGGGGCACCACCCGGAACAGCGCGATCATGCGTCCCTGGGCCGTGCAGTAGGCGGCCAGCTGGCTTGTGGCGCCGAGGTTCAGGATATCGTTGCTGAACTGCCCGTGCAGGAAGGTGGCGGCGTCGGGCCCGGTGGCGCGCACGATCGCCATGTGGGTGAGCGCGCTCCAGACCGTGCCGTGCGCGGCGGCCAGGACCTCGGCGCGGCGATCGCCATAATCGGTGACGGCGCCATCCTCCAGGAGGCCGCCGGCCTCGATCAATTCCGCCTTCCATTCCCTCTGCATGACTCGCCCCCTGATATGTATTGACCTGTCAACTACTGGTATGGGTTTTCTTTTGTCTTTTCGCTCCTTTTGTCCGTAAGTCTTTGAGTCAAGGCACGAGCGGCTGTTAACGACGGTCGATCACTCTGATATACGCGGGTTGGATACCGCCTGACTTCGCTTCGTCGTGGAGCTGCCTCGCTCTATAATCGAGGGTCACCGGGTTGAATCGGCGCCTCATAGGGGGGCCGAGGATTCTCCCACCGGGCCACTCCTGCCTTGATATAAAGACTCACGTCTCATGGTTAATAGTTTACCAGTCACACTGACAATTATAGTATACTCGAAGTCTTATGCGCTATGTTGGTTACTGGGTCTCCGTCTGGACGGCACAGGCCACGGCCCACAGGAAGCCTGTGAGCTCACGGGCAATGGCCGTGCACACCTGCACCTTGATCTTGCCGGCGCGGATCAGGTGCTGGTAACGGCCGCAGAGCCGCTTCTGGGCCTTCCAGGCGATGGCCTGCACGGGATCGCTGGTGTTCTTGGCCCGCCGTTGCAGATGCGCGGTCTTGCGCGCCGGGAAGCGGTAGCACCAGGCGGCCTCGGTGAGCACCCGCCGGACGTGCCCATTGCCGGTCTTGGTAATGCCGCCGCGGCGGGTGGTGGCGCCACTGGAGGATTCGGAGGGCACGAGCCCCAGATAGCTCATGAGCTGCCGGGGCGAGGTAAAGCGCGTGAGATCCCCGATCTCGGCGACCACGGTAAGGGCCGTCACGAGCTGTATGCCGCGCAGCGCCATCAAGGCGCGCACGATGGGGGCTAATGAGAAATCGTCCAGGACCCGCACCATCTCCTCTTCCAGGGCCGCCACCCGGCCGGTGAGATGGGCCACGGTATCGACGTACTCCTGGAAGACGTTCTGCTGGACGGGGGCCTCGAACTTGAGGGTCATGAGCCACTCACCATGGGCCTTGGTCCATTTGGTCTTGCCCGCGGCATAGAGGCGACCATGACGCAGGAGAAAGGCCGATAGGCGCTGCTTGGCCTGCCGCTCGAGGGCCTTGGTGTCTTCCCGGGCGCGGGTGAGGTCGCGCACCGCCTCTTGCTCGGGTCCTGGGACCCAGACCGCCGTGAGCTCGCCGGCGCGATGCAAGCGGGCGAGCGATTCGCTATCCCGGCGATCGGTCTTCACCCGATCCCCGGGCTTTACGGGGATGAGCGAGGGGGCGACCACGGCGCAGGCATGGCCCAGATGGGTCAACTGCCGGTGGATGCCGTAGCCGCAGGGGCCGGCCTCGTAGCAGAACGACAGCACCTCACCGGCCGGGCTCAACTTCTTCACGAGCTTGGCCACCGCCTCCGGGGTGTTGGCGATCTCCCCGTAGTAGCGCGGCTTACTCTGGCCGGCCTCGGCAATAGCCACCGCTATCGTGTCCTTATGTGTATCCAAGCCTATGTACTTGCTAAACTTCGTCATGACCTGCCCCCTCAATTGTGGCTCTGAGCTGATGGTGGTTTTCCCGACCTCAAGCTTAATCCACGTCGCTTGAGGCCGGGCAGGTCAATACATGATGTCTATAATGCCTGACATGCGCCCGCCGCGTGACGATCATATCAAAAACCGCTGCCACGGCTAAGGGAGGCCGGATGTCTCGTGCACGCCCGCAAGACCTGGGCCTTAGGACCCTGCGCCTGCCGGTGGGGGCCTGGGCCTCCCTTTTGCACCGCATCACGGGCGTCCTTTTGATTGCTGTGGTGGGGCTCGCGGTTGGGCTTTTGCGGACCTCTCTGCAAGGCCCGGGGGGTTTTCAGCAGGTGGCAAACGCGGTCCGCGGTCCGTGGGGGCATGTGATCGGACCGCTTGCGATCCTGGTGGCGGCCGAGCACCTCTACAGCGGGATGCGCCATCTCGCGCATGATGTCGGTTGGGGATTCGGGCGCGAGCACGCGCGCCTAACGGCCGGCGCGGTCATGATCCTGGCGGTAGTGACCGCGCTTGCGGCGGTGTCGGCATGGCCCTGAGCGATCGGAATCTCGGCAGTCGCCGCGCCGGCAGCGGTGCCTATCTGCTCGTGCGCGCAAGCGCGCTTGTGATCGCCGGCGGGGCGCTCGTGTTCATGGCCCTGATCGCCGACCTCCCGCGCTTTGGCTACGGTCCCTGGCAGGCGCTCTTGCGCGAGACCGCTGTGCGTATCCTGCTGGCCGGTTGGCTTTCGGCGGTGGCGCTGCATGCCTATCTCGGCTGCGACTCGATTCTGAAGGATTATGTCCATAACGTCTTCGCGCGCTTTGTCGGTCTCATGGTGATCGCCCTAGGCCTGCTTGCGCTGGTCGTTTATGGCGTGGTGGCGGTGTGGGTGTGAGCACGCGCCTGCCGCGCCGCCAGTTCGATTGCCTGGTGCTGGGCGCCGGCGGCGCCGGTCTGCGCGCGGCCTTGCAGCTTGCCGATGGCGATGCCCACGTGGCCGTGGTGTCCAAGGTCTTTCCCACGCGTTCGCACACCGTGGCCGCGCAAGGCGGGGTGAATGCGGCCCTTGGAAACGTGCTGCCGGATTCCTGGCACTGGCATATGTACGATACGGTCAAGGGCGGCGATTATCTGGGCGATCAGGACGCGATCGAGTATCTCTGCCGGGCGGCGAGCCGGCTTGTCATCGAACTCGAACACTATGGGGTGCCGTTTTCACGCATCGATGACGGCCGTATCTACCAGCGCAAATTCGGCGGGCAGAGCCAGAATTTCGGGGGCGAGCAGGCGGCGCGCACCTGCGCTGCGGCCGATCGCACGGGCCATGCCATCCTCCACGCCCTCTATCAGCAGAATATCCGCGCCAAGACCCATTTCTTCGATGAGTTTTTCGCCATCGACCTGTTGCGTGATGCCGACGGCAGTACCCTGGGCGCGTTGGTCCTCGAGATCGAGACCGGCGACCTCTTTGTGATCGAGAGCAAGACCACGCTGATCGCCACGGGTGGCGCCGGACGCATGTACCGCACCAGCACCAATGCCCTGATCAATACCGGTGACGGGCTTGCCATCGCATTGCGCGCGGGTCTGCCCTTGCAGGACATGGAATTCATTCAGTTCCACCCCACCGGACTTGCCGGTCTCGGGGTGTTGATCACCGAGGGCGCGCGCGGCGAGGGCGGGTATCTCGTGAACGGTCGTGGCGAGCGTTTCATGGAACACTATGCGCCGCATGCCCGGGATCTTGCCAGCCGCGACGTGGTGAGCCGGGCGATTCACATGGAGGTGTCGGAGGGGCGTGGCTGCGGGCCGCGTGGCGATTATGTGGAGCTGAAACTGGATCACTTGGGTGATGACACGATCCGCAAACGCCTGCCGGGCATACGCGACACGGTGCTGCGTTTCGCCCATATCGATCCGGCGCGCACCCCGATCCCGGTCTATCCGACCGCCCATTACATCATGGGCGGCATCCCCACGAACCGCTTCGGACAGGTGGTAGCCCCCGAGCGCCACGGCCCGGAGGCGCCGCAGCCCGGGCTCTACGCGGTCGGCGAGTGCGCGTGTGTGTCGGTGCATGGCGCCAACCGCTTAGGCGGCAACTCGCTGCTCGATATCATCGTATTCGGGCGCGCCGCCGGCAACCACATCCTCGCGGCGCTCAAGGAGCAGCGCTACCATAAGCCCCTGCCCGGGGAGGCGGTGGAGCGCGCGCAAGAGCGGGTGCGGCGCTGGGAGCGTCCGGGAGAGGAATCGGTGGAGGCCCTTGGCGCCGAACTCCGGCGCGTCATGGAGCGCTACTGCGGGGTGTTCCGCACCCAGGACGTCCTAGACGAGGGCGTGCGACGGGTACGCGAGATCCGCGAGCGGCTCGCCTACGCCGGGCTGCGTGATCACAGCCGGGTCTTCAACACCGCCCGGATCGAGGCCCTGGAGCTCGAGAATCTGGTCGAGGTGGCGCTCGCTACCGTGGTCTCGGCGGCGGCGCGTCACGAGAGCCGCGGGGCGCATTCGCGGGTCGATCATCCCGAACGTGACGATCGTCACTGGTTGAAGCACACCCTCTATCTGCGCGCGGGGGAGACCATCGATTACAAGCCGGTGCGCATGAAGCCCCTGACCGTCGATTCGTTTCCGCCGATCGCGCGCATTTATTAGGAGCCGGCTCATGCGCTTTCGCATCTATCGTTATAGACCGGAGGAGGACAGCGCGCCGGTTCTGCAGGATTACGTCCTCACCCCCGAGGTTCTAGACGGTGCGGTGATGCTGCTCGATGCCCTGATGCTTCTCAAGGCTCAGGATGAGACGCTCGGCTTTCGGCGTTCGTGCCGCGAGGGCGTGTGCGGGTCGGATGCCATGAACATCAATGGCCGCAACGGACTGGCGTGCATCACCCCGCTCAAGGATCTGCGCGAGCCGATCACCTTGCGTCCGCTGCCGGGGATGCCGGTGATCCGCGACCTGGTGGTCGATCTCTCGGGGTTTTATCGCCAG
Organism: Acidiferrobacter thiooxydans; assembly: GCF_003333315.1. Taxonomy (GTDB): domain Bacteria; phylum Pseudomonadota; class Gammaproteobacteria; order Acidiferrobacterales; family Acidiferrobacteraceae; genus Acidiferrobacter; species Acidiferrobacter thiooxydans. The sequence goes on from NZ_PSYR01000001.1 coordinate 1,148,465, forward strand.
TATCGCGCGGTGCGGCCATGGCTCATAGACGAGGGGCCGGAGCCCGAGATCGAGCGCCCCCAGAGCCCCGCCGAGCGCGACCGGCTCGACGGTCTTTATGAATGCATCCTCTGCGCGTGTTGCACGACGAGCTGTCCGTCGTTCTGGTGGAACCCGGAGCGCTTTCTGGGTCCGGCGGCCTTGCTCCAGGCCTATCGCTTCGTCACCGATAGCCGCGACAAGGCGCTCGGCGTGCGCCTGGATGATCTCGAGGACCCCTACCGCCTGTACCGCTGCCATAGCATCATGAACTGCACCGACGTCTGCCCCAAGGGGCTCGATCCGGCGCGCGCCATAAGCGGAATCCGGGCATTGCTCGCCAGGCGCAGACTATGACGCAGGCCGCGGCGGTGCGTTGGCGTTGTCGACGCGGGCTCCTCGAGCTCGATCTGGCGCTTGGACGTTTCCTGGAAGACGGCTATGGGCGGCTGTCGCCACCTGAGCGCGCCTTGTTCGAGGAACTCCTCACGGAGCACGACGCCGACCTCTGGGCATGGATGCAGGGGGCGCCGGCGCCGGCGCGATATGCCGCCATCCTCAAATCCTTTACACTGCCACGCTGCGACCCAAACGACGACCGCTTGTCAACTACCCCGCCCTAAAGGACGGAGCTTGGAGGTAACAACCGAAAAGTTGGGTTGACCAGGGAGCACAGGATGGTTCTGTGCAGACGTCAGCAATAGGTCGTTACGACCCACTCCGGGATGCTTCCTCAGTCCCGGACACTGGAAGGGTGGGATCATGCTGCGGAAAGGTAAAGCCGCGAAGGTTCCATCCGCTCTCGCGTAGGCCATACCCCCACACAAAGGGGGTTGTCCACGGCCCACAGGCCATAGCGGCCTGCAATGCAATGAGAGAGGAGCCGGTTGCTGACCATCCCGAGGGGAGAGACCCGTTAAGGGTCTGTCACTAGCGCCCGTAAGGGCGGTTTTTTAGAACGAGGACTGTATGGCGGTATTGGTGTTAGATCGCAGAAAGAAACCACTGATGCCGTGCGCGGCCCGCCGCGCCCGGCTGCTGCTGGCACGCGGTCGGGCGCGGGTGCATCGGATGGTGCCGTTTACGATCCGGTTGGTGGACCGGCTGCAGGAAAACTCTACCCTGCAGCCGGTGCGGTTGAAGCTGGACCCAGGCAGCAAGACCACGGGCCTGGCCTTAGTGCGGGAGCAAGACATCACGGACACAACGAGGGAAGAATCTGTCCGTACCCTCACGGTGCTGATGTTGCTGGAATTGCAGCACCGAGGTTCCGTGATCCGCGACCGGCTCACGGCCCGGCGCGCGTTCCGCCGGCGCCGTCGCGGGAACTTGCGGTATCGTCCCGCCCGCTTCGACAACCGGGCGAAACCGGCGGGTTGGTTGGCGCCCAGCCTGCGCCATCGGGTCGATACGACGATAGCGTGGGTGGCACGTCTTAGCCGACTGGCGCCGGTAACATCCCTGTCGCAGGAACTCGTGCGGTTTGACATGCAGCAGATGCAAAACCCGGAAATATCCGGCGCCGAATACCAGCAAGGCACGCTCTTTGGGTGCGAGATCCGCGAGTACCTGCTGGAAAAGTGGGGCCGGAAATGCGCTTACTGCGGGGCAGAAAACGCGCCCCTGGAAATAGACCACATTCACCCGAAGTCCCTGGGAGGCAGTGACCGGGTGAGCAACCTCACCATCGCCTGTCACGATTGCAACCAGGCCAAGGGCAATAGCCTGCCGGAACAGTTCCTGTCGAAACAGCCGGAACGGGCCAAGAAGATACTGGCCCAGGCCAAGGCGCCATTGCGCGACGCGGCGGCCGTAAACAGCACTCGCTGGGCCTTGTGCCAACGCCTCAAGGAAACAGGCCCGGAGGTGGAGGTCGCGAGCGGCGGCCGGACGAAATGGAACCGCCACCGCCTGCATATCCCTAAGACCCATAGCCTCGATGCCGCCTGTGTCGGACACGTCGATGCCATCCGCCGCTGGCAGCAACCGGTCCTGACCATCAAAGCCACAGGCCGCGGCAGTTACCAGCGCACGCGTCTCACACGCCACGGTTTCCCCCGCGGATATTTGACCCGCAACAAAAGCGCCTTTGGGTTCCAGACCGGGGACCTGGTGAAGGCGGTGGTGACGACGGGCACAAAAGCCGGCACCTATCTCGGCCGCGTCGCCATCCGCGCCAGCGGCAGTTTCAATATTCAGACCGGGAGCAGACTGATACAAGGCATCCATCACCGATTCTGCAAGTTGATACAGCGGGCGGACGGCTATGGATATTCGTGGACGAAGAGAGCTTTGAACAAAGGAGATGCGGGAATGGGGCGGTCTGCGACCGCCACGCTCTCCCTCCCCGGCATGATGGGCCATGCGGCCCACAATGATGCCGGGGTTTCCCGCGCAACTGGATGATCGACCCCAAGTTTTTAAGAAACGAGCCACACGAGGTCGCGCGACTCCTGGCGCGCCGTGGCTTTGTGCTCGATGTCGAGACGCTGAAGGCGCTTGAGGCGCGCCGCAAGATCGCCCAGAAGGAGACCGAGGACCGTCAGGCGAGCCGCAACGCGCGCGCCAAGGCCATAGGGGGCGCCAAGGCCCGCGGCGAGGATATCACGGCGCTCATGGCCGGTCAGGAGGAGGATGCGCAGCGGCTCGCCGAGGCCCAGGCGGAGCTGACGTGCGTGCAGGCGGCGTGGGATGAGCTGGCGTCGGCCCTCCCCAACGTCCCCGCCGAGGACGTCCCGGATGGGCGCAGCGAGGAGGACAATGTCGAGGTGAGGCGCTGGGGCGATGTGCCCGCGTTCGGGTTTCCGGTACGCGACCATGTGGATCTCGGCGAGGGCCTGAAGGGTCTCGACCTGGCGGCCGCCGCCAAGCTCGCCGGCAGTCGGTTTGCGGTGTTGCGCGGACCGCTTGCCCGCCTGCAGCGCGCGCTCACGCAGTTCATGCTCGACCTCCACACGCGGGAGCACGGCTACACCGAGGTGTATGTACCCTATATGGCCAACCGCGAGAGCCTGTTTGGGACCGGCCAGCTCCCGAAGTTTGCCGCAGACCTCTTTGCGATCGCGGATCTCCCCTATTTCCTGATACCGACAGCCGAGGTGCCGGTGACGAACCTCGCCCGCGACATGGTCTATGCGCGGGGCGAGCTGCCCGCGCGCTATGTCTGTCATACCCCATGTTTTCGCAGCGAGGCGGGGGCCGCCGGACGCGATACTCGCGGCCTTATCCGCCAGCATCAATTCGAGAAGGTCGAACTCGTGCAGATCGTAGCCGCCGAGGATTCGGCGCGCGCCCATGAGCAGCTGACCGGGCATGCCGAGGCGGTGCTGCAGCGCCTCAAGCTACCCTATCGCGTCATGGCGCTGTGTGCGGGCGACATGGGCTTTGCCTCCGCCAAGACCTATGACCTCGAGGTCTATCTGCCCGGCAGCGGCCGCTATCGGGAGATCTCGTCTTGCAGCAATTTTCGGGACTTTCAGGCACGGCGTCTGAATGCCCGCGTCCGTGACCCGGGTCAGAAACCCGAGCCCGTGCATACCCTGAATGGCTCGGGGCTCGCGGTTGGCCGTACGCTGGTCGCGGTGCTCGAGAACTACCAAGAGGCCGACGGGGGCATACGGATCCCCGATGCCTTGGTCCCCTATATGGGTGGTGAGACGAAGATCGTGCCGCCCCTCTAGGGATCCCATGAGTACCGCGGGCATCGCACGCCCGGGCGCGCCTGTCGAGGCCGCAAGAGGGCGCCGCCGGCCGCTCAGGCCTAGGCCTTGCCACGCTTCACGAGGGCATCCAGGCTGAGACAGCCGGCCCCGTTGACTGCGAGCAGGATCAGTCCCCCGGTGAAGCTCACCTCCGCGAGCGTTATGATCTGATTCGTCATGGTCGCCAGGTTCTGATGGAAGATGACGATGGCGGCGATCGAGAATAGGGCGAGCAACAAGGCCGCATAGCGCGTCCACAGGCCGACCATGATCGCAAGGCTACCGAGCAGTTCGACTGCGATCACGACCGGCAGCAGCGCCCCGGGGACTCCATAGGACATCATATAGAGGCGTGTCCCATCATAGTCCTCGATCTTGCCGAGGGCAGCAAAGAGAAAGATGAACGCCAGAAGTACGCGCCCGACGAGATCGAAGACCGCAAGCCCTTTATTCTGACATGACATGTGATGTTCTCCCTGGCGGGCCTATCCCGCGGATATAGCCTAGGGGCGCCTTGGGTGCCTGTCCAGGACCCCCAAGGTGGAGTTGCCGTTGTCGAGACGGTATCCTAGGGGCCTGGAGAGGTGGCAGAGCGGTCGAATGCGGCGGTCTTGAAAACCGTTGAAGGGCAACCTTCCGGGGGTTCGAATCCCTCCCTCTCCGCCATTTCAGAGCAGAACTGCGAACGCCGGGGCGTAGCCGGCTTTACGTCGGCCGCGGCGGTCAGCGTCTGCCGCTTTTAAGGGTGCGGAGGTGTACCCCATCCCGGCCTTGTAGAGTATTTCGCAGGTGACGGATCGATCATGGCTCGGATGGCCGGGTGGACGCGACCGGCGTGAGGGCGTGAACCGGCACGAGTGTGCGCAAATGCCACGCGATGAGAAGCCCAAGACCCGCAAGCCCGCAGATCAGTCCGCCTGCGCCGCTCCATCCCCAGCGTGCATAGAGGATTCCGCCACCGGTGCTGACGAAGGCTGATCCGAGATAGTAAAAGAAGAGATAGAGAGAGGCGGCCGGGGCCTTGGCCTGTGCGCGTCGCCCCACCCAGCTGCTCGCGATCGAGTGACCGCCAAAGAAGGCGAAGGTGAGCACGGTCATGCCCAGCAATATGAGCAGGATTTGCGTGCAGAAGCTCACGGCAACCCCGGCCAACAACAAGGCCAAGGCCACCCAGAAGACCCGGCGTCGGCCGAGCCGTCCGGCCTTGTGGCCCATCCAGGATGAGCTGAAGATCCCGACCACGTAAACACTGAACAGGAGCCCGACCGCGGCCTCGCTGAAGTGGTAGGGGGCGGCCATCAGACGGTAGCCCAGATAATCGTAATAGGTAACGAAGATCCCCATGAGCAGGAACCCCTCGGCAAATAACCACCGCAGTCCCCTGTCTTGAAAGGGCTCGCCAAGGCTTGCAAGCGAGGTGCGCCAAGCGACGTGATGTGGCACGAAGCGCCGCGAGGGTGGCAGGAAGCGCCAGAACGCAAAGGCTGCAATCAGGGCACCGATGCCGATGGCGGCAAGCGCCATCCGCCATCCAAAGAGGCTCGCCAGAACGCCCGAGAGCAGGCGTCCCGACATCCCGCCGACCGCGCTACCGCCGATATAGAGGCCCATGCCAAGGCCCACGGCCTCGACATGGAGCTCTTCGTTGATATAGGCCATGGCCACCGCCGGCACGCCACTGAGCGTGATCCCAAGCAGCGCCCGCATGACGAGCAACACCCGCCAGTCTGGGGCGAGACCGGTTGCGAGCACGAGCAGTGCGGATAGAAACAGGGATGCCGTCATGACCGGTTTGCGACCCAAGCGATCAGCGAGCGTGCCGGCAAAGAGCATGGCCACTGCCAGGACCCCGGTCGTGAGTGAGAGCGACAGGGCGCTATCGGCGGGGCTCACCTCGTAGTGATGCGAGAAGGCGGGCATGAGGGGTTGCACGCAATAGAGTGTACTGAAGGTCGAGAGACCAGCCCCAAAGAGCGCCACATTCACGCGCCGGAAGGCGGCGCTTCCGAGTGTTATCGCGTCTTCGTCAGACATCTTTTCGGGGTTTCGTTCAAGGCGCGCGAATCCCAGGTCCGATCCATGGGCGGTTAGTTGTCTTATGGTTGCCGGTGACCTGCGTGGCAATGGCGGGCATTCTAATCCGGGTACGGCTCGCGGCGATAGGGCGGCGTGGCCGATGGTTTGTTCATACCATGCCTGTCCGGTTGATGTCCAGGCTCGCCATGGGGAGTGTTCTGGCACGGCCAGGCCTTTGCCGACAGCCCTGCGGGAGTTTCAGCGCATGTCTCGAGATGCGCAGGCGCGCCGCCACGGCTCAGGGCGTCCCGCGGGCCTGATGGTGTCGTTTGCCTTTGGTGTGGCGTATCGGCAGAGGCCTGCCGCTTCGACAATCGCTCGATGGTCTTGCGGTGCCGGATGTGAGAGCGAAATGCCTACCTCACGGCGGGGACCGTTATGCTTGTAACGCGTACACCGCTGCAGGTCTGATTCCGGAAGCCTACCTTGCGGCGCCGCAGACGCCGGGCCTGTCGGCATGGCCATTCCCACACCAGCCTTTGCTGAACCGTTACAAGACGGTGTCCCGTGGCGGTACAAGCGGCGCGCCGGCAGGGCTCGCCGACCGAGATCGTATCGACAGTGGCCGGTTGAGCGGGACGGGGCGCTCGTCGGCGGCACGATGTGCAACGAAGGGCGCGGCGTTCATCGCAGGTATATGCGGCAGGCGTAGTCGAGGTGCGCCCAAAGCGGGACACGCGAGGCCGCCGCGCCATCTCCGCGGGGCGTCGGCACCGGCAGGTTCGGAAGGATCGGGGTCCGCGATCCCTGGAAACGTCTGTTACCGACCGCGTCGAGCCCTACGGTCAGGTCAGCTCCGCTGGCGGGCAGGGATACGATCATCCCGCGACTAGGGGCTACACGCACCACAGCGTCGTGCGCAACCGAGATCCGGCAAAGACAGAGGAGGTTCTGCCGATGATTCGCGCGCCACGATATGGAGAATATTGGTGCTGCGGATGGCGGGAGTTGCGCGCTCCATCGCCCAAGAGTTTTTATGTCAGGGGATCCGGTGCCATGCGCCTGCGCCTATGTTCTGCGCTCAGTTCGCAGGCGGCTCACAGGTATCGAGGATCGGACGGGGTGTGGCCGATCTTGCGGTCAGTCGTCCCGCGGCCCGGCGGCCTTCAATCGGCGTGGCTTGCCTCGGCGTGCGCGGCCAAACGCGCTTGGCGATGCTCTTCCTCGCGGCGTGCAGCGTCAATTTCGCGCAGGACTTGGGCGATATCGGGAGGGGTCGATTCCGGATGGTAGATCCCGGTCAAGGGTGTGTCGGGTTGCAGGGCACGGGTTTGATAGAGGGCCCACATCTCGCGTCCGTAGTCGGTCGTAGCCAGCGATGGGGCAAAGCGCCCGAAGAAGGCCGTGAGATGATCGATATCGCGCACGAAGAAGGCTGCGGCATTGTTGTTGGCGACCGCATTCAGATGCTGAGGCAGGTCGATGATGACCGGGCCCTTGTCATCCAGCAGGACGTTGTATTCGCTAAGGTCGCCATGAACGATGCCCGCGCACAGCATGCGTGCCACGTCGCGCATGAGGGTTGCATGGATGGCGGCCGCCTGGGCGGCCGTCAGGATCAGATCGGAAAGGCGTGGCGCAGGCTCCCCGGCTGCGTCCACGATGAGCTCCATGAGCAGCACGCCGTCGATGCAGAGATAGGGTGTCGGTACGCGTACGCCGGCATCGGCGAGCCGAAAAAGGGCATCCACCTCGGCATTCTGCCAGACCTCCTCCCGTTCGTGGCGCCCGAAGCGCGACTTTTTGGCCATGGCCCGCCCACGCCGGCTGTCGCGGACGGTTCGTCCCTCCTGGTAGAGCCCAGCCTGACGAAAGCCGCGTTGGCGGGCTTCCTTGTAAACCTTGGCGCAGCGCACGCCGTGGGCGGTGGCAACGACGAACAGGTCCGCCTCCTTGCCGCTGCGCAAGGGCTGGATCACATGGTCGATGAGCCCGTCTTCCAACAAGGGCGCCAAGGTCTTGGGGGTGCGCAAAGACGTATTACCGCATCATGGGCAGCGAGGCTGGAAAAGGTCGGTGATTGACGATAAGGATCATGCGCCTATGCTACACGAGGGGGTCGAGGGGCGATAGGGTATCTGTCGGTAATCCGCCATTCCCAGCGGTGATCGCAGACCATATGCCGGGTGCGCACCCCTTCAGGACCACCGGCCGCCGGCGGATACCGCGCCTCGGCGACCTACCCACGGCGTCCTGCATGGGGGGATAAAGAGCACGAATGACGCCCTAGCCTTAGGTGTCATTGTCGCCTCGGATATCCCATTTGAGCGTGATTAAGAGTGTCATTGAGGACCGGCCGAGTCTTATACTTACAACCGGTCCCGTGCAGGATGTGCGCTATCTATGGCGGGACCGCGCGGGCGTCGGTTGTCCGTACGAAATCCTCCCATAGATAAAGGTGGTGAACGATGCAGGTTGGTCCTAGAGAAATCACAAATCCTTTTCGTCCTATCCCCCTCGAAGTGCCAGAGGGTATGAAGCCCAACGAATTCTTCAACAGCACGGAAAATCTCAACGATCTTACAGATAACAATGGCCTCCTCAAAAATCCGGAAGGATTGCTGCTGTACAGAAAGGCCATTGCGCACAGCAACGAGTTCGACACATCCATCATCTACAACACCGCACGCAGCATCCTCGATCCTCTCGGACGGCCGGCGCGACGCACGCAGGTTCCGGACAACGTCAAGAATGTCTGGAATCGTATGAACGAAGTCATAATCTCCTACATGCTCGAGCGGTATCCGGATCCCGACCAGGCGCTCGTATTGTCGGGCGAGGCGAGCCTGGATGCCACATGGCCGCTTACATCTCCGGGCGTGCCGAGTATTCGCATGCTGCACAATCACTTCATCGTGTTCGACAAGACGCAGTTGCGGGAGGCCAATATGGCTGACCCGGAGAATCCGAATCTCACGGATGGCGGCCAGAACTCGCTTTTTCAGGCCTACATGCGTGATGTTTATCTCGATTTCTTTGCAGGCCTCGATCTCGAAATACTGAAGACCTGCGAGCACGGCTCCTGCAAGATCGCGTTGACGGGCTATCCGCAGGGCCTTCCCAGCTGGGAGGTTCAAGGGGGCGTGGAATCTCTGAAGAAGGTACGGTTCTGGAAGGAGTACGACACGATCCTGAAGGGGTTCATAGATTTCTATAGGACCTTCTTCGGGCAGGTATCGACACGTAACGCCCCCATGCCGCGCGACATATATTTCCCGGACCTGGTCGAAGACAAGCTGCTTTTTAACGGCAACTTCCTGAAGACCGCGAAGATGGTGCGCGACCACTGCATACGGGATGCCCGTTACGCCAACGCGATCCGCTGGCAGCCGGCATTCAAACAGCTCATTTACCGCAATGACACGGGTAAGCTCATCGTGACCATAAGCCAGAACTCGATCGGCAATGCCATCACCGAGCTCTTGGGTGTCGTGGTCAAGCGCGTGCCGGATGCCGATGGCTATGCTCGTACCGAGCCCGCATTGCTGGAAAAGCTGTTCGAGGTACGCCGGCGCCTGGTGGATCTGGATCTCGGTGAGGCCATTGCCACGAAGCACTGGGGTACGCAATAGACGGCGCCGGCACGAAGCGGGCTTTTGGGGTAACGCCCTCGACCGCTGATTCTTTGGGGGGCGGCCCCCGGCGGGCGCCAGGGGCGGTGATGGCGTGCCGTGCGCGGGCGGATCACGAAAGGGGGGCGAGCGATATGGGTCGGGGATACCGACAGGGGCGTCAGGGAGTGGGGCGGCGTGGAGGAACCGGCCGTTATGGGCGGTGACGTCGATGCCAAGACCGCCATGGCCGGTGCCGGGGGCGGATGGCAGCGCGCGCGGCGCGGGAAGGCGCGGCGCAGGACCGGGCCCGATTTTGGGGGGGATTGTTAAAGAGTACAACATAGGCGTTGACAGCCCTGGAATGGGCTGCTACAAAGCCGCCATCGCGGCACGACCGCTTATTTGGAGGGCCCGCTACCCAATGGGTAGTAGTAGCGAGACAGCCAAGACCTGAAGGCAGACCCCCCGCTTCGCATGACGCCGGATCGCGGTCGCCTTTGGGTAGACCGTGGGTCCGGGCCCCATCACAGTCCCGTCCCACCCAAAATCGCATCATAAAGAGACGAGGGTCCGCTCGCCGTCGCGCGTGCGTGGCCCGGTTTCAAGGACATACCGGGGATCGCTCATGCAAGTGCATGTTCTTCAAGCGTTACGGGCGGCGCTTTTGCGAGCCAAGGCGGCGCAGGCGCGGCAAATCGAGCGGCGCGCCAAGGTCAAGCCGCCGGATGGCGAGACCGATGAGATGGTGGTGCCGGAGGCGCTGCTGGTGCGCGTGCAAGATCGCCTGCGAATCGCGCGACTGCGTAACGGCCCCAAGACCCTCGGCAACCGCATCGCATTGTGGCTTGCGCTCATCGGCCCCGGTCTTCTTGTCATGCTCGGGGATAATGACGCCGGCGGCGTCATTACCTACTCGCAGACCGGTGCGGTCTACGGTCTCGGGGTCTTTTTGCCGATCATGATCCCGCTCGGCATCATGGCGTATTTCGTTCAGGAGATGACCATACGTCTCGGGGCGGTCACGCGCCGGGGCCATGCGGAGCTGATCTGGAAGCGCTACGGGGCCTTTTGGGGGATATTCTCGATCGCCGACCTCGTGATCGCCAACATCCTGACGCTCATGACCGAGTTCATCGGGGTGCGCGTGGGGGGCGATGTCTTCGGTCTATCGCATTGGCTCACGGTCCCCGTCACGCTCATTTTCGTGGCCTTCGTGCTCGTGTTCCTGCGCTACTGGACATGGGAGCGGATTGCGCTTTTCATAGCCGTTTTGAACCTCGTATTCGTTCCTCTGGCGCTGTTGTCGCACCCCGATTGGTCGGCGGTGGGACGGGCTTTCGTGGGCGGCAACTGGCTGGTGCCCGGGGGATTGCTGTCATCCGGGTTTCTGGTGCTGTTGTCGGCCAATATCGGGACGACGATCGCCCCATGGCAGCTCTTTTTCCAGCAGTCGTGCATCGTCGACAAGGGCCTGCTGCCTCACGACATCGACGCCAGTCGGCGCGATCTGATGCTGGGGGTCACCGGGATGGTGATCGTGGCCATGGCCATCATCATACTGACCGGGCAGCATCTTCATGTGCTTCCCAATGCCAAGGATCTGAACGTGGAGGGCGTTCTCGCGGCCCTCAAGGATCATGTCGGCGGCTGGGCGACGGATCTTTTCGCGCTCGGCCTGATAGAGGCCGGCCTCATCTCATCGATCGTGATCACCGCCAGCACCGCGTGGGCGATGGGGGAGGCGCTCAATCTCCCGCGATCCTTGAACGATGCCCCGCGCAAGGCCTGGGCCTTCTATGCGCCGGCGGTCGTAGGTTCCGCGGTCTCCGCGGGGGTCGTCATGTTGCCGCATGTGCCGCTTGGCTTTTTGAACATCACAGTCCAGGTGATTGCCACGATCTTCATGCCGGCGGCGATGCTGTTTCTTCTCATGCTCGTAAACGACGCCGAACTCATGGGGCCGTTTGTGAATAGTCGTAACCGCAACATCGGTGCGGTCGTAATCATGGTGTTACTGATCGTCTGTAACGCCCTTTATGGGATCACCACGGTGTTCCCGCATGTGTTCGGGGGTGCGAAGTGAAACGTGTCGAACAAGTCGATTATGCCGAGCTCGCGCGCCTATTGCGTGAGGAGGGCTGGGATAGGCCGCTACCCGAGGTCGGCCCGCGGCCCCTGAAGGCCTGGCAGCAGTGGGTGTTCTGGGGCCTGCGGTTTTATATCGTGGTCATGCTGATGATCGTGATCTGGGCCTTTTCTCACGGCGCCCGCTCCTAGCCTACAAGGGGAGGCCCCGGCCCGGCCGGGGAGGCGGCAGAAGGTTGACGGCATGGGGGTCCATCGGGACACGCGACCCAATGGATCTTGGCGGCGACGGGCCACCGTGAGCGCGCTCAGACCGTACAGCGGGGCTCGCTATGGGTAGTGGGCCCGGTGTCCATCGTCCCGGTAACGGGGCTTCGAAGGCCGCTGGCCCTGGTCCGGGCCCTCCGGGGCCGCGGGACTCAGCCTGGAATCGACTGCGCAAGCCACCAACCGCCACCACCCCAGGTTCCCACCCACAGGGCTGCGCCGATCGCGCTCCAGATGGCGAACGGCCGAAAGCCCATCTCGGCGCTGCCGGCGATATAGCCCTGCAGTTGACGCAAGGGCACGATATAGCGCCCGACAATAACGATCACCGCGCCATAGCGGCGAAAGAGCTCATGGACGCGCTCGACCATGACGGGTTTCACCCCGATATATTTCCCATAGCGCAAGAGGCCTGCGTGTCCATAACGGGTCCCCAGTCCGTAGGCGACATAGGCGCCGAGCACCGAGGCGAGCAGTGCGAGCGGGAGCGCTTCGGCGATGCCGAAGGCGCCCTTGGCGGCGAGAAAGCCTGCGGTGACTACGACGGCTTCGCCTGGCGCAAACACGACCCCCATGTTTTCAATGAACAGGATTACCACCAAGCCCCAAAGTCCATAGCGATGCATGACCGGCGTGGCGATGTGGATGAGGTGCGCGAGCGTCGCGAGAAACCAATGACTCATAAAGAAGATCTATCCCATTTGACCAGTTAATGCGGTGTTGTGCGGCACTCCGGGGGCCGCGGCCTTCATGACGGTCGGTCATGCGCCAAGGCAGACCGGCGCCTAATCCTCGTCCAATGGCAACGAGTCCACCCCGATGATGCCGGCGGATCGACCGGTCTCACCAGGCGCGGTATCCATGGCGCGGGGCTCTCACCCAGTGCCCATTATGACATCTATTGGGGCCGCGGTCCTGATCGGGCATGGCCCAAACCCTGGACGCCTCCTCGCCACCCATTGTGCGCCACCTGTCTTGCAAATGTCATCGTTTGGTCACGATAAGCCCTAAGAATGCCGTCCAACAAACAAACAAACAAATATCCAAGGGAGGATATTTATGGCGATCGGTGTCGGCGTGACGGGGCGGGCGAAGCAGGGGCTCAAACGGGGGCCGGGCGGTTATGGGCGCGTGCCCGCCGCTATCCTGGCGGCTATGGCCCTGGGATGGGGCGTGGCGCATGCCGACACCACCACGCCGAGCCATCCGGCAGCCCCTACCGGGGGTATCAATATCGGGGCCGTGCACGCCGAGACCGGCCAGTCGAAGGACGCCAAGGCGCTCAAGAAAACCGATAAGAAGCTCACCGCTCAGCAAATCTTTCACAGCGCGCAATCCGAACTCCTGATAGGCCATCATCAGTTGCAGGCGGCAGGCCCGGTCGGCGGGGCGGCGCAGGCGCTTGCGCAATCCCCGGGTGTGCGTGTCGTGAGCCCCGGTGCGGTGGGTGCGCAACGGGCGGCGATCAGCATAAACGGCATAGAGCAGGGTTGGGGCGGCCTGCAGGGACTGACTTCCAATGGTCTTTTAGCGGTGACGTTCGACGGCGTCCCGATGAACAACCCCGGATCGGGGCTGTGGTCTACGCCGCAAATCCCCGAGCTGTCGCTGATATCGGGCATTAATGTCATTTACGGTCCGGGAAATCCCGACAGCCGCTGGTACGACAGTCTTGGCGGCACTATCGGGTTCGTGCCCGTGCAACCCACCAAGAATGCGGGCGCCAACGTCGGCATAACGCTCGGCAGCTATGGCACGGAAGGCTTCCACTTCGCGGTTCGCACTGGGCTTCATAACGGCTATTCGGCGGTTTTGGCGGCGGGCGCCACGCAGTCCAATGATTATATCCAATCGCAGGAGGATGGCTTCGCAAACCCCAGCCATGATCAGGCCATTTATGGCAAGGTGGTAAAGCTTCTGGCCAATGGAAGCGTGGGCCTGGGCGCCTATATTGCCGACTCCCATTCCTATCGCCCGGCGTTCATTCCGATCACGCCCATAGCGGGACTCACGGTAAACGGCTTTACGAGTACCGGGGCCACGATCCCGGGACCACTCTATAGTGAAACCACTTCGGGATATTACGGCGGTACACCGTTTGGCGTATGGCATAAGCAAGCCGAGAACGCCACCTATCTCGTCTATATGCCCGTGACCCTGCGCTTTTCGCCGGTGACCGCACTGCACGACACGCTGTGGTATCGTCATGGAAACCGTTTGCACAATCACTACAACGACTTCAACCAGGGCGCCAACAATCTCTTCGAATACAACAATCCCCATACCGCGACCTTTGGGGACAAGTTTGTTTTCGATTTCGCCCTGCCACGTAATGCGGTCGCGGCCGGCGGTTACTATCTCTATAGCGTCTACGACACGCGCAATGCCTTTTACAGTCCGGAGGTCACGAGCCCGTCGGGCATTCCGTTTACATACTCCTATCCGTCCAAGTACCGAAGCGGGTATTTTTACCAGAATTTTGCCGCCGCCTTCGTGCAGGATCGGATCGCCATCGTGCGTGGCCTCAGCGTAACGCCGGGGGTGCGGATCGCCTATTTCGGTACGACCTACGCCAATCACGCGACCACGGACTTTCCGCAGGCCAATCTCGCTTACGATCCCGAGACGCAGCCCAACAGCTCGACGACCTTCACGAAGGTCGAGCCGTCGCTTGACATTCGTTATCAGTGGACGCGAAACCTTGCGCTTTATGCCCAGACCTCCACGGCCTATCAAAATCCCGAGGTTGGTGGAGGCGGGGGCCCCTACCAGGCGCTGCCGTCGTCGGTGCTGGTCCCGACCGAGGGCCGGTACGATACCGCAGGCCTGCATGTGCTCGTGCGACATTCGGGGATGGCGCGCCGTTTCCGGCTGAACCTCGATTATTACCGCCTGTCGATCACAAACCAGTTCATCAGTGTGACGACCAGCAATGGCAGTGCCATAGAGGCTACGGGCGACAGCCTTTATCAAGGGGTAAACCTCTCTTCGGCGGACAACCCGGTGGGAGGCCTGCATGTGTTCGGCAACGTCGGCTATGAGCGGGCGCATTATGTGAACTACACGACGGGCGGTGTGGCGTTTGCGGGCCTCGCCGTGCCCTATGTGCCGACCGAGACGCTCACGGCCGGGGCGTCGTATCGGTATTTCGGTGATGGAATTGTCTATGACCCCAAGCTTTGGACGACCTTTACCGGGAGCCAGAATATCTTCAACAATGACACCGGCGCGCCATCCTCGCAGACGCTTCCGGCCTACAATATCTGGAGCGCCTCACTTGGCCTTACGGTGCCCGTCGGGAACACGAACGGGCGCGCGGACAAGATGAAGATCGTGTTGTCGGTTCTCAATCTCCTGAACAAGCGCTTCAATGAATATGCCTATGTGACATCGGGCGGCTATCTCGGGGGCAACAGTGCGGGGGCGACCCTCGGCTATCCCGGGGCCCCGCGCACCTATTACGTGTCCGCGGATTTCAGTTTTTAGGCCTATGTTGCGCCAAGCAAAAGACATGTACCCATGGCCTTTCAAAGCATCGTGAGAAAATCCCGGACCCCTGCCCTTGCGGCACGGCGAGGGTGTCCATAAGCGCCATGGCGCGTTTGCCGTGGATTGGGTCGGGTCGCCACCCCCTCCGTGTGGGGGTGGACAACCAGCCGTTCGGCCGGCAATGCCCCCTCCGTGTGGGGGCGGCGCGCTCGTTTCCCAACGCCCAGCCCCCTGCGATCAGTGCCCCGTGATCGCCGAGGCCTTGCAGGCCCTGGACCTCACGCGACGGGCCGAGTAGAAGTGCCATCCGATCTTGCAGGGCCCGCGAGGGACGTCCCTGTAGAGTTCTCGCGCGCTCACTGCCGCCCCATGTCCTCGAGGTCTTGATGGCGGATGCGACCACGGAACGCGCTGCGGAGGTGCGGGTGTATCGCGAGCCGCTGCCAGAAATTCGCAAGCGCATGCCGGTCAACGTCGTACGTGCGATGCGTCGGCAATGGTGCGCGTCGCCTGCCCAAAGGGTGAGTCCCTGACGGCCGTCGGCCGCCTGTGTGCGCTCATCTCGAAGGGGGCTGGACGCAGGTCCGCGCCACCAAGGGTTTTCTCGAAGCCCTGAACGCAGGCCAATGTTCGGGCGGTCCAGGGTGCAGCCCGCGGTTATGGCCGGTTCCCGTACCGTGATCTTCCGGGTCGCCGGCACGCGCGACCTCTCGCAGATCGACCCGCATATGGCCGGCCAATCCACAGAACATTCGACAATGCCAGGAGGGTAATCTCACGACCAACAATCTTGTGGTTATCCTCCCTGTCGTTCGCGAGACCCTCGAGCGCCACAAGCCGCGATCACGATCGCCAGAATAAGCAAAAGAGCTGTCGCGGGCCCTTATGGTAGTCGCGCGGTAGTGGTTCGCAAGGCCATAAGCACGCTCTCGGTCCAGCTCTGCCGACGCAGATCGAGCTTCAAGGCAAATGCCAGTCTCGTCATGTAGGGCATGCGCAAGGTGGCCCTCAGGCGCTTGAGCTTGTCGGCGGTTTCCGGGGGAAGGGTGGGGATGGAGTCCTGTAGCGCTTGGGCGTGGGCATCGATGGCCTGCAGGACCTGGGAGGGCTTTTTGTGGAGCATCCGGCGGATGCGCGTCGCGATACTTGCGCAGCCGATGGTGTTGTGGGGGTGCTGTCTATAGAGGATGTAGGGTTCCTGGTCGAAGAACACCGGTCCGCCATGGGCGGACACGACGATATAGGACCACCAATCATGGAGGGAGATCTTCGGAGGCCGCGATCGGGCGATGATGTCTGCGGCCAGGCGGTTCAAAAGGATGGTGCAGCCGGTGGCGATATTCTGCGCGAGCGCTGCGGGAAAAGGGAGGTCGGCGCAAAAGGCGGGCGACGCGCGCAGCGGCCGCAGGTCGCGATCGACGAGCCTTTGTCGACCGCAGTAAAGCGCCGGGCGATCCGTGATGCCGTGCAGGACATGGGCAGCGCGGGCGAGCTTTTCCGGCAGCCAGACATCATCCTGGTCTGCGAAGGCGACGAACGGATATCCCTGTGCCGCCCGCACGAGTGTCATGTAGCTTTCGAGCACACCGAGCCGTCCCGAAGGCGCTGTAAGCTCATGGCAGCGGGCCTTGCCGACGCGCGCGCCAAACTCGCTCATTAGGGCGCGCGTGCGGTCGCTCGAGCCGTCGTCGCGCCAGATGAGGCGCCAATACGGGTATGTCTGACGCTCCAAGCTCGCGAGCTGGTCTGCGAGGTAGGCCTCACCGTTGTAGGTCGATAGCAGGATGGCAACCGTGTCGGCTCCGCCGGTATGGGTGCACCGGACATTGTCGTGTGCTTCATGCATCATGTGCCGCCTCCCTGGGTGTCGGGACTCGTGTGCGACGGCCTTTCTCTGCGGTTGTCCGAAAATGGCCGACCGAATCGACCGCGCCTCGCAATTCCCCACGCGATGAGGGTGCCCCTGCCGCCGGTCGAATGGGGCTGTGATCTCGGGAACGGATGAGGCAGGACCGGCGCTTGTAACACGCCCTGCCGCTCGCATGGGCCATAGGCGCAGCGTCCTTCAAGCCGGCGATGGACGCGTGTTGAAGTCCGCGCACATTGATGGGGTGTGTCGTGCGGCATCGGCATCGGGATATAACTCGATCGTCATGGTGACATGGAGGCGAATGCGCAATGCCATATCGTCGTGTCCTGTGATGCCATGGCTCCAGCGCGCATTCACGGGATAGGCGTATAGGGTCAGGGGGTGGACGGTATCCTCCAGATGCATGCGGATCGTGAGCCCCTCCTGCCCCATCAAGGCCAGGCCTTCACCGTCGAGCGGCAGCGGCAGGGGCCGGGCGGCGTTATCCGTCAGCGATGCGAGCGATCCCCGCGCCTCGACGGTGTGCCCCAGGCCGTCTTTGATGGTAAGGACGAGCGTGCCGTCGCACGGCCCCGCACGGGTCCCGACCAGGATATCCAGGCCATGGAGGGTGCCGGTGACGGCATGCGGTATGGCAAAGCGCGCCTCGATCGGTGTGTCTGGGCGCAGGTCGACAGGGGCAGGTTCGGTGTTCGGGGCGCCATACGGGACATCGATAATCGACGGGGCGCCATGCCAGGGTTTGGGGGTACGCGGCGGTTTGGCGAGGTCGAACTGTTCATGGTCGAGACTTAAGTTTGGGTTATAGCCGGGGTCGCTTGCGAACATCGGACCCCACCGCCATTGCATATAGGCGCATTCCGAGGCGAAGCGCTTACGGTTTGCCGGTGTCCGCTCGTCCCCCCGCGACTTGGACTCGTGGTGGTAGAGGACCGCCTGCGGTACCCAGACGTTCCGGTAGCCGGCCTCGCGCAGACGCAGGCACAGATCGACATCGTTGAAGGCCACGGGGAGATTTTCCGACATGCCCCCCAAGGCCTCCCAATGCTGTTTGCGCATGACAAGGCAGGCCCCGGTCACGGCGGTAACGGTCTGGATGAGGGCCGCCCGGCCGAAATACCCGCCGCTGTCGCCGCCGACATGCTTGTGGAGGTGGCTTGCGATCCCGCCGATACCGAGGACCACTCCGCCGTGCTGGATGGTACCGTCGGGGTAGAGGAGCTTGGCCCCGACCGCGCCAACTCCGGGGCGTTGGGCATGGGCGACCATCTCCGCGAGCCACTCGGGTGCGATGGCCTCGGTGTCATTGTTGAGAAGACACAGAAATTCCCCCGAGCACTGCGGTACCGCCCAGTTGTGCATGTGTGCATAATTGAACTCCGCATCGTAGTGCAGGAGTGTGATACGCCCCTCGCGCTTTAAGCTTGCCAGATAGGTCAGGGTCTCGGGGTCGTCGCTCTGGTTGTCGATGACCACGATCTCCCGATCCGGATAAACGGTCCGCTCGAGACTGTTCAGGCAGGTCCGCAGGACATCGACACCATTGCGGGTGGGGATGATGAGGCTTACGGTGGGGCGGCCTTTGACCGACAGCCTCGGCAGATGATGGACACCGTTACATACGGCGTCCATGGCAAACCGCGCGCCCTCGGTGCTCAGGAATTCTTGTACCGCCTTGCGTGAGGCCTCGATACAGTAGGGCTTGGCGTCGAGCGAGGCGGCGGTGGAATTGGGCAGGGTGCGCCAGTGGTACAAGACCGCCGGGATATGGCGGATCTTGTGGGCATCAAGCCCTGTCGTGAAGCGCAGCACCAGGTCCCAGTCCTGACTGCCCTCGTAGCCTGCACGGAATCCGCCGATGGCGAGCGCGCGCTCGCGACGGTATACCCCAAGATGGCTGACATAGTTTTGGCCTAAGAGCAGGTCCGGGTTCCAATCGGGCTTGAAATAGGCATCGTGGCGTGTGCCGCGCACGTCGACCTTGTCCTCGTCGCTATAGAGCAGATCGACATGCGGATGGTGCAGGATCTCCGCGGCCACCCAGTAGAGGGCGTGTTCGGCCAGCAGGTCATCGTGGTCCAGGAGCGCTATGAACTCGCCCGTGGCCATGGCCAAGGCATCGTTCGAGGTGCGCGAGATATGGCCGTTCTTGGCCCGGAAGTGGACACGGATCCGGGTATCGCGCTTCGCGTAATCCTGCAGAATGCGGCGCACGCGCGGGTCCGGGGAGGCGTCGTCTGCGATACAAAGCTCCCAATGCGGATAGAGCTGATGGCGGACCGAGTCTATGGCGGCTTGCAGAAAACGCGGCGGGGCATTGTAGACCGGCATGATCACCGAGATCATGGGCGGGTGGGTCCAGGAGGCGATCTGGCGGCGGATGGCGCCGCGATCCGCATCGGTCAGGGTATCGTAGCGCCGCACCCACAGCGCGTAGTCCTGCTCGAGCAGGTTTCTGTAGGCGCTTCGCCCCCAGACGGCCAGCGCGTCCTTGGCACGCGCCGGCAGCGGTAGGCGATGGAGCAGGGATTTGGCGAGTGCGCGCCGCTGCATGCGTTGCGGCGGACCCCCTATGAGCGCCTGCCGGGCGGCGCGCAACCGCGTCGCCGTGCGCCGGAGGGGCTCTGTGAGGCGCCAGGATCGGGAGGTGGTGATCTGCTGGAGGGTGGCGCGGGTCGTCTCCAGATCCTTCTGTGCGGCCTGGAGCTGCTTCAGGGGTGGTCGTTCCGGGTTTTGGGCATATAGCGCAAGCCAGCCCTCGAGCGCGCCGAGCGCATCGCCGTGCGTAGGCGGAGTGGACAATCGTACCGCTATGGTATCGGCATGGGCGACGAACTCTTCCGGGATCGCCAATTCGATCCAGGAGTCGTTATCCCACAGCCACAGCCCGACCCCGGTGTCCAATGACGCAGAGGGCGATAGCCCCCGCCGGGATTCCCCGAACAGCGATTCGCGCCGGCCGTCCCATACCCAGAGGGCGCGCGGTCCGCGATAGAGCGCAAGGTCATGGAGGCGCAGATAACACGGCCAATCGCCCGGGTCGAGTCTCAGGCGGCGTTTGGTGGGGGTCGCGGGCAGTCGCAGGCGCAGGGTATGGGGCCCGGAGCCGAGGGGCAACGGCCGTGCGGCCCGTCGTGTCTCGCAATAATCCTCATGGACGTCCCGCCAATAGACCGCTACGCCAATGGAAGGGCGCGGCGGGCTCAGGTCCGATCCCTTTCGGGGCGCCGGCAGGGCATATTCCTCGGGGACGGCCTCCATGACGAATTGATAGACTGCGGCGTCCGGAATCTCGGGGAGTAGGGTCTGCCACAGCAATTGCGGTATCTTCTCGTGATGCCCTGGCGGGTGCGCGAACTCCGTGTGCTGGATATCCAGGACCGTGTGGTCGACGACCTGCCCCCGCCACCCGGCCTCCGCAAGCGTGCGCAGAAAGCTTTCTCTCGTGAAGAACCGGAGATGCGTACGATCCAGGAGGCCTTCGTCGCGATACCGGAAATCCCCAGACATGAGCTCCCGTATCACACCCCCGTGGGCGATATTGGGTACCGACACCAGCAGTCGGCCGTGATCCGTAAGCAGGGGTTTGATGCGCCTTAGGAAATCCGTCGGTTCACGCAGGTGTTCGAGGATATCGGCGCAGACCACGACATCGTATCGTCGGTCGCCCAGGTGCGAGAGCATCCGGGCGTCCTCCACGTCGAGTTCCCAGACATCGCGATAATAGGGTCGCGCCAGGGCCGCCGCCTCGGGGTTGATTTCGATGCCATCAACGATACAGTGCCGGGCTTCGCTCAAGTGCTGTCCCAGGCGCCCCACGGCGCACCCGACATCCAGCACCTTGGTCGCGGGTGCGATCTGCTGGGCGATCTTGGCGAGGCTGTCGTTGCCGTGGGGGTCGACGGCGTTGCGATGGTAGATATGCGAGATCTCGTTCATAGGGGCCCCTGCAAGGATGGATGACGGCACACCTCGGACATCCCGCTTTGGCGGTATGAGAGCATCCCGTATGCGGCCTGTCATCGGCCGTGAGTCCTATGCCGGACCCGGGGCGCCCCACCTGTTATCAGTCCGGGCCTGCCAGGGATCGACGCGGCTGTGCGGGGAGGGTCCTTAAAGCCTCAGGATTCATCGCCAGCGCTGTCAAAACGGGCATGGGTCGCTGTAACGGTCTATCGGCCTATACGCTAGGCCAGGGTATATCCGTACCTATCGGGTCGGTGGGTAAGGGGCGTTTCGGTCTTGGTGGGCATCGTCGTGTCGTCCTTGTCGGTTGGGGTGGCCCTGTTTCGGCGATTATCCAAACAGCCCATCCAGGGCTTCGCGAATCGTGCTGTAGCATTGGCGTTACAGCTGCGGACGATTGTCACGTGGTAGGGGGTGGTGCGGCAAGACCGGCGGTCGGTGAAACGGCCGAGTTCGTCATAACCGGGACGAGGGCTGCTTGCGCACCCTCCGCGAGGATCGTCAGTATAGGGTCACAGTAGGCCCATTGCGCGGCTTGCACTTGTCGGCAAGGATGGCGAGGCGCGGGCACGATGCCTTCCCGGTCATCGGGCCTTTGCGCGCTGGGATGTGGATGGCGACCGATCCGGTGAATGAGATCGTATC
This sequence comes from Acidiferrobacter thiooxydans, assembly GCF_003333315.1. GTDB lineage: Bacteria > Pseudomonadota > Gammaproteobacteria > Acidiferrobacterales > Acidiferrobacteraceae > Acidiferrobacter > Acidiferrobacter thiooxydans. Next base: position 1,170,136 of record NZ_PSYR01000001.1, read on the forward strand.
CTCGATCTTTGTCGCGCATTGTGACGGCGGCTATGCCCGGTGGATAGATGGCACACCGTGCGGCCCGCGTATCAGGGGATCGCGCGATCAGGACTGCAGGGATCGTCGGTGGCGGGGGTGCCTGTCGTGACGTGAGAGGTAGCGGAGGGCAGGCGCCATCGGGTTCGTCCAGCCGATGGGGTATGGCGCATCCTGTCTCGGGCCTCGGGGTCTAGCGGAAAACGACGGTACGCCGGCCATGGATCAGGACGCGGTCGTCCAGATGATAGCCGAGCCCCCGCGCCAGCACGGTCTTTTCGATATCCCGGCCGTAGCGGATCAGATCCGAGGGGTCGTCGGAGTGATCGACGCGCACCACGTCTTGTTCAATGATTGGACCATCATCCAGATCCGAGGTGACGTAATGGCAGGTAGCGCCGACCAGCTTGACGCCCCGTTCATAGGCTTGATGATAAGGCTTGGCACCCTTGAAGCTCGGCAGAAATCCGTGATGGATATTGATGATGCGATGGGGGTAGCGCTGGCATAGGGCATCTGGGAGGATCTGCATGTAGCGGGCGAGGACCATGACGTCGCCTTGCGCATCCTCGAACAGCTCGGCGATCCGCGCGAAGGCCGCAGCCTTGTCGCCGGATGCCACCGGCACATGATGAAAGGGGATGCCGTGCCATTCCACGAAGCCCCGGTGCGTGTCGTGATTCGATATGACGCACGGGATCTCGATGTCCCATTCCTGCGCCTGCCAGCGGGCCAGGAGGTCGTAGAGGCAGTGGCCGAGCTGCGAAACCAGGATCACTACGCGTTCTTTACAGGCACTGTCGACCAGCCGCCAATCCATGGCGAATTCGGCCGCGATCGGGGCGAGCCGTTCCCGAAAGCTCGTGGCGTCGAAGGGTAGGGAGTCGGCAAGAATCTCCTGGCGCATGAAGAACCGGCCACCTTCCGGGTCGGAGTGATGGTTGGCCTCCGTGATCCAGCCGCCGTGGGCGGCAATCAGGCCACTTACGGCGGCGACGATACCGACACGATCGGGACACGAGAGTGTCAGTGTGTAACGGCGGGGCATCGGGGCTCCGGGCGGATGGCAACGGGCCGCCATTTTGACATCCTCCCGCTTCTCAAGGGAAGGATGTTTCTGGCCTCGCGGCCATGGACCCGGTGTCAGGATAGCGGTCGCACGGGTTTTGGGTGGGAGCGCGCGGGTTCGTCTCGGGACATCCCGGAATGATGAGGGGCAAGGGATGGGCTATCCGTGTGTCTGTGCAAAGCCGGCCTGCGGCGCCGGCGACTGCCGGTCACGATAACCCGGCGGGCGGCGGCGACCAGGGGGTCATTGGCGGCGGGCGGCAAAGAGGCGCGCCTGGGCGGCGAGCGCAAAGGCGGCGCCGCTTGCGCACACCGCCGGCCATCGCGCCTCCTGCCAGGCCAGGGTCCCTACGAACGATCCGAGGGCACCCCCGGTGAAGTAGGCGGTCATGTAGAGGGCGGTCAGGCGATTTCGGACGGCCGCGCCCAGGGCATAGATGCGGGTCTGGTTCGAAACGTGACTGCCTTGAACGCCGGCGTCGAGGAGTGCCGCGCCGACGGCGACACCCGCGAGGGAGTCGCCTGCCGCCCATAAGACCAGGAATGCCACCACTACGAGTCCGAGAAAGGCGCCGTTGATGGCGCGCGCGCCGATGCGTTCGGATAGTCGGCCGGAGAGGGGCGCCGCCAGGGCGCCGGCTACGCCGATAAACCCTGTGATTCCGACCATACGGCTGGCGTCGCCCGGAAACAGGCGGGCGTAATGGAAGACGAGCGGTGTCCAAAAACTATTGAAGGCGGCAAAGCCCATGGCGCCCAGGAAGGCGTGGAGACGGAGCACGGGCTCCTGTCGCCAAAGCGTGATCAGAGATCGGAGCAGGGTCCTGTGGGTGGCCGGTTCGGTCGGCGGCTGACGGGGCAGGAGGCGGCCGGCGGCGACTGCGCACAGGGCCATGACGCCGGCTGCGATCGCATAGATCCTGCGCCATCCGAGAAAGGCCCCGAAGCCGCTCAAGGCCCGGGATACGATGATGCCGACCAGAAGACCGCTCATGACGAGACCTACCGCACGCCCGCGACGGGCCGGCTCGGCGAGGTTTGCGGTATAAGGGACGAGCAATTGCGGGACGGTAGTGACCAGTCCCATAAAAAGGCAGGCCGCGAGCAGGATCGGCAAGGTCGGGCTGAGCGCCACCAGGGCCAGCGCGCCGGCTATGAGTGCGGTGGTCATGACGATGAGGCGTTTGCGCTCCTGGCCATCGCCCAGGGGTACGATGAGCATGAGGCCCGCGGCATAACCGATCTGGGTAGCGACCGTTACGAGACTGGCGCGACCCGGTGCGATATGGAAACTCTTTGCGATTTGCGTGAGCAGCGGCTGGCTATAGTACAGATTGGCGACGGTGGCGCCGGCCAGGAACGCCAGAAATCCGAGCAAACCAGTGGACAGGGACGCCGCGGATGCGGCGTGTGGGTCTTCATGACGGGACATGGGATGCCATCGAGAGTAACGCATCAAGTGTAGCGTTTTCATGGCCGACCGCAACACGACCACGGTCCGTTCTGCGCACGATCATGCCTGTCAGGTCCTATCGGATGCGTGTTCGCTGTCTTGTCATCGTCATCGGGATTCGCCAGACTCGCCAACATTCTGTTCATGAAAAGGCGGCGATCCCATGCCCAAAGCCTTAGCCAAGGCGGCCTTGCGGGCTCCCAAGAAGATCGTAAAGCGCATGGCGCGCAACCGCAGCCCGGTAATTGCCGCCGTGGATCTCGGTTCGAACAGCTTTCATCTGGTCATCGCCAAGGTGGAGAACGGCGAGCCGGTTGTAGTGGACAAGCTGCGGGAGATGCTGCGTTTCGGGTCGGGGCTCGACCACAAGCAGCATATTCGCCCGGCGGCCGCCAAGGCGGCCCTGGCCTGCCTGCGGCGCTTCGGACAGCGCCTTGCGCTATGGCGTCCCGAGCTTGTGCGCGCGGTCGGGACCAATACGCTGCGCCAGGCGGTGGGCGCCGAGTCCTTTTTGCGGAAGGCCCAGGCGCGCCTCGGTGTGCCGGTGGAGGTGGTCTCTGGTATCGAGGAGGCGCGCCTTATCTATCGTGGCGTAAGCCCCGGAATCGCCGCCGAGGCGCGCGCATTGGTGGTCGATATCGGGGGCGGGAGCACGGAGCTCATCGTGGGCGTCGGCGGACACGCCGAGGTGCTGGAGAGCGTGACCATGGGTTGTGTCACCTTGACCGATCGGCTGTTTGCCGGCCATCTGCTCACCGAGGCGCGGTTCGCGCAGGCCGTAACCTTTGCCCAGCATCAGCTTATGCCCCTACGCGAACGCTTGCGTGCGGCGCACTGGGACCGGGCTGTGGGGTCCTCGGGGACCATCCGTGCCGTCGAGGCCGTGGCGCGCGAATTGGGGGTCGCCACCGGGGGACTTACGGCCGACGCGTTGACGGAGCTTAAGGAACGCGTCTTGGCTCAGCGTCACGTCGACCGGCTGGTGCTTCCAGGTCTTGCGACGGAGCGGGCCCCGGTGTTCGCCGGGGGGCTCGCCATCGTGATTGCGCTTTTTGATGTCTTGGAGATCACGACCATGGAGGTCGCCAAGGGTGCCTTGCGTGAAGGGGTCCTGAGGGATCTGATCGGTCGCCTGTCGGGAGTGGATGTACGGAGCGAGGCAATCGCGCGCTTGGCGGCACGCTGGCCGAATCCCTACGGAACCGGGATGGCCGAGCGCATCGATGCGCTCTTCGAGATGGTGGCGGGTCCATGGCGCTTATCGCCGGAGGATCGGCGCTTCCTGGGATGGGCGGTGCAGCTCCATGCCTGCGGGACTGCCATCAATCGTCTCCACTACGAGCGTCACAGTGCCTATATCGTGGCGCACGCGGAATTGGCCGGTTTCGCGCCGCGCGAACAGGCGCTGCTCGGCATGCTGGTGGCCATGCATCGCGGCAAGTGGACGCAACTTGCGGTAGCCGGCATAAAAAGGTCTTTTGGGGATGCCGCGGTCCGTTTAGCGATACTCACGCGCATCGTCGTGGTGCTTTTGCGGATCGAACAGTCGCTCGCCATCAGCAGCCGGCGCGCACCCTGGCGCCTGAGTGCGCGCGCGAGCACGCTCGAGATCAGTACCCCTTTGCGCGCCAATCCCATGCGCGACGCCTTTTGGCGGGAACTGGGTCCCGAGCTTGCGGACATGCAAAAAGGCGGCATCCGCTTTCTTTTGAACGGCTAGGGCACATCTGATCTAACCCTCATGTGGACAAGGGCAAGGCCCAGAAGCGGGGGTGGGGTGAGGGAGGCACAACGCCTCGTCCGCGCCCCAATCGCGTGGCCTTGGGTCGTGGGTTGGTCGACGAGAGGGCGTTGATGAGGGGGCATCAATCATCGTGCCGTGGGTGAGCTTCACCCTTAGGCCTCCCGGTGGCGGTAGACCTCCGGGACGGGCTTCTGGCCCGGATGGTGTTTCTGAAGCCAAGGACGGAGCTTCGAGAGGGGGTCTCCCGGCCCCCAACCGAGATCGATCCCGACCAGGCGCCCCGTGGCCTGGGAGTCGTACAAGGCCCCCTTGGCCCCCGGATCGGAGAGATCGAATCCCCATGGGAGGAAGGGGATCGGCGGCATACGCCCAAGCCCCTCTTTGGCCTGTCATTCTTGCCCTGGGGATCATGGCGCCCTAGGACGGCCCCGAGGTCCTGTCAGGGCACTCCTTGTCCCTATCCGCCAGGGAAGCGCGCGGATAGGCAGGCCGCCTACCGGTCGCGATAGGTGTCGGCGGCTCCGGGCATCCGGCGCCTGCATGGTATCCCTTTGCATGCGCGCCATCGCGCCATGACGGCTTGGGTAGGGGGACTTTAAGTCCGAGTGGCCAGAAAGCCCAAGAAAAAGGAAGGGCACCCGCCCGAAGGCGGGCGCCGGGGCCATCAAATGTCGACTGTTTGGCGGGCCTGCGGGTGCAGGACAGGCGCGGGCGTCTGCGCTGGGGCCGCAGTCGGGGTCGTGGCTGGGACTGTGGCTGGGGCTATTGCCGGGGCTGGGGCCCGTATCCCCTGGGGCCATTCAACCTGGATCGAGAGCGACGGCAGTGGGCCCATGGGGCCTGCCAGCGGCAGCAATGGCGCCTGGGCGCTCATCAGGCGCTGCATCGCCGCCTGCAGCAGGCGCTGTTGCGCCGCCATGTTTTCGAGCTCCACACCCACCCATGGGGGGAGGGCCGCACCGGCCTTGCCGTTACTCGACCAGGTGACGATGGTCATGCTGCCCGGACCCTGCCAGCGTACGGTCTCGGTGCGTAGCAGACCCCCTCCCGGGGTTCGATAGACACGGACCTGCTGGAAGGGGGCGTTGGCTATCGGCCCAGTCGCCCCCTGGGTGTGGGCCGGCCGGTGGTGAGCCGGGAGCAATGCCAGGGCCGCGGCCACGACCGCGGCCACACCGATGGTCGATATCGCCGTCCGATATTTCCCTTTCATATGCGCAAACCCTCCTCTTCAGATCGTTTGTCACCTGTGACCGTAGGCCCATGGGGCGGGTTCCCATCCGTTTCAAGGCCTTCGCGATGCCCTCCGGCCGATCGGCCGCCGCCTAGGGATGGAAGGTCATCGTCCCGGTATCCGAAGGCGCCTATCATGCCTCCGATCTGCGCACATCTGCCTGGGACACCTCAGGCCTATCGACCGGACCCTTACGCGAATCGCCCACTGAGACTGATCTCGATGAAGCGCGGTTCCCCGGGGTAGGCACTGTCATAGGGCTGACCGACGGCCGCAAAGCCATATTCCTTGTACACTTGGTCATAGTGCCCGCGATCGTGATCATACAGCGCGGGGGACTTCCACCGCCCCACGCCTCGGACGGTTCCACCAAGGCCGCCCGTGATCCCGTGGCGCCGGCCGGACGCCAGGCTACGGCGAAAGCGAAGGTCGCCCGGCGGCACCACGAGGACGGCACGCCCATCCACAGTGTCCCGACACGTCTCGCGGGGCTTGCCACCATGGTGCGCCACACCGCCATGGAGCCGGCACTGCCTGCTGCTCGTCGGACGCCAGGGATGCCCTGACCTCTACCGCGCTAGCCCATCGCATCCACTCCCGCGCGCGCCATGGCGCTGATCGACCCCTTCGCCGTGTAGGCAGGGCGCGGAATAGAGGTCCCCTCACGACGCCTTGAAGGCCCCACAGGAAAACGTCTTTCGTCCGAGGCAACGAATGGGGGCCTAGGAGGCGAGCTTGAGCCCGACCTTCATCCAACCGTCGGTGCGCTTGTCGAAGGCTTTATAGGCGTCCAGTGCCCCCACGAGCTCGCGCTGTTGGGTCAGTACCGCCGAGGGGTCGATGGCGCCGGTGCGCACGAGCTGGATCAGTTCCGGCAGGTAGGCGCGATGATTACAGTTGCCCATGGTAAGGCGCAGGTTCTTGTTCATGGCAAGGCCTATGGGAAAGAAGCGGTCGGCTGGCGGGTAGACGCCGATGATCGCCACACGTCCGGCCTTGGCGACGCTCTCCACGGCCCAGTGCAGGGCCTGGGAGGGGCCGCTACCCGGGTGCCAGTTGCCGTCGACAGGATGCATGTGGGGGGCAATCTCCTGCAATTCCTTGGCGAGCATGGCCTCCCGGCCCTTGCCGTGTTCGTGGGCCGGGCCCCCGGAGGCCACCTCCGCGTCTATGCCTACGGCATCGATCACGCATTCCGGCCCTATGCCGCCCGTCATGTCGCGTAGCACCGCCACTGGGTCCTCGTCATTGAAGTTGATGACCTCCGCGCCTTGGCGCTGGGCCATCTCGAGGCGCGAGGGGACTTTGTCGATGGCAAAGATCCGGCCGGCGTTCAGGAGCTTGCAGCTTGCGATGGTGAACTGGCCTACTGGTCCACAGCCGAACACCGCCACCACGTCACCGCCTTTGACTGCCGCGAGCTTGGCACCAAAATAGCCCGTGGGAAAGATATCGGAGAGCAGGATCGCCTGATTGTCGGAGATGCTATCGGGCAGGATCACGGGGCCCACCTGGGCGTAGGGGATGCGTGCGTATTCCGCCTGCAGGCCCTGGAAGGGGCCTGAACCTTTGGGTCCCCCGAAGAAGGCGGTACCGGCGAGCGGCCCGTTGGGGTTGGCGTGATCGCACTGGGCGTAATAACCGGCGCGGCAATACGAGCAGTAGCCACAGCCTATGGTCGACGGGATCACTACGCGCTCGCCTTTGCGCAGGTTGCGCACATGGGCGCCGATCTCTTCGACGACCCCCACGCCCTCATGGCCCAGTATGGTCCCCGGCTGCATGTCGCTCAACGTCCCGCGCACCATGTGCAAGTCGGTCCCGCAGATGGCGCTGCTGGTGAGTCTCACGATGGCATCGTCGGGCCTTTCTAGACGCGGCTCCGGGACATTATCGAGACGGATGTCTCCGATACCATGGAAAACGACGGCTTTCATGAGATGCTCCTTGGGGCTTGTCCAGAAGGCGCCCATGCTAGGCCTAAGGGTCTGTCAGCAGACCGGTAATTGGGCGGACCTCTGAGGGGTTACGCGCACGATGTGTCGGGCGGCAGCGGCAGACTGTCTGCAGATAGGTATGTGTCCAAGAGATAGGTATGTACGCAAGCGCGCCCATGTCCCGGTCATCGCATAAGGTCCTGTGCCGGACGCGGCCGATGGTGACGGCCTGCCATGGTTTCGCTACGATGCGCTTTTTCCGGGGGGATCGAAGCATGGCCAAGGCGCGACGCGCAGCACCGAAGATCGTGGAGCTCTACATCGAGTTGCAGGACATAAAGCCGCTCATCTGGCGGCGGCTGATGGTGCCGCTTACCATCACCCTGCCCGCGCTCCACGATCTCTTACAGATTACACTCGGATGGACCGATTCCCATCTGCACAGCTTCACCTTCGGTGAACGCAGCTTCAGCATGCCGTATGACGAATTCTTCGAGGAGCTGGAGATGGAGGACGAGCGTCGCAAGACCCTCGGTGCGGTGCTCGGGCGCGATCTCCGGGAATTTGTCTATCTCTATGACTTCGGCGACAGTTGGCGCTGTCGCGTTAAGGTCGTGCCGCGCCCGGATGCCGATCCGGACTGGACCTATCCCCTGTGTGTGGGCGGTGCGCGCGCCGTACCTCCCGATGACGTCGGCGGCCCCTCGGGATACGAAAGATTTCTAGAGGTGATCAAGGACCCGCAGCACGAGGAGCACAAAGAGACACTGAGCTGGATCGGTGGCGCCTTCGATCCCGAGGGATTTGATATCAATGCTGTAAACCGCATCGTACGATTCGGGCGCGCCTAGGCTGGTATATGCCTGAACGACCAAGGGGTTCTGGTCACGAAGTATCGGCGCCAATGCATGATGGGACCGAGGCGGGGCCGTCTCGAAGCGATTCGCCGGAGCACGGCGGCACCATGGGAGTGCGCGGTGCGGGAATGCAATGGGGGAGACGGACCATGGGCCTTTGCTCCTGGCGTTGACACAGGGGGCCGAAAGGACTCCCGTCGGCCTTCATCGATCACCCGGAAAACCGTCAGCAGCCGATGGCTGCGTAAAGGGTGTGCGGGTCCTCTGAAAACATATGACGGGAACAAGCCGGTATTCTGGAGCCGCCGTTATGGCCCCCTCCCAGTGGGTGGTGCGCCCCTGTCCGGACTCAAGCCCTACATCGAACAGCAGGAACGGCCGGAATGATCGCCTTGCTGGCGATGCCGGTAATGAGCACGAAACTCACGTTATACCGTAAGGTTGGCAGGAGCCGTTCATGTATGATTTTCTTGACGCTGGTGCGCAAGAGCGAGCGAATCCAAGCGGCCTGGGATGAGGTCGATTTTGAGAATGCGACCTGGGCGATCCCGAAGCCGCGCATGAAGGGACGTAACCCGCATGCGGTGTATTTGTCACGCCAGGCGCTTGACATCTTCGTGGCGCTGCACACCCGCGCGGCCAGTCCCAAGTTCATGCGGCCGTCACGCACCGACGCCGTCCTCTGCCTGTCGAACGCCATCTTGAACCGGGTCACGCAGATCGTGGCGGAGCGGGCGCAGGCCGCCGGCCTGTCGCGGGAGTCGTTCACCGTCCACGACCTGCGCCGTGTCGGCTCGACACGGCTGAACGAAATAGGCTTCAACCGCGACTGGATCGAGAAGTGCTTGGCGCACGAGGACGGACGTTCCACGCGCTCGATCTACAGCAAGGCCGAGTATGCCAAGCGGCGGCGCCACATGCTGCAAGGGTGGACCAACATGGTCGATGCGTGGATCGACGGGCAGACCTACGTGCCACAGCTAGTGCCCGGGGAGCGTGGCGGTGCCTGCGTTGAGAGCGACCGTGTAAGGACAACACGGCCCGATGGCTTTTTGTGCGTCGGGCGGTGCTGAGTCGCGTTTGGTTTAGGATTTCTCGTAAACGATCACCGTAGGTGATCATTTTCCTTTCCCGTCAAACTAGCGTGACTGGGAAAAAGTTTGAAGAAGCTGTATTTTGCGCACTATGAGTGACGAAAATGCAGGAAAACTAAACCAGCTACTGGCCGAACTGGGCGATGCGCGCTTGGTGTCAAGCCGCTGGCTGCGGGCTCATGGCTACTCCAGCAGCCTCGTCGCGCGTTACGTGGACAGCGGCTGGCTGGTGTCGCCGGCGCGCGGCGTCTACATGCGCAAGGGTGGGCGCCTGCAGTGGGAAGGCGTAGTTCGCAGCCTGCAGGTCGGGGAAGGCGTGCCGCTGCACGTTGGTGGTCTCTTTGCACTTAGCCTGCAGGGGCACGAGCACTACCTGCGTTTGGGCGATGCCGGCGCGATCACCCTGTATGGGATGGAGCGGCCACCGGCTTGGCTCGGCAAGCTGTCGCTGGCGCAGCGCTTCCACTATCGAGGCAAGGGGCCGTTCGATCTGCTGCCTGCGGCGTTCACGGCGGAAGTGTCCGAGAAGACGCTGTCCGAGCAAGGTCTGGCCTGGTATCGGGCTGCGCCGAACACCGATGCCCTGGTCTGCTCTACGCCCGAGCGGGCCATGCTGGAGCTGTGCGATGGCGTCGTGGACGCAACATTGGTCTACGAGGCCGACGCGCTGATGCAGGCCATGACCACGTTGCGCCCGCAGCGGGTCGGTATGCTGCTGCGCCACTGCCGCAGCATCAAGGCCAAACGACTGTTCCTGGCGCTGGCCGAGCGTCATCGACATGCGTGGCTGTCGCATGTGCCTCTGGACGGCGTCGATCTGGGCCGGGGCAAGCGCGCACTGGTGCCCGGCGGGCGCCTCCATCCGACCTACCAGATCACCTTGCCGGGAGACCTCGATGAACACCTGGCTTGACCGCTGGGATCGGCGCTACACCGACCGGGTGAAGCTACTAGTCGAGATTTTGCCGGTGCTGGCACAGGAGCCTCGCTTCGCGCTCAAGGGCGGCACGGCCATCAACCTGTTTGAGCACGATCTGCCACGGTTGTCGGTGGACATAGATCTGGCCTGGTTGCCCGTGCATGACTATGACGAAGATGCAAAGCTGATTGCCGAAGCGCTTGGGCGGCTGGCTGATGTACTGCGCGCCCGGCCTCTGCAACTGCAGGTGCAATTGTCAGCAGGGGAGGGCGCAGGCGTCACGCGGCTGGTGGCCAGTCGTGGCCGTGCGCGTGTGCAGATCGAGACGACGCCTGTTATGCGCGGCACGGTGCATCCCGTGCGCAACATGGTGGTGCGCCCGAAGGTGGAAGAGGCGTTCGGCTTCGCTTCTGCACAGGTACTGGATTTCGCCGACCTCTATGCCGGCAAGCTGGCTGCGGCATTGTCGAGACAGCATCCGCGTGATCTCTTCGATGTCGGCTTGTTGCTGAAGGATGCACGGGCAGATCACGTGCTCTGGCAAACTTTTCTCGTCTACTTGACCTGCAGTCCCAAGCCTGTCTGGGAGATGTTGGCGCCTCGCGTGCCTGCGGAATTCGCAGCGATGTTCGAAGCACACTTCAAGGGAATGACAGCTGAGCCTATCGAAGCCGAGGTCTTGCTGGACATCCATGAGCGTCTGCTGGCGCGTGTGGCTGGATGGCTGGATGAGCCATCGTGTGCGTTCCTGCGGTCCGTTGAGGATCAGCGGCCGGACTTCGGTCTGATCGGACTTCCGCATGCGGCCGATTTGCCGGGCGTGCGGCGCAAGCTGCACAACCTGGCCCGGCGCACCGACGCCAAGCGTGCGGCGGATCGGAGTCTGTTGGAAGAAGCGCTGGCCAGGATCGTCGATGCCAGATGATGTGAGGTGCCTACGCGATGATTCACGATTGCGCGTTGGTCTATGAGTGAGGCCAAGGCATGGGTTGCAGGATGATGTTCTGAGCCGACTAGCAGACAGCGAGTGCGCTACTGCTTCGGTTGGCTGGGGGATGGAGTCGATCATAAGTGACGACGATACGGGCAGGGCGCCGATAGAAATCGACAAAGTTCGAGCATCAAAGGCGGGCCATGCGTTTCATGCAGCTTGGGCCGCGCGCACCGCCCTTGAACTCCTCCCGCCGTCGACCGACCTTAGCGCTATCATTTCTCGAGGGTTTCGACGAGCAAGACGAGCAGAGCCTGGGAACTGGCGCGGTCGAGTTGCCGATCTTGTGCGATACTACGGCGCCACCGATGTTGCCTGGGCGCATCGAGTCACAGTCGTTCAGTTCAAGTACTTGATCGCAAGCGCCGATACGGCAGTTCGAACTGCTGACTTGGATCAACTCCCGCCAAGTTTGCTGCGACCGATGCACGGTTTCGGACGACGCATGGCGATGACCATGTTTTAGCCGTGGTCCGGGTTGGGGCATCGATGTCTTGGCGCAAGGTCAGCGCAGCGCGTGCGATCCGCTCATGGGGCCCCGTTGCGTATTCCCGTCGCAGGACATCTTCGATCGTAGGCCGGGTCTTCCGTGGATCCGGCATAAGCCTTCTGCCGTACACGCAGGCTGAGGGGATGGCCCGCGCATGTGGGCGCGGCGCGCCTTCGGATACGCTTGGCGAGAGGATCCTTTGCCGGTCCCCGGTCCCGTTCGATCGGGATCCTGGATCGTTATCTTCGGGGATAGGGCCCTACGGCATATGCCAGGCCAGAAGCACGAGCAAGAGGATCAAGAGCAGGGCCGACGACCACTGCCAAAAGGCCAGGGGGTTGCGCGTCAAGAGCGGGGTCCGCGGATGGCGGCGCATGGCGGACTGCGCGGGGATTTGCTCGAGATCGAAGGCGAACTCCAGGGCATCCTGGTGGCGATTGTCGGGATCGGGTGAGAGCGCCTTTTCTATGAGGAGGTTCAGTTCATAGGGGATGTCACGGCGAAAGTGGGTGAGAGGGACCAGGCCCCGCAGGCCGTAAGGCATGCGCCCGCCGCTCAACGCCCGGTAGAGCGTCACTCCAAGCGCGAACACCTCGGAGCGGGCGTCGCCGAGGCCTCCGGTGAGCAGTTCGGGCGCCATATAGCCGGGCGTCCCCGGGGTCTCGAGCGGTGCGCCTCCCGGAAGGCCTGGGGTATGGGCAAGCCCGAGATCGAGCAGCTTCAGGCCACCGTCGCGCAGCAGGAGGATGTTAGCGGGCTTGATGTCCCGATGAAAAATATGCACGCGATTGAGGGCGTAGACGGCCTTGGCGACGTTCACCAGGGAGGTCTTGGCCTTCTGCCAGGGCAGTGGCGACCGTTGCAATACGGTCTCCAGGGTCTCGCCTTCGAAATAGGGCATGACGAGATACAACTGCGTCTGGCGAGGCTCGCCAAGGGGGCGCGACGGCACCAGCTGCGGGTGGCGCACGCGGCTATTGATCCAGGCCTCTTTCATGAAGCCCTGGCGCACGTTTTCATCCTTGCGCACAGACGGTTTGGGAAATTTTATCAGTACGGTCGTAGGGGGTTCGTGGGTGTCTTCAGCCACTATGAGGCGGCTGTAATGACCGTCGTGGACGATGCGCTCGAGCCGATAGCCGTCCACGGTGGCGCCGAGCGAAGGGGGCGGCATCAAGGGCAGGGCGGCCACGACGCGTTCTATGAGCGGCCCATCCAGGGGAGGGACATCGAGGATACGCATGACCGCCACGGTGATATCGTCCGTCGATCCCCGCTCCTTGGCGTGGTCGATCAGGTCTTGGGCCTGGAGCGGCGCTGTTTGCGAGAGGAACAACACCTCACGCACGGCGCTTCGCGAAAGGCCCCGGTAGAAACCGTCCGTGCACATGACGAAGAGATCGCCCTTTTCGATCGCCACCCTGTGCATCTCGGTGGTGACGGTCTCGCGAAGACCGGGGGCATTGGTGATGATCCCGCCCATGGTGGTCGGGTAAAAATCGTCGGTGTTGATTTGCTGGCAGACGCCATCGCGTACGTGATAGACCCGTACGTCTCCCGCCGACACGATATAAGCCTCGCGCGCGCGAATGATGAGCGCGGCAAACGATGCCGCCAGTTCGCGCAGATTGGCGTCGGTGCGTCCGATGCGAAACAGCCAGCGATTGATGGTGTCGAGGGCGCGCCCGGCGGCAAGCTCGGGGCGCAAGGTCGTCGGCAGGCCGTAGTAGGCCTCCAGAAAGCCGCGCACCGTGAGCTCCGCCGCCACCCGCCCGCCCGCGGCTCCGCTCATGCCATCGGCCATGGCGAGCACGCTGCCCTTGGCCACACGGTCCTCTGGGGTCCCTGCCACGAAGCCCACGTAATCCTCATTGCGTTCGCGCGTACCCGGCACGGAGCGTAAGGCTATATGAAATTCCGGTGACTCCTGGCGCGTGGGCCGGACGTGCACGGTGTCGGCATAGCCGCCTCCTGGGGAAGGCTCTGTATATGCGGGTTCCATTATCACGCGAATGGTGACCTCATGACACATCTCCTCGTTTGGGCGCGCGGCGGTGGACGCGCCTGCCGGCCGGTCTCGTGCCGGAGGCCGCGCCACCGTACGGAAGGCTCGCGGCCTTGAGAGCGGCTATTTGCGCCCAAAGACCTCCTGTTCCTGGGACTCCAGGTCGTGCTCCATGAGCGTCAGCACCTGCGGCGCGTTTTTCTTCAGGTGTACGAGCCAGGCAAGGCCGGCCGCCAGATACAGAACGAACAGGTAGGGCAGGATATTGTAAGGATAGCTGGGGACCGGGTACACACTGCCAAAGAAGGCCGCGAGCATGAAGAGTGCCGCGCTACCCCCTAACAGCGCGCGCCGGGTGGTCAGCACGCGCTGTTTGTTGAGATACAAGGGCGCGGCCACGCTGATGAGCAGATAGGCGAAGATGAACCCGAAGGTCGCGAAGGTGCCTGTCAGCTCGTAGGTGTTCATGGGCCCCTGGCTTAAAAGAAGCAGGGGGCCGAGCAGGGCCAAGGCCGAGCTTATGGCCACGGCCACATGCGGGGTCTTGTGTCCGGCGTGTACGAGCCCCATGGATCGGTGGATGAAATGATAGCGGCCCATCGAGAACAAGAGCCGCGAGGCGGCGTTCACCGAGGCCAGCACGCACGCAAAAAGGCTCACCGATGCGATCGCGTAAATGACGGTGGCGAAGCGTGCCAGGTGCAGGGCCTTCAGGAGTGTCAGGAGCGGGGCGGGATCGTTGCCCAAGGCCTGCACGTTGCCTTTGTAGGCGATCATGAGCGCAAACGCCATGACCATGAAAAACACCCCTGCGCCGATCATGCTGTACATGATCGCGCGCGGGATATTCCTAAGGGGATCGCGGGTCTCCTTGCCAAGCGTGGCCGCACTCTCAAAGCCCACGAATGAGAAGATCGCGAGCACGATCGCCTCCGACATGCCTTTGCCGTTGGCCCCGACGAGTGTCAGTTGCGCATGAATGAGCGGCTGCGATACGTGGCGACCAAAGACCGTCAACACCAGGAGGGAGATGGCGGTGATCGAGATGGCCTCGACTACGAGACTTATGCGCGAAGAGAGCTTGATGTCCCGATAGGCCAGGTACCAGACGAGGGCGGCGCTTATGACATAGGTGACCGGGATGGGCAGCGTAAGACCTTCGGGTGCCAGCGCATTGTTCACGAAGATGGCAAGGCCGCCTAGGAGTGCCATGGCGGTACCGATATAAGCGGCTACCAATGCCCAGCCCGCTATGCCGCCGGCCATGGGGCCCATAGCCTGGGAAATGAACACAAAGAACGACCCTGCCGCCGAAAAGCGGCTGGCGAGCGCGGAGATATTCATGCCCACGAGCAGCAGGGCGATGGTGGCAATCCCATAGACGAGCCAGCTTGCCTGTCCGGCGAGCGCCACGACCGCGCTGATATTGAGGGCGGGTGTGAGTGTCGGCGAGATGTTGGCAAGTGACTGACCGATCGCTTCCAGGAAGCCTAGGCTCTGGCTTCTCAAGGTTCTATCAGCGTGGGGTACGGCGCTCATGGCGGGGCCTCGCGGTAGTGGGGTGACAGGACCCATCAAGCAATAAGCGCGCCATGCCAGTGGTCTTGGGAAAACCGCGCCGCGACGCCGTTTCGTGGCGCGTTCATGCGGAAGCCATGGTATATATGATCCATTGTGTGGCACGCCATGCACCACCTTTGAACGCTATCAGTATTGAACAAACACTAATATGACATTAATAGTGTGGCGACTTATGGAATTATTGTGGATGGTGTAGGGAAGGGAATGTCTGCGAGAGAGTCCGTGGCATGGCCCGGGATCACCGGAGGGTTTCTATGAAGGGTTTCGTTGGACGAGACGCACGATTGATCATTCCGGTGTACCGGAATGATAGCAGTCAGTAAGGTGCCGATGCCCCTATCTACGGCGTTCGACGGGCAGGTGATGGGTCTATGGCATCGCGCCTCTCAGCCATTCCTCGGAACAATCGACTGTACCCGCGGGTCCTTTGCGTGGAGCGAGCCCTAGGCCCTCTCGGGTGCGTGCGCTACGCGCGCCCTCATGGTGGCTTTCCGCGCGGGGCTTTGCCGGGGCTGCGGGGCACGGACCGTCGGGGCGTCCCGCCCCCGGGATTTTGGGGGCACCATGCCCCGGACGCAGGCAGAGTAGGCGATGATCACCGGGGGCCTCGGTCATGGTGTGGTTCCTGGGGTCCAGTCGGTGCCGGCCAGTGGCAGACGCGCCATGGCCGCGGCCTCCACGGTCAGTGCCGCCAGATCCTCGCGTTCGAGATGATGGACGTTATGCTTCCCGCAGGCGCGTGCCATGGTCGTAAGTTCGAGGGTGAGGGTCTTTAGGTAATTGGTGGCGCGCCTGGCGCCGGCCTCGGCGCTCAGGCGCGTCTCGAGGATGGGGTCCTGGGTGGTGACCCCGACTGGACAGAGGCCGGTATGGCAATGGTGGCAGAAGCCCGCCCGGGTGCCCAGGGAGCGGTAATCGGCGTCAGCCGACAGCCGCGCCCCATCGCTCTCGTAGTCACCGGCATTGCATCCGAGGGCGATGAGCATACCTTGTCCGATGGACACCGCGTCGGCGCCCATGGCGAGCGCCTTGGCGACGTCGGCGCCGGTACGGATGCCCCCCGAGATAATGAGCTGGACCTCGCCCTTAAGGCCCAGATCCTCGAGGGCGTCGACCGCCTGACGCAGCGCCGGCAGGGTGGGAATGCCGACATGCTCGATGAAGCAGGCCTGGGTCGCCGCCGTGCCCCCTTGCATGCCGTCGACGACCACGACATCGGCACCGGAGGCCACTGCGAGCTTCACGTCATGAAAGGTGCGCGAGGCACCGACCTTCACGTAGATCGGTTTCATCCAGTCTGTGATCTCGCGTAGCTCCCGGATCTTGATGGCGAGATCGTCGGGACCGGTCCAGTCGGGATGGCGGCAGGCGGAGCGCTGGTCTATGCCCTCCGGCAGCGTGCGCATAGCGGCGACCCGCGGATTGATTTTCTGGCCCAGGAGCAGACCGCCGCCCCCGGGCTTGGCGCCTTGTCCGATGACGATCTCGATGGCGTCGGCGCTTTGTAGGTCGTGGGGATTGAATCCGTAGCGGGATGGCAGGCATTGGTAGATGAGCATGCGCGAGGATTGGCGTTCCTCGGCGGTCATGCCGCCGTCGCCGGTAGTGGTGGAGGTGCCGGCGGCGGTCGCGGCCCGGCCGAGGGCCTCCTTGGCATGGGCCGATAGCGCGCCAAAGCTCATGCCGGCGATCGTGATCGGAATATCGAGGACGATGGGCCTTTTGGCAAAGCGCGTGCCCAGTATCGTCTGGGTCGAGCATTTCTCGCGGTAGCCCTCGAGCGGATAGCGAGACAGCGAAGAGCCGAGCAGGACCAGGTCGTCGAAATGCGGCAGGGCGCGCTTGGCGCCCAGGCCGCGGATCTCGTAGAGTCCGTGCGCCGCGGCCTTGTGGATGTAGTCCAGGATCTTGCGGTCGTAACCGTACGACTCTTCCTCGGACAAAGGGACTTTGGTGTCCTCATTCGTATTCATGGCAACACCTCAATAGTCCTGGGGGGCGTTTTGATTCCAGTGGTAGAGCGTGCGCGCCGATGTGACCTTGCGAAAGGCGCCGGGATCATGGCGCGCGAATGTCGGCCCCGCCTGCGTGAGCAGGGTCCTTACGGCCAGCACGTCGGTCGCATCCATGGGCTCAAGGCGTGCATCGGCGCCCAGGGAGGCAATGGCCCCCTGGATGTAGATGACGGCCTCGTAGAGGGAGTCGCCCAGGGCCTTGCCCGCGTCTCCGCAGATGACCATGCGCCCGGCCTGCGCCATGAAACCCGAGAACGCCCCGACCGACTGGCCTATGACGATATCGCCGCCCTTCAGGGATATGCCGCAGCGCAGTCCCGCAGAGCCGTGGACGACGAGCAGCCCGCCGTGCGCCGAGGCCCCGGCGCCGTTGGAGGCAAAGTCCTTGACCTCGACGCGACCGCTCATCATGTTTTCGGCCACCCCGGTACCGGCGCTGCCATCGATAGTGATCGCGGCGCGCCGGTTCATGCCGCCGGCATAGTAGCCGGCGTGCCCTTCGATGCGCACTTCGCAGTCGAGATCGAGCCCGACTGCGATATTGTGCGCGCCGTCGGGGTGGGTGATGGTGACTTGCCGTCCGCAGAGGGCCTCCTTGTGCTGATGCAGGTAGCCATTGACCTCGGTGACCGAGGTCGTGGCGAGATCAAAGTTTACGGCGTCCATACATACATCTCCTCGGGGACCGGTTCGAAGACATGGGCCTCCTGGATGCGCGGGAGGTGCGAGAGCGCGCGAAACTCGGATGCGATGGCGACGTAATCGTCGGTCTCGGCCACCACCGCGGGCTTACAGCCAAAGGGATCGCGGACCAGGGCCAGACGATCGGGCGTGCCTATGAGGAAGGTGAAGAATCCATCCAGTCTTTCAAATGCCGCCTGCAGGGCCTGTTCGAGGCTGTCCCCGTCGCGCAGGCGCCATTCGAGAAAGCGGCACGCCGCCTCGGTGTCGTTGTCGGTGTCGAAGCGTATCCCGTGGACCGCGAGCGCGCGCCGGATCTCATGGGGGTTTGACAAAGACCCGTTGTGGACGAGACAGAAGTCGTGGCCGGCCGTGAACGGGTGGGCGCGATCGGCGCTCACCGCCGATTCCGTGGCCATGCGCGTGTGGGCGACGATATGGCTGCCCGCGAACGTGGCGAAACCATAACGCCGCGCGACCTCGTCTGGCGCCCCGACGTCCTTGTAGATCTCCAGGGAATACCCCGTCGACAGGATGCGGACATGGGGATGATGGGCGCGCAGCCAGGCGACTACCGCCTCAGGCGCCGTCTCTTTGATCGGGATGGCAAGTCGTGCATGGCGGCCGCGGACGTGGATCTCCGTCCTTATGGTCAGCGCGCGGTCGACGGCGTCCTGAAGCCCGGTCCAGGAAAACGCCGGGGATGTCGCCGGGGGATCGTAGAGCAGGCTCATCTTGAGCCAATCGGGGCGCGCGTCCTGTGTGAACAAGGCAAAGCCCGCGGAATCCGGCCCGCGTTCGCTCATGGCCGAGAGCATCGGCAGGCCGAGCGCGCCGATCTCGCCGCGCATGGCGGGATTTTTGATCATAAGCCCTACGATCCCGCACATAGGATGTCTCCGTCTTGACGTATCGGGGCGAAAGTCATGGGTTCAAAGGTCGACATAGTGCGCGATCTCCCAATCCGAGACATGGCGCATGTACTCGAGCCACTCCTGGTGTTTCAGGGTCAGGAATTCCTCGGCCAAGGGACCCAGCGCCGTGCGCAGCACGGTGTCTCCTTCCAGGGCCACGAGGGCCTCGTGGAGGTTTTGGGGGAGCAGTCCGATGCCTGTGCGCTCGCGTTCGCAGGCGGGAAGGGTGTAGAGATCGAGGTTGTGCGGGGCCCCCGGATCGAGGCTACGCTCCACGCCATCGAGGCCGGCGGCGATGAGGGCGGCCGTGGCCAGATAAGGATTGCATGCCCCGTCTGGTAGCCTAAGCTCGAGCCGGCCGCCCGGTACGCGCACCATTGCCGAGCGGTTATTGTCGCCGTAACTGATATAGGCCGGGGCCCAGGTGGAGCCGGTCAGCGAGCGGCCGACGACCAGGCGCTTATAGGAATTGACGGTCGGGGCGCAGAGCGCGGCCAGTGCGCGCGCGTGGACGAGGATGCCCGCCAGGAACTGGTAGGCCAGCGTGGAGAGCCGTAGGCCCCTGGGGTCATCGGGGTCTTCGAAGGCGTTGCGGCCGTCGCGGTTCGCCGACATATGGATATGTTGGCCATTGCCGGGGCGGTTGGCGAAGGGCTTGGGCATGAAGGAACACACCATGCCCATGCCGTGCGCGATCTCGCTTGCCGCCATCTTCACGAACACCATGCGATCGCAGGATGTCAGGCTGTCGGTGTAGGTGTAATTGACCTCGAACTGGCCGTTGCTGTCCTCATGATCGATCTGATAGACATCGATGCCGACTGCCAAGAGGGAGCTCGTCAGGGCCTCCAGGAAGGCGCGTGATCGCGACAGGCCCTTGAAGTCATAACAGGGCTTGGCCTGATGGTCGCTGTCATCGAACGGACACAGGCGTCCCTGATCGTCGTGCCGCAGCAGTACGAATTCCGGCTCCATGCCGGTATCAAAGCCGAGCCCGCGCTCGGCCATGCGCGCGATCTGTCTCTTCAGGACATAGCGGCTGTCATAAGGCCAAGGTTGGCCCTGGACGTGTCCGTCACAGACGATGCGTGCGTAACCCGGCTGCCAGGGGACGAGGCTCAGGGTGCTGATGTCGCCCACCGCCATGTAATCGGCCTCGTGCGGGGCAAGCCCCAGGCCCCACACCGCGAATCCCGCAAAGCCTGCGCCGTTTTTCAGGATGTCCTCGAAGTGGCCGACCGGCACGCACTTGGTCTTGGGCGCGCCGTGGATGTCGACGAATTGCGCCAGGATGTACTGAATGTTGTGGGCTTCGAGGAATTGCTGCGCTTCGACGGTGGTCATGAGGTCTCCCGCTGTGGGTGGGCCAGATAGGATGATTGAGGAAAACGATCCCGGTGGTCGGGCGGTCTTACGATCGCGTGGCGGCCGGAGGCGCGGCACGCCGTCAGGAGCGTTTCACAGAGATAGGCCCCATGGCTGCGGCAGGTCCATACGAGGGCGCAAGGCACCGGACCTCGCAGGTCGGCGATGAGCAGCACCGGGATCTCGGCCATGAGGGTGAGCCAGGCCGGCCGATCTTGGGGGTCGAAGGCGCGAACATCGAGGGCGCAGGTCTGGGCGATCACGGCGAGCAGGCCAGGACCGCGCAGCGCGAGCGCGGTGTCTTGACGCACCACCGGATAGACGAAGTCCTCGGGCCCGATGCCGGCGGTATCCAGACACGGCACGCTTAGCCCTTCGAGCAGGAATTCGTGGGGTCCGAGACGGACGATCAAGGTCTGGCCATCGACGCACCAGCTATTGGGCGATGGCGGCGGGGTGATGCCGCGGCGTTCGAGCCAGTCATAGGCCCCACGGCCCTTGAGACCGGTCCTCGCCAGGAGCGAATGGTCAGAGATCTCGAGCGAGGGGGGATCGGCACGATCCGCGGCCATGGCCGGATCATGGCCTACCATGAGTGCGCTTACGCCCACCGGCTTCTTCACGAGGCCTCCTTTTGTCGTTCCTGGAGGGGGTCATAGAAGGGGAGCGGGCTCACCAAGGCCTCCGTGAGGCGTCCGTCGCGGCGCCGTATGGTGATGACGCCGCCTATCTCGCTTACCGAGGGGGTGACGTAGGCAAGCCCGATGTGGCGCCGAAGGGTCGGGCTCCAGGCGATGCTCGTAACCCGGCCTGCGACCACGTTGTGCGCTATGATCAGATGGCCTTCCTCGGGCAGCGCATCATCGCGGGCCGCTTTCAGGATAAAACCGACGAGTACGCGCGATAGCGGTTTTGCGTGCAAGATCGCAAGGCTGCGCTGACCGACGAAAAAGGGTTTATCGAAGTTCACCGCCCACCCGAGGCCCGCCTCGCGGGGGTGGGTTGCGCCATCGGTGTCTTGGCCGACGATGATGTGGCCTTTTTCGAGACGCAGGATGCGCTGTGCCTCGACGCCAAATGGGCCTATGCCGTGGTCCTGGCCGGCGCGCATGAGCGCCTCCCAGAGGGCTGCGCCGAGGTTCGCGGGCACATGGATTTCATAGCTCCACTCGCCGACGAAGCCCATGCGCATGATGCGCGCCGGGATGCCGGCGACATGGCCCTCGCGATAGGCGCGATAGGGGCAGGCCTGCGGCGAGAGATCGATATCGGTCAAGGGTTCGAGCACCGCACGCGCCCGGGGGCCGGCCAGGTTGGCGGCAAAGAACTGGCCGGTATAAGGGGTGAGCACGCAGTCCATGGCCCAGAGCGCGATGAGGCGTGAGAGCTCGCGGGTGATGGCCACGGCGCCGCCGGTGCTGGTCGTGCCATAAAAGCAGGTGGCATCCCGGCGCGCGATCACGCCATCATCGATGAGCGTGCCGGCCTCGTCACACAAGAGCGCGTAGCGGGTCTCGCCGGGCGCGATATTGGCGCAGCGTGAGGTATAGACCCGTTCGATGAAGGCTAGGGCATCGGGCCCGGCTATCTCGATCTTGCCAAGCGGCGCGACATCGATGATCCCGACCCGTTCACGCACCGCGCGTACCTCGCGTTCGATGCATGCCTCTTTGGAAAGGCCCGCGACTTGGTAATAGGCGGGGCGCAGCCAGGTCGCGGCCTCCACGAACACCGCACCCAGGTCTTCATGAAGTTTGTGGGCCGCCGTGCGCCGGCGCGGGTGAAGGCCATGACCGGCGAGCACAGCGAGCGGCACGGGATGAACGAAGGGCCGGGCGGTGGTGATGCCGATGGCCTGCGGGGTCTCGTGGCGGATGTGGGCGAGGAGACGCAGGGCGTTCATATGCGAATGCTTGCCCTGACTCGGACCCATGCCGGTGGTCGTGTAGCGTTTCAAGAGCTCGCTTGTGTCAAAGCCCTCCTTGGCGGCATGAACGTAGTCCTGATACTGGAGGTCCTCATCGAAATCGAGGAATTCCCGGCCTCGCGGGTGGCTCACAAACGGCCACGGGTGGCTGTGCGCGACGGTATCGCGTGCCACCGCCGGGCAGTCCGTTTCCCGGCATCCCGCATGCGCGGCGGCAAGCCCTCCGGCGCGTCTGCCGTCGGCCAGCCGTGCGCCCGGGGCAAAGACCCCGTTTACGCGCCCGCACGCAAAGAGGCCGGCGGGCAGCTCGCCCGGGACCCATTGCTCGAGGGCCTGGTCGTAGGTGAGCCGGCCCCCGGCTTGGCACAAGATCGCCGCCGCGGGCGCGAAGCCGGTACTGAGGATGACGCCATCACAGGCGACCTCGCGATAAGAGGGGGGCGCCTGCCCTGCGCGGGTCATGGGCGCGATGCGCACTGCCGCCACCCCGAGGCGATCCGGCGTGGGCACGGCCTCGATGATACCGGAGGCAGCACATACCTCCACGCCTTGGGCGCGCAGATCCTGGGCCTCTTTGGGGGCGGGTCTCATATCGACGATGAGCGCGATCGATACACCATGGGCCTTGAGGGCCTTGGCCACCTCGTAGCCTTCGGCGTTGGCGACCAGCAGCACGGCGCGCTCCATGGGTCGAATCGCATAGCGATAGAGCAGCCGCAGGGCCGCGGAGCCGAGCAGGATGCCGGGGAGGTCGTTATTGCGAAATACCGCCGGCTGCTCCCAAAGGCCGGTCGCGCAGACGACCGCGCGCGCCTGCATCTTGGTCATGTGCTGGGCCTCTGCGAGCGCCACGCTGTGCCCCGCGTAATAACCGGCCGCGCAGGTCCCTGCGCGCACATCGATGCCGGGATGCGTCCGGACCTTCGTGATCAGTGCCTGCATGTCCAGACCCGCATCTAAGAAGCCCGTGGGATGGTAGGTGGCGCTGCCGCCGATATGCGCGTTCTCATCCACCAACACCACCTGGGCGCCGCAGTCGGCGGCGGCGATCGCGGCCGCAAGCCCCGAGGGGCCGGCGCCGATGACGAGCACGTCGCAAAAGGCATATCGGGTCACGGTCCTCAGACGCGGGGCCTTGAGATTAATGACGCCAAGACCCGCAACGCGCCGGAACAGACGTTCCCACAAGGGGAATAGCCGCTTGTTGTAGAAGGCCTTGTAATAGAAGCCGACCGGCAGGAACCGCGACAGGCGGTCGAGCACGAACCCGCGATCGCAGGTGACGCCCCCCCAGGTGTTGACGGCACGCACCACCATGTCGGCCTCCACCGGGCTTATGTCCGCGCGGATATTGATCCGCTCGTTGCTCTGGACCAGGACGTTGATGTCGTGGTTGGCGGCCGACAACACGCCCCGCGGCCGGTGGTATTTGAAGCTGCGTCCGAGCGCGCTTCGGCCGGCGGCCAAGAGCGCGCTCGTGATGGTGTCACCGGCATAGGCCGGTATGCTCTGCCCCTCGAACACGAAGTGCAGCGGTCGTTGCCGGTCTATCCATTCGCCCGCGACGGGCGGCAGGCGCGTGGGGCCGCTCATGGCGCACCGCCCTGGAAGAGATAGGTCGCGGTCACGACATCGGTGGCGGTATCGCGCTCGGCGATAAACCAGGTGTAGCTCGGGATATGGCACCACCACTCGCGCCTGGTGCCGGGGATGCCTGCCCGGTTGAATACCGCATCCGCCCAGAGGGCATCGTCCACCGACGGATCCGGCATCAGGCGCAGCGCGCCGCCATAGAAGAATTCCGAGAGTGGGCGGGGTCCATTGACAGGGCAGGTCAGGGTCTTCATGAGGACCTCAGTGTCCGATCGCGGCCGCGCCGCGCTCGCCGGTCAGGGCGTAATCCCGAAACCGATCGAGCCCGAACCCGGTGATGAGCGGGTGAGGGTGGTCGTGGGCCAGGGTGTGGGCCATGGTCTTGCCGCAGATGGGGGTCGCCTTGAATCCCCAGGTGCCCCAGCCGCCATCCAGATAGAAGCCGCGGATCGGGGTCTTGCCCATGATGGGCGCGAAGTCCGGCGTCATGTCGGCCATGCCCGCCCATTGGCGCACGACACCAACCTCCGACAGAAAGGGAAAGAGATCGAGCATGCGCGAGGCAAGCCCCTCGGCGAACTCCAGGGTCGAGCGTGTCTGATGCAGCTCGTAGGGGTCGAGCGCCGCCCCTAGCACCAGTTCGCCACGCGCCGATTGGCTGACATAGACATGCAGGCCGCTTGAGACCACGATCGGGTCGAGCCAGGGTTTCATGGGTTCTGTCACCATCGCCTGCAGCGGGTGGACGACGATGGGGCTTGCGATGCCGACCATATTCAAGACCCGCGGGGTGGAGCCGGCGACCGCGCACAGCACCTTGCCCGTGGCGATCGATCCGCGCGAGGTACGCACCCCGGTCACCTCGCCATGGGCGGTCTCGATGCCCAAGACCTCCGTTTGCTGGTGGATCTCGACGCCGAGCCTATCGGCGGCGCGGCCATAGCCCCAGGCCACGGCATCATGACGGGCGATAGCACCGGGTGCGTGATAGAGGGCGCCCACGATGGGTGCGTGACCGTCGCAGGAGAGGTCGATGCCGGGGATCGCCCTTTGGATCTCATCGGGACCCACGACCTCGGAGTCGACCTGGCAGTGCTTGTTGATCTCGGCGCGTTGGCGCATGGTGCGCAGTGCCGCATCGCTATGGGCGAGGGTGAAGTGACCGCGCGTGGCGTAGAAGAGATTGAGCCTGAGTTCCTGCGAGAGGTCGCGCCATAGGCGGATGGCGGCGTCATAGAAACGCACGCCTTCGACAGTGATGTAGTTGGAGCGGATGATGGTGGTATTACGCGCGGTGTTACCGCCGCCGATATAGCCCTTCTCCAGGACACAGATATTCCTCATGCCGTGGTCGTGAGCGAGGTAGTAGGCGGCGGCGAGCCCATGGCCCCCACCCCCCACGATGACCGCGTCATAGGTCTTGCGGAGGGCCTCGTGGCGCGTGAACATGCGCGGCTCCGGGTAGGCCTTGGAGAGGGCGAAACGCGCCAGACGCCAGGGCATGGCTAAGCCCTCAAGGCCGGCCGATCGCAGGCCCGCAGCCTGCGATCGGCGAGATGGTAAAGGCGGCGGCCAAGGGCCTGCGCGGTGTGGGGCGGTGTATCGCCATGACCCTACGCGCCCCCCGGTCGCGGGCGTGTAGGGTTGCGGCGCCCGCGAGGGGTCCGGGGCAACGGCCTCCCCTCCTGATACCGGTGGCCCGGGACAAAGGGGATGATGCGGACGGTGTGGTCATGATCATCAACAGACCTCTGGCTCGGAGATTCGTCCTAGGAACTATTAGTTCCTATTGTTCACCGTCGAGCGCGAGTAGTCAACAAGTTTTCTCTGTGGGAAACTTCGTACCGGGGGGCACCCCATCGAGGGAGGGTATGGCGAGTAGCGAGGTTGGCAAGGAAGGAGAGGAGGGGGCGCTCTGGCGTTATCTGGGCAACGCCATCCGGAGTTTGCGGCAAAGACAGGATCTTACGATCGCCGACGTCGCGGATCTCGCCGGCATCAGCCGCGGCATGTTGTCGAAGATCGAGAATGCGCAGACTGCGACCAGCCTCGAGACCTTGGCGCGACTGGCGCGCGCCCTGGGTGTATCCCTATCGGCGCTGTTTCGCAGTTACGATGTAAAGGAGGGGGGTGCCCAGCTGATCCGTCGTGGCGAGGGTATGGAGGTGGTGCGGCGCGGCACGAAGCGTGGACATACCTACCACCTGCTCGCCTATGACCAGGGGCCGACCAAGGTCTTCGAGCCGTTTCTGATCACCATCGATCATGAATCCGAGATCTTCCCGACCTTCGAGCACCCTGGGACCGAGTTCATCTATATGCTGGAAGGCGAGATCGAGTATCGCCACGGACAAGGGCGCTATCATCTCTTGCCGGGCGATGCCCTCACCTTCGCCGGCCATGTGCCGCACGGGCCGGAGCGCCTCATCCAGTGTCCCATCCGCTTTCTTTCGATCATCATCTATCCGACCGAGCGCTGACCGGGCCCTTGTGATCGCCACTGACCGCAGGGCGCCCTGTACAAGGCGGACCCCATGAGGCCGGACATCTCCGCAGGCACCGGCGGCCGCCCCCAGGCCCTTGCCCTTAGCGATGCCAAAGGCCCTCGTTGCCGGGCGTGCCCGGGGGCGATCGGCCCCCCGATGCAGGGGGGTGATCGACGATTCCGGCCGCATGGCGTGCGCACTCCCGTACCGCGCGCCTCGGCCACCCGCGCCCCATGACGCACACATAGACCCTCACAGCCCCGTCCTCTCCATGTGTCTGGCAAAGCGCTCAAGCCGCGACGGATCTCTGAAATGGGGCAGCATCGTCTACCGATAAACGGATATCGCCTGAAAAGAACGCAGGCACGACAAGGAATGCGGCCGTTACCTTGCGCACACCCGCTCGTAACCATCCCGCTTGTGTGGAATGATCATAAGCCACGAAGGCCTTTATGGTGGCGCTGGTATCCCACTGAGCCCCTGTGCGTGCTGCACGCCGCACGATCCTTACACACGCGTGTTGCCGATTCAGCCCTATTCCCGGGAAGCGCGATCTCCTGGGTCTCACGATGAATGCGCGCCACACTACGCGGCCGTGGCGCGACTCATGGGCTTTATGTCCTAAGCCAGAAGCGGGATCGCTGCGGCCGTGAGCGCGCTTTCCCCTCGACCAGTTCCTGAGTGCGGGCGTTGAGCGCTAGGCCCGTTTCGAATGAGCAGGATGGCGATCGACGGCCCTTCTGCGGATCGCAGCGAGGCATGAGGGGCGATGGCGGCATGCCGCCAGCAGGTCTCCTGTTCTATTTCCGCGCGTCATGGGATGCGACAAGGCTCGGGCCTGCCGTCTTCTCCCTCGCCTGTTTCAGGCGCTGTGCCGTCCTCGTGCGGTTCCTGATGTAGCCCCTCATCGTCGTGACGTCCTTGAGGGATACGCCGGGATGCAGGATCCTTGACGCGCCGCAGACGCATCCAGTCGCGATGGCGGCGCCCATCGGGCCGGTATGTACCCAGGCGGTGACGGGGCCACGTCCGGATCTTCCAGTGCGGGAGGTGGGTGGCGGCCTGCCGGCGCGCGAATCGCGGGCTTCTAACAGGGTCACGGCGGCTTGGGGTCGAGGGGCCGTTTTCGGGTGCGGGCGGTGCGATGTCCGGCGTCACCCGCGCGCGAGGGTCGGGGTTGCGCTGCGAGGGGTCGGTCGGGACATGCCCGGGGGACGGGGTCAGAGTGGGGTTCATGGGGGCTCCTCGGGTGGCGTCCCGCAGCTGCGGGGCGTAGGTTGGGATGCAGTGGTGCCAGCCTTCAAAAGGGTATGGCCGCTTGAAGCAGCATCAGGGTCTCGGCGCTCTGGCTGTCCGGGATGCGCGTGACACCTGGCGTCTGGCCAGGTGCGCCCGCAATCGGTATCGGGGCGGACCCGGCTGCCGACCACGTGGCGCGGCGGATCGTAAATGCGATCTCGAGGTGGTCGTCGACCCGGTAGTGGATCGCAAGGCCCAGGACGTTGTAGGGGCGATCGCCCAAGGACTCGCTGAGGCGCGCGCTCTCCAGGGTCTCTGTGGCGACATCGAGGGCGATGGGCGCGGTGATAGTGATCTGCGCGCCCACGGTGTAGCCGGTGAGGGCATGGAGCGTGACTACCAGGCGCCGGTCGATGGCGTAGTCCACACCCAATCCGATCCCGAGGTGGCCGCCGGTGGTGGTCTCGCCCCCGGGGTTGCCCGTGCCCGGGTCCGCCCCACGCACCTCGCGATGAAAACCCGCCCCGATATAGGGAATCAGTATGGTGTCGCGGTCTTGCCGCCACAGGTCATCGATGGCAAGGCCCAGGCGCGCGTCGAGGGCGGTCATGCGGGCCGTGCTCGATCCCTGCCCGGCAAGACCCAGCGCGCTATTGGCCTGATAATGGGCGGTCCCGAACGCGCCCGTAAATCGCAGCCCCCCATAGAGGCTGGCGCAGCGATGCCCGATATACCCAAGCCCCACGGTATAAACGGTCAGCCCGTCGCTTTCGGAATCCACCGGTACGGCATTCAGGGTCTCTTGATAACGTCCCATACCGTAGCCGATCCCGACGGACACCCCGTTTTGGGCACGACGGATGGCCCGGGGGATGCGCGCGGCCGGCGCCTGGGAAGAGACGGTGAGCAACAGCGCACTGACGATGAGCGTGTAGACAGGTTTCGAAGAGGTCATCCGTTTGCGCGGAAAATCCCGGCATCATTGGGGCCGTATCGCCCGTCAGGCCGGGAGGGATAGCGCGGCGGCGTAAGCCGCCCCTGTTCCCGCATCTCCTTTGTCTGGTGCTATCTTGGGCCACGAATATCCATAGCCGTCCGCCCGTGGGATCCGGGTGCCGAAGCGGTGATGGATGCCTTGAACCGATCATGGGGGACAACGATAGACGCAAAGATACCGTTTTGTCGTCCCGTATTATGGAGGGGTCCGGCGCGCGGCGATCTCGCCATGGGAAGAACCCGGGTACGGTCTAAGACAAGGGGCTTTGCCACGGCAGGAATGGGCCCAAGAACAGGTGTTCGTGAATGCCGGGCCTTGGGGGCGCAGGCGCGCAGGTCTGGGGCTGGCACCATCCCAGGTAGCCGCCGGCTGCGGGCCATTGGGGTGGCGTCTATTTACCGACTATTCGAATATGGTGTACGGGTATCGGTATGCCCTGGCGGTGCGGTCGCGAGCCGAGCCTGCTCAGTCGTATGCCCGACCGGTCTGCGGGCCGGAAACGGGGGCTTGCGCTCTCGTGCCCCCCTGAGGATGGACTTCTAGGAAAAACCATACGACAACTATGCTGACACAGGGGGTACGCACGGACCTTGCAATACGCCGACGATGGCTAAGAGGCGGGGTGAGGATCGCAGCGGGCGGGGTGATTACGACCCGTGCCGGTCAGGCCGCCGGGTGACATTGGGGTGGGAGAGGATACAAAACGGCAGCCCTGCCCGCGCGGCGCCTATTTTCCTCGCGTCTCGGGGGGATGAACCAGGCGCACGTTCGGGGTAGCCGCAGGCCTTGCGTCCTTGTGCGTTATGCGCCCCTCCTCGATCACCCGGCCCTTGTCCAGGCGGATATAGTAGTCGCAGAACTTGTTCACTTGGTCGGGGCTATGGGAGACGAGCAACAAGGTCATGCCGTTGCGGCGCAGCTCGGCAATTTTGGCGAGGCACTTTTCCTGAAAGGCCTGGTCGCCGACGGACAGTATCTCGTCGGCCAGCACGATGTCGGGCTCCAGGTGCACCGCGACCGCAAAGCCCAGCCGCATCTGCATCCCCGAGGAGTAATGCTTGAGCGGGGAGTCGATAAACCGCGAGAGTTCGGCGAACTCGACGATGGCCTCGAGGCGCTTGCGGACCTCGCGGTTCCGAAAGCCGTAGAGGCTCGCATTCAGAAAGACGTTCTCGTACCCCGTCAGTTCGGGGTTGAATCCCACACCGAGCTGAATGAGCGGCGCCACCCGCCCACGGGCGATGACATGCCCCGATGTGGGCGTCAGGATATTCGCGATCACCTGCAGGAGCGTGCTCTTCCCCGAGCCGTTATGACCCAAAAGCCCCAGGCTCTGACCTTGTCCGACATCGAAGCTCACGTCCGTCAGGGCTTGAAACCGTTCTCGCTGCTGGCGCTTGTCGGCGTGGAAGAGCCCGAGAAAGCGGGTCTTCAACGCCATGGCGCGGTTGTGATAGAGCGTGAACTCCTTGGAGACGTGGCTTACGGAGAGGGCCGGTGCGCTCATGCCTAGAGAAGCTCGATCAGCTGGGCGGCCTTCGCCCGAAACAGCGACATGCCCACGGTGGCGGTCATGGTCGCGAACACCGCCATCAGGCCCCATGTCGAGGGCGAGGGAATGCGGCCACTGTAGAGCAGGTCATGAAAGGCCGTGAAGAAATAGGTCAGTGGGTTCAAGGCAATGATGTCCCGGAAGATGTGGGAGTGGATCATGCTGACATCGAAGGTGATGGGGGTGACCCAGAAGAGGAACATCAGCAGAATCTCGATCAGATGCTTCAGGTCGCGGAATTCCACGTGCAGCACCGAGAACACGAGCGCGATACCCCAGCTAAAGATAATGAACAGGGCCAGCGCGAAGGGATAGAGCAGCATGTCCCAGTGATACACACCCCCGATCAGGGGGAACACTGCGAACAGGACCAGGAACGCCGCAATCGACAACACTAGGCTAAAGAGGACATTGGCGGTGGGCACCAAAATCCGCGGGAAATAGATCTTCTGCAGGAAACTTGACGCCCCTGTTAGGCTCTCGCAGCCCTGCAGGACCGCCTGGCTAAAGAGGTTATAGCTCACCACCCCGATAAAAATGTAGAGCACGTAATCCTTGATGTTGGACCGGAACACATGCGTAAAAATCACATCATAGAGGATAATCAGGGCAAGCGGATTGCCGAGCGACCAGGCAAACCCCAAGGCCGCGCCCTGGTAACGCACCCGGAAGTCCTTACGGATGAGGTTGTAGACCATGTCGCGGTATACCCACAACCGGCGAGCATGGGCAGCGAGTTGATTCAACACCAGAGGCCCCTTGACACCCAAATATAGACAGCACGCATCGATATTTCCCGGCAGGCGCCCGTCCCTCGTGCCTGTTTCCCGACACGCCCGCCGTGCCCCGAAGCCCTGTGTACTCATGCCGGGCGCCCCGGAACAATCAAAAATCCCTGCAATGCACCCCGTACCTTATCACGAAACAGGGTAGCGCATGAAACGGTCGCGACGGGGCCGGTTCTCGGCCCGATGGCCGGGCTTCGGTCCTTCCGGCCCGTTCCGATAGTCCCCGGCCTTTGGGCACCCAAGCGCGGGGTGGCCCGGCAATCACCGGGGTCCGGGATCTTCGCCAGCGCGCTATATTCGCAGATTGGCCGCAGGCGGTGTATCCGCGTATTGGCACCGGGGTGCTTGGGTCGTCCACCCAAACCGTTTTGCATTCCGGGCAGGCCCGCCGGCCGGCGAGAGAGGCGTACGCGCTCAGGGACCATCGCATGATGGGGCATGGGCCTCATGCGGGCGGGGAGGGCTAAGGGATGGGACGGGGATCGCGACCGGCGTGGCGATTGCGGCTTTCATGGGCCCGGCCGCTGGGGCGGCTCGTCCGTCGGCTGGGGCAGTTCGTAGGCAAGCAATGGCATCAGAGCGCCTGGGTCGCCGAGGGGCGGTTTCTGGTGGAGGGGATCCTGTGGGATGTGGCGCGCCGATGGCCGAGGTTGGGCGCGCGTAACCGTAGGCGACGCGTCGGGTCCGGTGACGAGGGACCGGTCCGCAGGCTTTCGGCCCTGCGCTTTGAGCTTGCCTGGGTGCCGATGGCGCATGCCCAGGGGCTCGAGATCGCGCACACCGCCACGCGGCTCGGTGTCCATGTCGGGACTGAGAATCTCACCCGTAACCAGACGGTCTGGTCGGATGCGATCCACGAGTCGGTGCTGGTATCGGCCTATCCGCTTGCCCTGTGGCTTGCCTCCTCGTGGTGGCGACTCCACTGGGAGCCGCTTCTGGCGCCGGGGGCCCATGTGACCCTCGAATGGCGCAAGGCCCATGAGATGGAGTCGGCAGGGTTTGGCTTCGTGTGGCCGCGGGTGCTGTTCGCCTCCGACGGCGAGGCGATGCAGATCTGGGCGGTGGCGGCGCGCTCGCGCAGCAAGAACCGCAAGGCGGTGCGCTATCTTACCGGGACCGAGGGTCCGGTGTCGGTGCCGCTTACGGACTTTACGCAGGGGGTGGATGATTTTATGGCGGCGACCGTGTGGCGGCTCAAGGTGCGTACGCGCCTCTATGGCGACAGCACCTTGAGAACGCTGTGGGATGATCTGCGCGGGGATAGGGCGGATCCTAGGCGCGCGCAATGGCGCCGCTGCGAGGCGGAGCTCGGATTCCCCATCGGCCAGTGTCCCAATGGCCTCATGGACAAGGCCCTGGCCCTTCAGGATGTCATGGGTCCGGCGGTCTCGGAGTTGCTGCCAGTCTATGGCAAGGCCGCAGGGCTTGCCTTCGTGCCACTCGAGGCGCTGTCGGGTACACCGGGGATCGCGGGGCGACCCATGGACCCCAGGGCCCCAAAGACGCGCACGGCCCCGCAGGGGGCCTCGTGGGCGCAGGCTGCGCTTATGGCCCATGAGGTGCGCGCGGCCATCGGGCTGGCGGCGGGTCCTCTGGAGGATAAGGTCTTATACGACCTCTTGGGGGTCCCGAAAGACACAAAGCCGCATGCGACCCTTGGGCCCGCCGCCCGGGCGGCGGTCGCGATCCCAGGGATCCGCGATGAATACCGCATCCTGATTCGCGAGGGCGACCGGCCCACCCAGCGCTTCGCATGGGCGCGGCTCTTTGCGGACTTTCTGTTGCCGGAGGCGGCGCGCGGCCCCTGGCTTGCCAGCACCGACCTCATGACCTGGCGCCAGAAGTACCAGCGGGCCTTGGCCGCCGAACTCCTGTGCCCCATAGAGGCCTTGAAGGCCTACCTGAACGGCAACACCTCGCCTGCCGGCGTCGATCTCGCCGCCCGGGATTTCGGGGTCCCGATCGAGATCGTGGAGGCGGTGCTTTCCTATAACGGCATCTTGTCCTCGCGGGTCCGGTTCGGGGAACCCAAGACCGGCTTTCCCTACTATCAGGGCCGCTTCGCCTCCGAGTTTGCCTGGCTTCCGGGCGGTAAGGGCGTGGCCACCTTCCGAAAAATGTAACCGAAGGCGACGTTCGCGCGTCTCATGAAAGGCTTAGAACGGGATGGGCGACAGCAGCGCCTTCGCCGGGCACGTCTGCGAGAGAGCGAGATGCATGTCGTCAGATCTTGGTCGCTTAAAAAAAGACGACCTGACGCCTAAGGTCGACAAACTGTCCCTTTACCGCTCGTGATGGCCGCGCTAATCGGTATAGAATGCCAAGCATGGTCCAGTGCGCTGGCAAGGCATGCGCCAGGGATAGGCAACATTGAGAGGAACAGGGCAGACGCGCCGAGCGCCCTATGCCCGTGACCAGGAGTCGGATTTGGGGAGGTCGCCGTGCCGCGGGTTTGGATGATCGCATTGTTTCCGATTGATCAAGGGTGATACGTCTTTTTCGCGGTGACTCCGGAAGGCTCCGGCCGGGTGTGCGGCATGACGGCACATTTGGGCTGATTTCCAAGAGCAGGAAGAGGGCGCAGGGTGGTTTGTTTGCGCAGCCTTTTGCATACCGAGGCACGTTTCCTCGTGCTGTTGGTAGTGGCGGCAGGCCAAGCTGCCGTCACGGGGCTGTGTGGATGGGCTTGAACTGGACGGGTTTTTGTGGAAAGGCAGTGTTTAGCAGAACCCGTGCGCCGATGTCTGCGAGGGGCATATAGATTGTAGGCACAGAGCGGGAGTGCCGCCGTCCGGCCAATTGCTGAATAGCCTAGGTGGGCGGGCGCGATTTCGCTGGTGCGTAAGGGCGGTTCGACGGCACCTTTGGCGGATGCCCTGGCGGGATCGCTGGGGTGGCAGGCAAGGAGAAGGGGATTTGCGCATCTTACATTTTGGTCGCTTTTACAATGATAGCTTTGGTGGCCTGGAGCGACATGTGGATGCGTTATTGCGGGGCCTTAAGTCGCATTGTGAAGCAGATAATCTGGTGGCACACGATCATTGGGCGCGTACCGTTATCTCAACCGGTAGCTATACGGTCTACAAGACGCCATCGCTCGGGAAAGTGGCGGGTACCGCCCTCTGTCCGACAATGCCATGGCTCGCCCGCGCGCTACATAGGGAGCGCGGTTATGATCTCGTTCACTTGCACCTCCCGGACCCCATGGCGCATCTCGCGGCGGCATTTTTGCCTGGGTCCGTAAAGCGCGTTATTACATGGCACAGCGATATTGTGCGCCAAAAGCGGCTCCTGAAACTCTATAGGCCCTTTCTGGGCGCCCTACTCAATCGGGCGGACGCGATCATTGTCCCAACGCCCGCCCATATCTCGTCGTCATCCCAACTCGGGGTGTGTCGAAGACCGGAACGTTACCATGTGGTGCCGTTTGGCATTGAGTATGGAGTGTTCGATAAGGCCGCGCAGCAACATCAGAGGATTGCGGATCTCAAGGCGAGTTTGGGGGGCGACAAGGTGCCCGTGCTCTTTGCTGTCGGTCGGCACGTGTATTACAAAGGTTTCGAGTATCTCATTCGGGCGATGATCCATGTGCCTCAGGGAATTTTGGTGGTCGGCGGGGATGGGCCGCTTACGTCGGATCTTAGGGCGATGAGTACATCTTTAGGGCTCGGGGCGCGAGTCCGTTTCGTTGGGCGGATCCCCGATGCAGAGCTCCCTTTCTACTATCACGCCTGTGATGCCTTCTGTATGCCCTCGGTGGCCCCGGCCGAGGCCTTTGGACTTGTGCAGCTCGAGGCCATGGCCTGTGGCAAACCTGTCGTTTGCTGCGAGCTGCATAACGGAGTCACGTATGTCAATCGCGACGGGGAAACCGGACTGGTTGTACCGCCTCGGGACCCGCAAGCTTTGGCAGCCGCCATCAATAAGCTGCTCGGTAATCCAGCTCTCCGGCAACGCTTGGGAGAACGAGGACGCAACCGTGCCCGGACCGAGTTTTCATTGGACGCGATGGTAGCCGGCACGCTCGCGGTGTACGAAAGGGTGCTGGGAAGGGATGCCGAGGCATGGACGCATGCGCGCCCAGAAGATGACCGTGCTCAGGTAGCCGCGCGGCAATAGCCGTGAATAATGAGGGCCGGTCTTCACTCTGTTGCGTCTGCCGACGATGATAGAGAGGGACCATGTTACAGACTACGAGTTGATAGGTTAATGGATATCAGCGGTGGTGGAGTTGATGGGTGAATAAGCGCTGACGAAGGACGGGATCCATTGGGAGGGCGAGATAACGTGATCGAAGGCGTGGGGGATGCGTCCTTAGCTGGATGTGAGGCAGAGGAGCGTCCTCGTCTGCGTTGGGCTTGCTATGGTGATGTCACGTTTTGCCCAGCATGTGTATTGCGCATGGCCAGATGAGCTGAATCCAGCTGAGCTTCGCGTCCTGTAACCGTAAGAGATCAAGCGAGTGACAGGCGTGGGGGTGGCAATGGGGTGGCGAGACGCAATCGGTTTGGGTTCTAGGATGCTCCCTATTTAGGCCTATTGGGTGGCAAGCCTCCGGAGATTCTCCTGGTGGGTGGGGGGGCCACGGGCCCCACCGGTGCTCCACTTGGATGAGCGGTCTCTGGAGCGATGGGCTGTGGGCGCTGGTTAGGACCCTATTCGGCACTCTTTTAGGTGAGGGGTTACTGCGGGGACCCCGAAAGCGATCACTGACCCTTGGCCCCTAACCGGCGGCGGGGCTGGCGATGGGGCTATGGGGGGGTTGTGTCTTGACCCCCTGGTCGGCCAGATAGAGGGAATGAACGGGAGAGGGTGAGGTTTAATATGGGATTGCAGCGCTACCAAAAAAGAAGGGTCATTCGCGGCGGGATCGGTGAGCCTAGCCCGTCAATTTCCCTTGTTAAGATAGTCGCCTGATGCCACTTATTGTTGCGGTAGATGCGACGGGCCTCGGCCGCGTTAAGACCGGCACCGCGGTCTACGTTTTGGAAATCCTGCGGATATGGAATGAGGATAAGCATCTCACGGCCCATTTCCATGTCTTCGTAAGCCCAAAAACCAAGCACTATTTCGATGAACTGAGTCTTGATAGCCGCTTTGAGTATCATTTTGCGCCCGATGGCCGGGGCGTTCGCAGCCTATGGCAGCATCTGGTTTTGCCGTTCGCGGTGGCCCGTGTTCGCTGCGATGTGCATTGGGGCGCGACATTTGTCGTGCCCGTGTTGTCGCGTTGTCCGTGTGTCGTGACCGTGCATGATATGACCTTCCAAACCCTACCTGCTGTTCACGAGCGGGTGAAGCGCTGGTATTTTGGTACCGTGATCGGCTGGTCGCTCGCGAAGGCGCGCGTCGCGCTTGCGATCTCTGAGACGACGAAGGCCGACATTGCGCGCCTATACCCCGCTATTGCGCAGAAGATTCGTGTGACGCTCTTAGGTCCACGAGCCTTTGGTGGCGAGGTCGTAGGCCGATTGGCGGCGGATGGGAGTCCGGAGCCCTACGTCTTGGCGATCGGCACCCTTGAGCCCCGCAAGAATTTGCCGCGCCTGCTGCGTGCTTGGTGCGCGCTTGCGCCTGCGATCCGCGGACGGACTCGTTTGTATGTGGCGGGGCCGGATGGCTGGATGATGGGGGAGTTGAGCGCGCGAGAGACACAAGAGGCCTACGGAGTGCAGTTTTTGGGATATTTTGAGGAGGCTCGATTGCGTGAGCTTTTGCAAGGAGCGATGCTTCTGGCCTATCCGTCGCTTTATGAAGGTTTTGGGCTCCCGGTGATTGAGGCTATGAGCGTGGGGGTGCCGGTGCTTACGAGCGGGGTGGGGGCAACGGCCGAGGTGGCAGGCGATGCGGCGTACTTGGTCGATCCCCTCGATCAGGAGTCGATACGTACGGGCTTGGAGCGATTGCTTAAGGACCCAGGTTTGCGTGAGACATTGAGCGCCAGGGGCCGTGCTCGCGCGGCGACTTTCTCGTGGAGGCGCACGGCCGAACTGACGTTTCAGGCGCTAGAAGAGGTCGCGAGGCGATCTTGATGGAGGGCTTCTGGCCCCTTGAGACGCAGTCGCCCCATAAGCAATAGACACTATGCTTGCCGCGTAAGCGGGCAAGCCGTTTTGACGGATGGACGGAGTCGGAGTGACGTTTAAGATCGCGGTGGACGCATGCAGCCTGTACCGGCCGTTGACTGGTGTGGGCCGCTATACGCATGAGCTCTGTAGAGAACTGAGTCAGGACCTGAACACGGATGTGATATTCGCCTGTGGTTGGCGTTGGCAGCGGGACTTTCCTGTGCCCCTGAACGCCGATACCCGAGGTCGGATCGAGGCCATTCGTGCGGGTCTCCCTGGGGGTCAGGCCCTGATCTACGGCGTGAAGGCCTTGGCCTACCGTGCTTTGGCCCGCTACCATCGGCCCAACGTGGTTTTTGCCCCCGGTTTTTTGATTCCGCCGCTGGCTGTGCCGACCGTGATCACGGTTCATGATCTATCCCATATCCGCTTTCCCGAGACCCATCCGGCCGAAAGACTCCGGCTTTTTCTTAAACACTTAGGAAAGAGTATTGCGCGCGCCGCCGCAGTTTTGACTATCTCTCAGTTCAGCGCCGATGAGATCGTGCGGGAGTTTCCGGACGTCCGGGACCGGCTTCATATTATTGCGCCAGGGGTCCGGGATATCTTTACGCCAAATGGAGATCCCCACGAAAGCGTGAGCCCCCTATCCTTGCCGAATGACAGTCGGCCGTTTTTTCTGTTTCTGGCCACCCTTGAGCCACGCAAGAATCTGGGGCGCTTACTGGCGGCGTATGCCCAGTTGCCAGCGCGTATGAGAGCCGAATATCGGCTTGTGATCGCGGGCCAAATCGGCTGGAAGATGGACGACTTAGCGGGGACCCTTCAGCAGATGGTGCGCGCCGGCGAAGTGCAGCTTTTGGGCCATGTGCGAGACCAAGACCTCCCGGGGCTCTACCGTCGGGCATCGGCCCTTGTATATCCCTCGCTCTACGAGGGCTTTGGTCTGCCGCCGTTAGAGGCCATGGCCTGCGGTTGCGTGACCGTGGTCGCGACTACGAGCGCGATACCCGAAGCCTGTGGGGATGCCGGGCTCTATGTTGATCCGTGGGATACAGAGGGATTGGCCGCGGCCATGATCCAGATTGTAGAGGATACCGCGTTGCGAGCGACTCTGCGGGAGCGGGGCTTTCAGCGGGCGCGGCTCTTTCGATGGGAGGAGGCGGGGCGACAATTGCGTACCGTTTTGGTGCAAGCGGGGGAGCTTGGCGTTAGGTGAAAAGGGGTGTGCACGATGCCCTTGATGGTAGGATATCTGTGGATTGCGCTCATTCACCAGTTTTCTGCTGACAAAGAGGAACCGCTGTGGCAGCATCCGGGGACTTGGGAGCGGTTTTTGGAGACGAAAAATAATGTCTTTGGTCGGCCGCCAAGCAGGATAGATCAGGGGCAGAAAGGAGTCGGCTCGCCTTTAAAGAGGCACCGACAAAAATCATGGGCGATCGCAGGGGCGGTTTATGGATAGAACAAAAAAAGGGGTACGATGAAGAAGGCATTGATTACCGGTGTGACCGGCCAGGATGGGGCTTATCTGGCCGAGTTACTCTTAGACAAAGGTTATGAGGTCCATGGCTTGAAGCGCCGGTCTTCGCTCTTTAATACCGCGCGCGTGGATCATCTGTATAAAGACCCCCATGAATCGGATACCCGGTTTCTGTTGCACCACGGCGATCTCACCGATACCTCAAGTCTGCAGCGCGTCATTCAAGCGGTCCAGCCCGACGAGATCTACAACTTGGCGGCACAAAGTCATGTCGCCGTGAGTTTCGAGGAGCCTGAGTATACCGCTAACGCGGATGGTCTTGGCGCCTTGCGAATACTAGAGGCCATTCGGATGCTGGGCCTGGGTAAGAAGACCCGCTATTACCAGGCGTCCACTTCAGAGCTTTTTGGCAAGGTGCAAGAGGTCCCACAGCGGGAGACGACGCCTTTCTACCCGCGTAGCCCCTATGCGGTGGCTAAGCTGTACGCCTATTGGATCACAGTAAACTACCGCGAGGCCTATGGCCTCTATGCCTGTAACGGCATTCTCTTTAATCACGAGTCGCCGGTTCGGGGTGAGACCTTTGTGACCCGCAAGATCACGCGTGCCTTGGCCCGCATCGTCTTAGGTCTACAGAAACGCCTGTATTTGGGGAACTTGTCGGCGGCGCGCGACTGGGGGCATGCCAAGGATTACGTCGAGATGCAGTGGTTGATGCTCCAGCAAGAAAAGCCCGAAGACTTCGTGATCGCCTCTGGAACCCAATACACGGTGCGCGCCTTTGTCGAGGCGGCAGCAGCTGAGATGGGAATTCGGTTACGGTGGGAAGGCGAAGGCTTAGGGGAAAAGGGGATTGTCGCAAGCCTTGACCCCGATCGCCTGCCAAAGGATGTGGTAAACCCCTTGACGGTGGGGGCTGTCATTGTGACGGTGGATCCGCGGTACTTTCGGCCGTCCGAGGTGGAGTCCCTCCTGGGGGACGCTAGCCTCGCGCGCACCAAATTGGGGTGGGTGCCCAAGATCTCTTTCGAGGAGTTGGTGCGCGAGATGGCCAGAACCGATCTCAAGGCGGCACAGTGTGATGATCTGATTCGCCGTCACGGTTACCCGTCTTATAATTACCACGAGTAGGCCTGTGACTCAAAAGAGGGCCTTGATTTGCGGTGTGACGGGACAGGACGGGGCCTATTTGGCGCAGTTGCTCCTCGGGAAGGGCTATCAGGTATGGGGTACGTCACGAAAGGGGCATACAGCTAGGATCGCCAATCTGGCCACCTTGGGGATTGCCGATCAGGTCCAGATAGAGTCTATGGTGCTTGTGGACCCCCAAAGCATTCGCGATGTGGTGGAACGCGTTCAGCCAGATGAAATTTATCACCTAGCGGGCCAAAGCTCAGTGGGGCTCTCGTTCCAGGAGCCGCGGGAGACCTGGGAAGGTATTGCGACGGGAACCGTGAATCTCCTGGAGGCGGTGCGGTTAAGTGACCGCCCAATAAGGTTTTACCACGCTGGGTCCAGTGAGTGTTTTGGGGATACGCAAGGCGAGTGTGCCGACGAGACAACGCCCTTTAGGCCCAAAAGTCCTTATGCGGTCGCGAAAGCGGCCGCCACATGGTCTGTGGCCACTTATCGTGAGGCCTACGGCCTTTATGCTTGTACCGGAATTTTATTTAACCACGAGTCGCCACTCCGGCCGGATCGGTTTGTCACCAGAAAGATTGTGGCAGCGGCCTGCCGCATTGCGGCGGGCAGTGACGAGAAGCTGCATCTTGGTAACGTATCTATCCAGCGGGATTGGGGCTGGGCCCCAGAATATGTGGAGTCCATGTATCGGATGCTCCAACAAGAGAACCCTGATGACTATGTGATTGCCACCGGTCACACAATCTCTCTGGAGCAGTTTGTGGGCATCACTTTTACAAATGTGGATCGGCAATGGCGGGAGCATGTGGTGATAGATAACGATTTACTGCGACCTACGGAAGTGGCGGTGGGATGCGCTAATCCCGCTAAGGCGGCAAGGGTGCTCGGTTGGCGCGCCACGTCTGGTGTAAAGGACGTTATTGCCAAGCTCATTACGGCAGAAAGGGAGCGCGATTGGGGTGATAGCCGGTAGACCTGGGGGGTTTTGGGCGCGTAGGGCTTGGCCGTGATCTGAAGAAGCAGAGACGTGAACGCGTCCCTGGTGGCTTGCCAGTAGCGTTTCTTTGTTGGGGTGTCCCACTTTTCTAGGTAGATGGCTAAAAAAGTGGGTCGGTGTCGGTCTTTAGTGGCAGGTTACTATTCAGGAAAGGCTCGAGTTGTCGCCTTGCTAATGGAATTTCGGGGCGCATGGCGGCTACTCGGATTGGGGTGCTATCGATGAGCGACAACTTTTACAGGGCTTTTGAGGAGAAGTACCGCGGTCCAAGGGATTTGATATTGGCCCGTCTTGCTATTTACGGCCCTTTTATCTTGCCGTTAAAGACTATTTATCCTGCCCCCCCGCTATTGATTTGGGCTGCGGCCGAGGCGAATGGCTCGAATTCCTGTTGGATGAGGCTTGTTCACCACTCGGTATTGACCAAGATGAGGAAATGCTGCAAAGCTGCCGCGAGCGAAGCCTACCTGCACAGCAGGGCGACGGAGTCGCTTATCTCGCTACGCTCCCGGACGAGAGCCAGGCTGTCGTCTCCGCCTTTCATGTCGTCGAACACCTTTCTTTTGATCAGCTGCGTACGGTGGTTTCCAGTGCACTTCGTGTATTGAAGCCGGGCGGTTTACTCATTATGGAGACCCCAAACCCCGAAAATATCGTCGTTGCCACCTGTAATTTCTGGCTAGATCCGACGCATTTGCGGCCGATACCTCCTCAACTACTCTCCTTTTTGCCGGAGTATTATGGGTTTGTTCGCACCAAGATTTTGCGCCTCCAGGAGTCCAAGGAGTTGGCGGCAAACGAATCACCGACTCTGAACGATGTGCTGCGGGGGGCCAGTCCCGACTATGCAGTCGTTGCGCAAAAAGCGGCGCCTAACGAAACCTTGGTGCTTTTCGACCGGGCGTTTAACCAAGAGTATGGACTATCTCTTAAC
The DNA here is from genome assembly GCF_003333315.1 of Acidiferrobacter thiooxydans. Taxonomy (GTDB): domain Bacteria; phylum Pseudomonadota; class Gammaproteobacteria; order Acidiferrobacterales; family Acidiferrobacteraceae; genus Acidiferrobacter; species Acidiferrobacter thiooxydans. The sequence goes on from NZ_PSYR01000001.1 coordinate 1,211,709, forward strand.
ATCTTAGCTGAACGCTACGACGGTTCAATCAGCGCTCGCGCCACCCAGGCCGAAGCTCGCGCCACCCAGGCCGAAGCTCGCGCCACCCAGGCCGAAGCTCGCGCCACCCAGGCCGAAGCTCGCGCCACCCAGGCCGAAGCTCGCGCCACGGCTTTACTGAACAGCACTTCCTCGCGTTTTACCACACCCTTGCGTTGCCTTGGTTCGGTCGCGCGCGGCTTACGCGCGAATCCTTGGAAGTCCGGAGCGAAAAGTTTGATCCAGCATGCCGCATCTTACATCCGTAGGCGCCCGTGGCTCAAGAAAGCGTCCTTAACCCTCTTAAACTGGTTTCCTGGTTTAAGATCACGGCTGTTTCGAGTCGTTAGCGGCGCGACAATGCTACCGGATCAACCCCCAAGCGGGCCAGTTGTTGTCGCGCACCTTACCCCTTACGCCCGTCAGATCTATGCTAATCTTAAAACTGCCATCGAGCGTCATCAGAAGGGAAATAGCTGATGCGCATCGTCATTGATATGCAGGGCGCGCAGACGGGAAACCGTTTACGGGGCATCGGTCGATATACAATTGCAATCGCGCAAGCCATTGTACGTAACCGGGGCGAGCATGAAATTCTCCTTATGCTCAACGACCTATTTCCTGAAACCATCGAACCAATCCGAGCTAAGTTTGATGGCCTCCTGCCACAGAAGAATATCTGCGCGTGGTGTTCTCCTGCGCCTGTGCACATGATGGATGAGGCCAATAGCTGGCGTCGCCGGGCGGCGGAGATTATCCGTGAGGCATTCCTGGCCGACTTGAAGCCAGATGTGATTATGGTAACCAGCCTGTTTGAAGGTCTGAGGGATAACGCTGTGACCAGCGTTGGGGTTCTGCACCACATCCAGACTGCCGTCATCCTCTATGATCTGATCCCGCTCATCTATCGCCGGCCATATCTGGAAAATGCCGTGGTTGAGCAATGGTATGAAGCTAAGCTAGGCCACTTACGCCGGGCCGATCTGTTGCTGGCTATCTCCGCATCTGCGGGACAGGAAGCCATAGACCACCTCGGTTTCCCTGTTAAACAGGTAGTAAATGTGGGGACGGCGGTGGACCCTCAGTTTAGGCAGAGGGATACTCCAACGGAAACTGCCGTTGGTGCTCGTGCTCGCCTTGGTCTGACCAAGCCTTTCGTGATGTACACAGGAGGCGCCGACCATCGCAAAAATATCGAAGGCTTGATAGCCGCCTTTGCTCTGCTTCCAGAAGCTCTGCGAAAAAGCCACCAGTTAGCGATTGTCTGTAAGATCGACGAAGCGGCTAGGGCGACGGTCATGCAGCATGCACGAAAACATAATTTAGCCGCCGACGCAGTCGTGCTCACGGGCTATATTCCAGAAGACGATCTGATTGCCCTCTATCATATTTGTGCGGGTTTTGTCTTCCCCAGTTGGCACGAAGGGTTTGGCCTGCCCGCCCTGGAGGCCATGGCCTGTGGTGCACCGGTAATTGCCAGCAATACCTCTAGCCTTCCAGAAGTGGTGGGTTGGGAAGAGGCGTTGTTCGATCCCTTCGATGTCACGAGCATCGCCAGCAAACTCACGCGGGTCTTGACGGATGAGGAGTTCCGGAGGCAACTCGTCGCACATGGTTTGCAACAGGCAGAGCGCTTTTCCTGGGACGACAGTGCGCGGTGTGCCATTGCTGCGCTGGAGGCGCTGGATGCGCGTCAAATCGGACCCGCCGCCATCCCTCCGCAGAGCATGCCTCGCCCCAAGCTCGCTTATGTCTCGCCATTGCCGCCGGAAAGAAGCGGCATTAGTGATTATAGTTCCGAGTTGCTGCCTGAGTTATCCCGCTTTTACGATATCGAGATCATCACCGATCAGGAAACGGTACAACCCGCATGGCTTCGGAGTTTGTTCTCCGTTCGTACTAGTACGTGGCTAAGCGAGAACGTCCACCGATACGACCGGGTGCTATACCATTTTGGTAACTCGCACTTCCATCAGCACATGTTCGACTTACTGGCGATTGTGCCGGGTGTGGTGGTGCTGCACGACTTTTTTCTCTCCGGAGTCGTCCACTGGCTGGACCATACTGGAAGACGCCCAGGATACTGGACGCGGTCACTCTACTACAGCCATGGGTATGCAGCACTGGAGCAGCGTATCAAGCGGGATAACCACGAATCGGTAATATGGGATTATCCCTGTAGTCGTGAGGTATTGGATGGCGCGCTAGGCGTCATCGTTCATAGTGATTTTTCCTGTCGTCTCGCCAAACAATGGTACGGGTCAGGCGCTGCGGATGACTGGGCAATCATCCCGCATTTGCGCAGCTCTGTACATGGGGTTGATCGCTGGCAAGCCCGACGGGACCTGAAACTACCGGGAGCTGCTTTTGTCGTTTGCAGCTTTGGTGTTCTTGGGCGTCACAAACTTAACCACCGGTTACTTGAAGCTTGGCTCGCCTCGCCACTGGCGCATGATACGCGTTGCCAACTCATATTCGTGGGAGAGAATCACGACGGCGACTATGGTGCAAGCCTTATGGCCGCCATCCGCCGCAGTGGGTGTAGTGAACGAATCCATATTACCGGATGGGCCGATACTATCGCCTATCGGCAATATCTCGCCGCTGCGGATCTCTCCGTACAGTTGCGTACCCTGTCGAGAGGAGAAACTTCGGGTACTGTGCTCGATTGCATGAATTATGGACTTGTCACCATCGTCAATGCCAATGGCTCAATGGCTCATTTACCGCAAGATGCCGTATGGATGCTGCAAGACGAATTTAGTAACGCCGAGTTAGTTCATGCGCTGGAAACCTTGTGGCTTGATGACACGCGGCGCATGCAAATGGGTAAAAGGGCACGGCAGACCATCCTAACCCGTCATTCCCCACGCGCTTGCGCTGAGCAATATCACGAGACAATGGAAAAGGTTTATGGCCGGGCAAACGCTGGTCATTTCGGGGCCATGGCGCAGGTCGGGGAACTGCCTCACGACGCGGACGATGCGAGCTTGCAGGCATTGGCTATGTGTATGGCGCGAAATCGACCAAAAAAGTCGGCTCACCTATTGTTGGTGGATATTTCAGAACTGGCTGAACGCGATGCAAGAAGCGGTATTCAGCGTGTGGTACGCAGCATCCTCCAACAGTTGCTCGCTCATCCGCCAGCCGGGTACCGAGTGGAACCTATCTATGCGACTGCTGATTATGGTTACCGCTATGCCCGTCAATTCACCTTGCGTTTCTTAGAATGCCCGGAAACCATTTTGGCAGACGATCCGGTAGAGTTTCAGTCTGGCGATCTGTTTTTAGGGTTGGACTTGCAGCCGCAAGTGGTGCAAGCGCGGCAGGCGTTTTATCAGCAACTGCGTAATCACGGGGTACAGGTGCAATTCGTGGTGTATGATTTGTTGCCGATTCTCCTCCCCACAGCCTTTCCTGCCGGTGCAAAGGAGTCGCATCTGGCTTGGTTAAGGGTGGTGGCCGAAAACGATGGTGCCATTTGTATTTCTCAGGCGGTAGCAGATGAGCTAAAAGAATGGCTTGGGAAAAACGGCCTCACTCGACAACGTAAATTTTCAATCAGTTGGTTTCATCTGGGCGCGGATATGGACCAGTCGAAACCGACCAAGGGCATACTTGAAGAAGCCCATGTCTGCTTGACGCAGTTGGCAGATCGGCCCAGTTTTTTGATGGTAGGAACCATTGAACCGCGGAAAAAGCATGCTCAAGCTCTCGCTGCGTTCGAGGAGTTATGGGCGCAGGGACAGGATGTTAATCTTGTGATCGTCGGCAAGCAGGGCTGGATGGTTGAGGCGCTCATTAAGCAGTTGAAAACGCACGTTGAATTGCATAAACGGCTCTTCTGGCTGGAGGGTATCAGCGATGAATGCCTTGAAAAGGTATACGCAGCCAGCACCTGCTTGATCGCGGCTAGCGAAGGCGAAGGTTACGGCTTGCCGCTGATTGAGGCCGCACAATACAAATTACCCATCATCGCCCGCGACATCCCTGTTTTCCGTGAGGTGGCAGGTAATTACGCTTTCTATTTCACCGGGCTCACTCCTGAGGATTTGGCCAAGGCAGTCCGAGACTGGCTGACGCGACATGCGCAGGACAAAGCGCCATCATCCGAAAATATGCCATTGCTTACGTGGCGTCAGAGCACACAGAAACTACTTACTGTAATTCTGCCCGAGGCCGATCTAGCGGGCAACGAGGGGTGATCGAATTGAACCCGGCAATCATTATCCATTTCCGCGAGAGCTTCGACGAGATGCTCGGGTGGCGGCCGCCAAGCGTCTCCTCTCCCGCATTGACTTCCACTACACCCCGAAGCGTGCGAGCTGTCTCAATATGGCCGAGATGGAAATCAGTATCCCCTCACACCAGTGGGTGGCCCGCCGTGACGGGGAGCAAGCGGCCATTGCTGCCGAGGGGACCGCTTGGCAGAAACGGTGCAATGCCGCCCGATGCGGTATCGTGTAGACCTTACGTGCCCCCCGTGAGAAGTCGCTCGCTACGAGAAAAACTGCGCATGATGGCATTACGCTCCAAAGAGTGCGAGTTGATACCTGGCTGTTGGCGGCGCACGATCTCATGCCAGAGTACCCGGTCTAAACGAGTGCGTGTTTCCAGTAGCGATAATGTCTCACTATCCAATTCCCCGCAAAGACTGGTCCGGATATTTATTTGTCTAGTGGCATTGCTGTGCGGAAGCTGAAAAGGCACTCCTAACCAGTCTTGTAGGTTTTTCGCCATATCCGAGTTTTCTAGCACGTCGACAAAAGCAAATCGTTTTAGTTTCTTCTGTGCATCCATCAATAATTGTGTATCGTTATGAGGATCAATCGGATCTTGGACAGGAATAAGTGGATGTGGTGAGAGCAGCATGCGCACGCTGAGATTGTCTGTTTGACAATAGATATCTCTGTCATTTAGAAATTTACCCAGTGGATCATAAGCTCGCAGAACAATGTCGGCCCAACTGCCAACGCCCGCCAGTTCATCGCGGTTGTGACTTCGCCAAAATAGCCAGTGAGAAAGGAGACGCGATGTTGGCTCGCGTAGAATGGTGATTACCTGCCCGCGGGGATAGACTTTAGTTAGGTGGCTATATGAAAAGTGTCCGGTCACAAGATCGGCCTGTGCGGGAAGATGATTCTGCCCTACATAGACGCGAGACGCCTCTATGGAAGAGAATTCCGAGAAGGCAGTAAAATGCCCAAACAAAATACCATCTAAACCACCTATAATCGATGAATTGGGATGAATGGCATTCTGAATACCAGTGGCCAGACTAGTGCCAGCGCTCTTAGGGATATGCAAGAAAAGTAGGGGATAGTGTGGATTGCGTCGGACAGGTTGATGGTGTTTAAAAATCGGCAATACAAAGGTCATTGTGGTATACCACGCAAGAGTCTCACAAAAGTATACTTCTCAGCGCTTCGATGATCTCGTAGCGTAAACGCATGAATCCAAAAAATGGGCATCATTCTGTCGCAAGGTGCATCTCCAGAAAGGAGTCTATCTGATTGTTCTGTGTGATTTTCCATGCATATCCCAACATCAGACGGTACCGATGTCAAGAAGAAGCGAGATCTTGCACCTAGTCAGTTGGAGGCTATAAAGACACGGCTGGCGCGTATAGACGTTTTCCTGGAAAAGATTCAGGCGCAACATGAGCGCATAGTGCTGATGCCAGGAGCGCTTTCAGAAGAAATAGCGGGGCGTGTACAGGGCTACAGGGATGCGACAATGCCGGATGGAATCAGTGAGGAATTCCTGGCACGGTTAGTGGGCCGTGCCGGACTATCCTCGCGCTCCGACTGGTATCGGCATATAGGCGAGGAGTTCGCGAACGATGCCGATACGGCAAGGGTTTTGCGTGTAGAACTCGTGGACCCGGCGTATAACTCGCTTTTCATTCGAAGCGGTGAGGCTTTCGCAAGTGACGGCATCCGAAGGTTGAAGCTGCCTGCATTGCTGACGACCGTATTGGTCGCCCGCGTCTATGATCGGCCGATAGAGGTGGCGCGGGAGGCGATTCGAATGGCGCAATTCGTTCATTCAGGCGGGCTCTCAGGACTTTTGGGCTGGGCGAAGGAATATGGAACGGAATACTTCGCGGAGGCAATGGCTGAGAAGACAAGAGCGGGCCTAGAAGGCATATCGACTTGGGCGAGGATGGAGAGGGGTGTGGCAAAATGGATAGGAGTGGAGATCAAGAAATAGTGGAATATAAGAACCAGTGGTTTAGGGTAATTAGGAAAGGCAAGTTTCATTACGTTGACGAGCCGATGGCACATAATGCAGCGGTTGTGTTTATCGAGTTTCAGGGCCAACTGGTCCTGATAGAACAGTACAGAGTAGCTGCCGGGTGCGTACTTTTGGCGACTCCGAGAGGGTACGGAGAAGGGCAGGAAACAAGTGCCGCATGTGCAGTTCGAGAGGCGTTCGAGGAGACGGGGTTTCGTGTATCGGAGCGAGATCTTAAATACCTGGGGAAGGTGCGACCGAATTCGGCGATTTTGACGAGCGTCGTGGATGTGTATTTCGGTGTGGCAAAAGAAAATAGGGCTGAGCGTCTGGATACGGATGAAGTCACGCGCGTGGTGTTGTGCTCCTACGATGAATTCGAGAGGAAGGTGACAGATGGGTATGTGACGGATGGGTTTACGTTGGCGGGATATTTGTTTTTGAAATTGAAAATGAGATCGAGCTAGCCTACAAAGGGAGCCCCCCCGGCTCTGCCGGGGAGGCAGTAAAAGTTTGACAAATAGGGGAGTCCATCGACGAAACTCCCATTCGTGAGCCGCCAAGCTAACGAAGAGGAAATTTCACGATGGACGAGTACCAAAGCCTAAGCCACTCGAAGTGGGAGTGCAAATATCATGTGGTGTTTATTCCGAAATGTCGCCGAAAAACGCTATACGCCCAGCTGCGGCAGCACTTAGGCGAAATATTCCGCAATCTGGCAGAACGCAAGGAAAGCCGGATCGAGGAGGGCCACCTGATGTCAGATCATGTGCACATGATGATATCGATTCCACCCAAGTACGCAGTCTCACAGGTGGTCGGGTACATCAAGGGCAAGAGCGCCATTCATCTGGCACGCGTGTACGGGGAACGGAAACGCAACTTCGTCGGGCAGCACTTCTGGGCCCGAGGGTACTTTGTCTCCACGGTCGGGCGCGATGAGGCCACCATCCGGGAGTACATCAGAAACCAAGAGCAAGAAGATCAGCGCCTGGACCAAATGAACCTGTGGCGTTGATGGGCCACCGTGCGGTGGCCCCCAAGAACCGGGGCCGCGTGAGCGACCCCCTGATATGTATTGACCTGTCAACTACTGGTATGGGTTTTCTTTTGTCTTTTCGCTCCTTTTGTCCGTAAGTCTTTGAGTCAAGGCACGAGCGGCTGTTAACGACGGTCGATCACTCTGATATACGCGGGTTGGATACCGCCTGACTTCGCTTCGTCGTGGAGCTGCCTCGCTCTATAATCGAGGGTCACCGGGTTGAATCGGCGCCTCATAGGGGGGCCGAGGATTCTCCCACCGGGCCACTCCTGCCTTGATATAAAGACTCACGTCTCATGGTTAATAGTTTACCAGTCACACTGACAATTATAGTATACTCGAAGTCTTATGCGCTATGTTGGTTACTGGGTCTCCGTCTGGACGGCACAGGCCACGGCCCACAGGAAGCCTGTGAGCTCACGGGCAATGGCCGTGCACACCTGCACCTTGATCTTGCCGGCGCGGATCAGGTGCTGGTAACGGCCGCAGAGCCGCTTCTGGGCCTTCCAGGCGATGGCCTGCACGGGATCGCTGGTGTTCTTGGCCCGCCGTTGCAGATGCGCGGTCTTGCGCGCCGGGAAGCGGTAGCACCAGGCGGCCTCGGTGAGCACCCGCCGGACGTGCCCATTGCCGGTCTTGGTAATGCCGCCGCGGCGGGTGGTGGCGCCACTGGAGGATTCGGAGGGCACGAGCCCCAGATAGCTCATGAGCTGCCGGGGCGAGGTAAAGCGCGTGAGATCCCCGATCTCGGCGACCACGGTAAGGGCCGTCACGAGCTGTATGCCGCGCAGCGCCATCAAGGCGCGCACGATGGGGGCTAATGAGAAATCGTCCAGGACCCGCACCATCTCCTCTTCCAGGGCCGCCACCCGGCCGGTGAGATGGGCCACGGTATCGACGTACTCCTGGAAGACGTTCTGCTGGACGGGGGCCTCGAACTTGAGGGTCATGAGCCACTCACCATGGGCCTTGGTCCATTTGGTCTTGCCCGCGGCATAGAGGCGACCATGACGCAGGAGAAAGGCCGATAGGCGCTGCTTGGCCTGCCGCTCGAGGGCCTTGGTGTCTTCCCGGGCGCGGGTGAGGTCGCGCACCGCCTCTTGCTCGGGTCCTGGGACCCAGACCGCCGTGAGCTCGCCGGCGCGATGCAAGCGGGCGAGCGATTCGCTATCCCGGCGATCGGTCTTCACCCGATCCCCGGGCTTTACGGGGATGAGCGAGGGGGCGACCACGGCGCAGGCATGGCCCAGATGGGTCAACTGCCGGTGGATGCCGTAGCCGCAGGGGCCGGCCTCGTAGCAGAACGACAGCACCTCACCGGCCGGGCTCAACTTCTTCACGAGCTTGGCCACCGCCTCCGGGGTGTTGGCGATCTCCCCGTAGTAGCGCGGCTTACTCTGGCCGGCCTCGGCAATAGCCACCGCTATCGTGTCCTTATGTGTATCCAAGCCTATGTACTTGCTAAACTTCGTCATGACCTGCCCCCTCAATTGTGGCTCTGAGCTGATGGTGGTTTTCCCGACCTCAAGCTTAATCCACGTCGCTTGAGGCCGGGCAGGTCAATACATGATGTCTATAGCCGCTTTGAGCGGCTCACAAATTAAAGCCCCCGGCTCTGCCGGGGGATGTTTACCCAGGTGGCCCGTCATGTGAGCACGGCGGGTTTATTTGCGTGAGCGTCAAGGGGCTGATTGGGGGTAATGTGGACGGCACGACACTTTTTACAGCGGTATTTGCTCTATATTTTGCGGCTAATATCGCATCGGCGCGCAGCTATAGCGCGTTTGATACCGCCGCAATGGTTGGTGGTGACGGAAGGGCCTGCGGGAGGTTTTTGGTAGGGACGGCGTTCTTGAATGTGGCGCCGACTTTTTACTATCTATGGATATTGGGGAAGATTGAGCGTTTTCCGCGACTGAATCCGCCATATTGTACATTGATGCAGTTTAAGTGGGAGATTCTGATACTGTTGTTGGGTATGGTAGGGGCAGGGTTTTACCGTATATTCGCAGGTTGTCTGGCAATACGCACTGATGGTGATCGCTTTTTCTTTTACGCGGCCGATGACCCGGGGCAGAAAAACGGGAATGAGTACAATAAGAGGGGACATTCGGTGCGGCCTGGTTGTGGAGCGGTGCGCGGGGAAATAGGGGCCAGGGAGCATTTTTGTGGGAGCTTGCTGTATTTTCTGCCACCCTTTTTATTGTACTACGCCATAGTCAAGTGAGATCAACGCCGGACTGCGGTGACGTGAAGGTATTGAACGTAAGTTAGTGTGGTCTAGAGCTACCCCTGACGAGATATCCCTCCCGGAATCATTCTATCCCCTCTGGGGCATAGGCGGTCTGGAGGGTGTTACGTAGTCTGTCGGTCATGCCTTAGCCCTTGCGTAAGGAGTGGCAATGACAGACGGAAAGAAGATGCCGAAGACCCCGATGCTCGACAAGCTCGAGGGGGACCTTGGCCGAGTTTTGTAACCGGCTTGAAGCGGCTCGCCAAAGACGAGTCCAAGCCCTATGCCCCGGTCATGAAAGACCTCCTGGGTCAGCTGGAGCATTCCTACGAGACCCGCAAGGGCTACTGGAAGGGCGGCACGGTGGGGGTGATAGGCTACGGCGGGGGCGTGATTCCGCGCTTCTCCGAGGTTGCCGACAAGTTCCCGGCGTCCGCCGAGTTCCATACCCTGCGCATCATGCCGCCGCCCGGCATGCACTACACCACCGAGGTGTTGCGCAAGATGTGCGACGTCTGGGAGGAGTACGGTTCGGGGCTCATCGCCCTGCACGGCCAGAGCGGCGACATCATGTTCCAGGGCTGCACCTCGAAGAATGTGCAGCCGGCCTTCGATGCCTTGAACGACATGGGCTTCGATATGGGTGGGGCGGGACCGGCGCTGCGTACCTCGATGTCCTGTGTAGGCCATGCGCGCTGCGAGCACTCCTGCTATGACGAGCCACGCGCCCACCGGCTCGTGATCAATGAGTTCCTGGACGAGATGCATCGTCCGGCGATGCCCTATAAGTTCAAGTTCAAGTTCTCAGGCTGCCCCAACGACTGCACGAACGCCATCCAGCGCTCGGATATGGCGGTGATCGGCATGTGGCGCGATGACATGAAGGTCGACCAGAAAGAGGTCAAGGCCTTCGTGGCGGAGCGCGGGCGGTCTTATGTCATCGACAACGTGATCACGCGCTGTCCGACCCATAGCCTTAAGCTCGCCGACGACGATACCCTGAAGATCGATAATCGCAACTGCGTGCGCTGCATGCACTGCATCAATGTCATGACCAAGGCCCTGCATCCGGGCGACGATCGGGGCGTGGCGTTGCTGCTGGGGGGCAAGCGTACCCTGAAGATCGGGGACCTCATGGGGACTGTGATCGTGCCGTTCCTGCCCTTGAAGACCGACGAGGACTACGAGCAGCTGGTCGACATCGGGCGCCGGGTCATGGAGTTCTTCGCCGATAACGCCCTGGAGCACGAGCGTACCGGCGAGATGATCGAGCGTATCGGTTTCGCCAACTTTATGGACGGCGTAGGCCTGCCGATCGACCCCAACATGGTCAGCCATCCGCGCACCAATCCCTACGTCCGCATGGACGAGTGGGATGCGGCGGTGGCCGCCTATGAGGAGGGCCGCAAGGGTCAGGGGGCGCATAACAAGGGGGGTCAGTCATGAGCGCACGCCGTGCCGTGGAGTCGGGGGTACCGGAACTCGACCCCTATCTGCATCCGCTGTTGAAGAAGAACTATGGGGCCTGGAAGTGGCATGACCGCCCGCGCCCCGGGGTACTGCACCATGTAGCGATGAGCGGGGACGAGGTGTGGACGGTGCGTGCCGGCACCCAGCGCCAGTTGGACGTCTATACCATCCGCACGTTGTGCGACCTCGGCGACCGCTATGCCGACGGCTTCCTGCGCTTTACCTCGCGCAGCAACGTGGAGTTCATGGTCGCCAGTGAGGCGCAGGTGGCGCCGCTCATCGAGGCCCTGGGCAAGGCCGGCTTCCCGGTCGGCGGGACAGGCAATTCGATCTCCATGATCTCGCATACGCAAGGCTGGCTGCACTGCGACATCCCGGCGACCGACGCCTCGGGGGTAGTGAAGGCCTTGATGGACGAGCTCCACGAGGAGTTCATCCACGAGCGTATGCCAAACAAGCTGCGCATCTCGACCTCGTGCTGCGAGATCAACTGCGGCGGCCAGGCCGATATCGCCGTCAATATCCAGCATACCAAGCCCCCGCGCATCAACCACGACGCGGTGGGCAATATCTGCGAGCGGCCGACGGTAGTGGCGCGCTGTCCGGTGGCGGCGATCCGCCCGGCGCTTGTGAACGGTAAGCCGTCTCTGGAGATCGACGAGCGCAAGTGCATGTGCTGCGGGGCCTGCTATCCGCCGTGCCCGCCGATGCTCATCAATGATCCGGAGAACTCCAAGATCGCGATCTGGGTGGGTGGCAAGCACGCCAATGCGCGCAGCAAGCCCACCTTCCATAAGCTCGCGGTGGCCAATCTTCCGAACAATCCGCCCCGCTGGCCGGAGGTGGCGGCGGTGGTGAGGGCCATTATCCATGCCTACAAGGACGATGCCCACGACTGGGAGCGCCTCGGGGAGTGGATCGAGCGTATCGGCTGGCCGCGGTTCTTCGAGCTCTCGGGGCTGCCGTTCACGAAGTTCCATATCGACAACTGGCGCGGCGGGCGGGGGAGTTTGAACGCCTCGGCGCACCTGCGCTTCTAGGCGGGAGGGGCGGATGAAGATCGGCATCCTGGTGAACGAAGGCCCGTATACCCATCAGGCCTCGGACTCCGCCTACCAGTTCGCGGTGGCGGCGTTGAAGGCCGGGCACAAGGTGACGCGGGTGTTCTTCTATCACGACGGGGTCTATAACGGCTCGTCGCTCACCGAGCCCCCACGCGACGATCGCCAGATCGTCGAGCGCTGGGGCAAGCTCGCCAGCCAGTACGAGGTCGATCTCGTGGTGTGCGTGGCGGCGGCGCTACGGCGCGGTATCCGCGAGCAGAATCTCGCCCAGGGCTTCCGGATCTCGGGGCTCGGGCAGCTCGTGGAGGCCGGTATCCAGAATGACAGGCTCGTGGTGTTCGGGGACTAAGGGGAGGGGTGATGAGCGAAGACGACGGCGACACACCAGGAATCGTCAAGCGTTTCCTGTTCGTGAACCGCAAGGCCCCCTACGGCACGATCTATGCCCTGGAGGCCCTGGAGGTGGTGTTGATTAGTGCCGCCTTCGACCAGGACGTGAGCCTCGCCTTTCTGGACGACGGCGTCTACCAGGTGTTGGCGGGTAACGACCCCTCGGGGATCGGCATGAAGAATTTCTCGCCGACCTACCGCGCGCTCGATGACTACGACATCACCAAGCTCTATGTGGAGCGCGAGTCCTTGGTCGAGCGGGGTCTGTCCGAGGACGGCTTCGTGGTGCCGGTGAATGTCGTATCGCGCGCCGAGATGGCGGCGATCATGAGTCAGCAGGACGTGGTGCTGTCCTTTTAGGCGATCGGGGGAGAGATGTTGCATACCGTGAACAAGTCACCATTCGCAAGCCCGACGCTCGCGCAGTGCCTGGGGCATCTGGCCCCCGGCGCGGCGGTGCTTTTGATCGAGGATGCGGTGGTGGGGGCGACCGCGGGGAGCGCGCCGGCAGCCCTGCTCGCCGAGTGCCTGAAGGGGCATGCGGTGTATGTCCTGGGGCCGGATCTCATGGCCCGCGGGATCAGCGAGGAGCGGTTGGTGAAGGGGATACAGACAGTGGATTACACGGGGTTCGTGCGGCTCGTGACCGAGCACGAGGCCGTGCAATCGTGGCTTTAGCGCAATCAACGGGGTGAGGAGTCCATCATGGCATATGAAGTCGACGGCAAGACGATAGCGGCCGACGAGGAAGGCTACATCGTCAATCTCGCGGATTGGAGCGAGCCCTTGGCGGCGATTATCGCCAAAAGCGAGGGTCTGGAGATGACCCCGAATCACTGGGAGGTCGTGAACTTCCTGCGCGAGTACTACAACGAGTTCCAGATCGCGCCGGCGATCCGCGTGCTCACCAAGGCGATCGGCAAGAAGTTGGGACCCGACAAGGGCAACAACAAGTACCTCTACGACCTGTTCCCGTACGGGCCGGCCAAGCAGGCCTGCAAGATCGCCGGGCTGCCGAAGCCCACGGGCTGTATTTAGGGTCAGGCGTGCGGCCGGATCGGCGAGGGCCAATCCGCCGCACGGGCTTCCGGGTAGGGGCAGCAGGAGGGCGTCATGTCGGCGTGGACCATAGCGTATGCGGTGCTCTTGTACGTGGCCTTCACGGTGTTGGTGGGGGGGTCATCTACAAGATCGGGATCTACGCCATGACGCCTGCGCCGTTGCGCATACCGACCATGCCGGCGCCGCGCACGCGCAGCGGTGTGGCGGTGCGCCTGGGGCGCGAGGTGGTGCTCTTTGCGAGCCTCTTTCGGGGCGATAAGTGGGCGTGGATCTGGAGTTATCTCTTCCATGTGAGCCTGCTGCTGGTGCTCATCCAGCATCTGCGCTATGTGCTCGTGCCGGTGCCGCAGTGGCTGGTGCTCGAGTCGCCGTTCGGGAGCTACGCGGCGTTCGTGTTGCTCATCTCGCTCGCAGGCCTGCTCGGTCGCAGACTTATGATCGCCCGCGTGCGCTTCGTGACCGCGCCCTCGGACTATCTGATGCTGGCGCTGTTGCTTGTGATCGCCAGCACCGGCGCGCTCATGCGCTTCGTCGACCGGGCCAACATCGTCGGCTTCAAGGCCTTCATCCAGGGCCTCATGGCGCTGCAGCTTAAGCCCTTGCCGCTAAGCCCCTTGATCCTGGTGCATGTGGCCTCGGTGGCGGGGCTCATGGTGATCTTCCCGTTCAGCAAGCTTATGCATGCCCCGGGGGTATTCTTCAGTCCCACGCGCAACCAGGTGGATTCGAGCCGCCTGGAGGCACAGGGCGCGGGGGATGTCACGGTGGGCGATGCCGAGGAGCGGCCGCCGGCGCATGCCCCAGCCATGCGTGAGGGGGTGCGATGAGCGACATCGAGGTCCCGGTCCTTCAGGACTACGTCCCGACCCCGGAGCTCCATCCGGGGGCCATGAGCCACTTGAAGCCCTTCAAGGCCTCGCCCGAGCACCAGGCGGCGCTGGGATTCCCGGGGACGCTGGTGGACGACTGGAAGGAGGTGGCGATCCGCAGGCTCGGCGAGCTCGTGGACGGCTCGCGGGCCTTGCGCGTCTATCTCGACTCTTGCGTCAAATGCGGGGCGTGCACCGACAAGTGTCATTATTTCCTGGGGACCGGCGATCCGCGCAACATGCCGGTGGCGCGCCAGGACCTGTTGCGCGGGGTCTACCGGCGCTATTACACCTGGGTGGGACGCTACCTGCCGTGGCTCGTGGGGGCCACCGATCTCACCGAAGAGGTGCTGAACTTCTGGTATAGCTACTATCACCAGTGCTCGCAGTGCCGGCGCTGTTCGGTGTTCTGCCCGTTTGGTATCGACACCGCCGAGGTGTCGATGGCCGCGCGCGAGATCCTCGATTCGGTGGGGGTGGGGCAGAAGTACTGTAACGAGATCCTGGGCAAGGTCCATAAGATCGGCAACAACCTGGGGCTGCCTGAGCCTGCGTTGCGCAATACCGTGGAGGGCCTGGAAGAGGATGTGAAGGAGGCCACCGGGGTCGACGTGCGCTTCCCGGTGGATGTGGTCGGGGCCGAGGTGCTGTTGATCACGCCGTCCGCGGATTTCTTCGCGGAGCCGCATATCGACGGGCTGATAGGCTACGCCAAGGTCTTCCATCAGGCCGGCATCAGCTGGACCTTGAGTTCGCAGGCCTCGGAGGCCGCCAACTTCGCGATGTTCATCGGCAGCCGCGAGCAGATGCAGAAGGTCGCGCAGCGCGTGCGCGACGCCGCCCTCGCCTTGAAGGTCAAGCGCATCGTGGTCGGCGAGTGCGGGCACGCATGGCGCGTGGCCTACGCCTTCTGGGGCACGCTCATAGGGCCGCTCGACTTCCTTGACCCGCGCTACCCGCGCCCGCAGCACATCTGCGAGGTGACCGAAGGGTTGATCGCGCGCGGGGCCTTGAAGCTCGACATGTCGGCCAACGACGACAAGGTCGTGACCTTCCATGACTCGTGCAACGTGGCGCGCGCCACGCGCATGGGGGATCGTCCCGGCGGCCAGTTCACGGTGCCGCGCTCGGTGATCCGCTCGGTATGCGCGCATTACGTCGACATGGACCCCGCGACCATTGGGGATCGCACCTTCTGTTGCGGGGGCGGCGGGGGGCTTTTGACCGACGACCTCATCGAGCTGCGCGTGAAGGGCGCCCTGCCCAGACTGCAGGCCCTGAACGCCGTGGTCGAGGACAAGAAGGTGACGCACATGGCGGCGATCTGCGCGATCTGCAAGACGCAGTTTAGCAAGGTGCTGCCGTATTACGGACTGCCGCGCGAGATGGTGGTGAGTGTCCATCAGCTCGTCGGGGATGCCATTGTTTTGGGTGCCAAAGAATAGCCGTCATATAAGGGGATGAGCATGGCCAATGAAACGCACACCGCGGAGTCGAGCCGCACCTTCCGCCGCTACCAGGACGGGGATACGACGCCCGAGTCGTGGCAGGAATACATCTTCAAGGCCGGCTGGTCCTACAAGTGCCCGGTCTATGTGCAGCGTACGCCGACCTGCCAGAACGGCTGCCCGGCGGGCGAGGACATCCGCGGCTGGCTCGATGCGGTGCGCGGCCTCGACAAGCCCGCGCCGGGCGTCACATGGCAGGAGCAGGCCTTCCGGAGGCTCACGCGCGCCAACCCGTTCCCGGGGATCATGGGCTATGTGTGCCCGGCCCCGTGCGAGGATGCGTGCAATCGCCGGGCGGTCGAGGACCGGGTCGGCATCAATGCCGTCGAGCAGTTCATCGGTGAGGCCGCGCTGAAGGCAGGCTTCACGTTCGCTAAACCCGCGAAGGAGAGCGGCAAGCGCGTGGCCATCGTCGGCGGCGGCCCCGGGGGGCTCGCGTGCGCCTATCAGCTGCGCCTCAAAGGCCATGCGTGCACGATCTTCGAGTCGCGCGAGCAGTTGGGTGGCATGCTGCGCTACGGGTTGCCCAACTATCGCACGCCGCCTGCGGTCGTCGACGGCGAGATCCAGCGCATCCTCGATCTCGGCGTGACCGTGAAGACCGGCGTGCGCGTGGGGCAGGATATTCCCTTCGAGCAGCTCGATCGTGAGTATGACGCGGTATTCTGGGCGATCGGCACGCAGGTGGGGCGTATCCCCGAGATCCCCGGGGCCGATGCCGAGAACTGCATCGGCGGCATAGAGTTCCTGCGCGAGTTCAACGAGGGGCGCCTGCCGTCGGTGCCGCGGCGCATCGTGGTCATAGGGGGCGGCGACACCTCGATCGATGTCACTACCGTGGCACGCAAGATCGGCGGCTTCTCGGGGATGAAGTCCGACGGTTCGCCGCTCACCTATACCGCCGACATGGTCACGCAGGCGGCCATCCACAGTGGCCAGAAGGTGACCCTGACATCGGTCCTGCCGACCAAGAAGCTGAAGGCCGCCGAGCGCGAGGTCGAGGACGCGCGTTCGCTCGATGTCGCGATCATCGGCAACATCATGCCGCTGTCGGTGACCCTGGACCGCGACCACCGGGCCTGCGGGGTGCGCTTTGCGCCCTGCGAGCACACGAAAGAGGGCAAGCGTGTGCGCGCCCCCGGCGATGAGATCGAGATCGAGGCCGATCTCGTGGTGTTCGCCATCGGTCAGATGGCCGACATGACCGGTCTTGAGATGCTCGATAACGGCCGCCACGCCATCGCCCCGGGGCCCGGTCTGCAGGTCATAGGGTACCCCAAGCACTTCGTGGGCGGCGACATCATCGTGCCGCATCTGCTCGCGACCGCCGTAGGGCATGCCGCGGTGGCCGCCGAAGGGATCGATGCCTTCCTGAACGGCCAGCCGGTGGTGCGCCGACCGCACGTCGACAAGCGACATTTCGAGATCCGCGAGACGTTGCCGAAGAATGCAAAGCCCGTCGATGGCATGGTGACGAGCCCGGCGGCGGTGCACAACTTCGAGAACCGCGCGCATCGCGAGGTGATCGAGGCCGATGCCCTGTTCCTCGCACACTTCCCCACGACCCCGCGCATCGAGCGTACGGAGCGCAGGCTCTCCGAGCTGTTCGCCGAGGGCGGCACGCGCATCGCCGTGCTCGATGAGGCGCAGGCGGTGGCCGAGTCCAAGCGCTGCATGAGCTGCGGGTTGTGTCTCGAGTGCGATAACTGCGTGGTGTTCTGCCCGCAGGTGGCGGTGAAGAAGGTGCCGCGCGATCAGGCGGCGCTCGGCTACTACGTGACCACCGACTACACGCGCTGCATCGGCTGTCACATCTGCGCCGATGTCTGCCCGGCGGGTTATATCCAGATGGGCCTGGGGGAGTGAGATGCGCGCTCGCGCGGCGATGCTGGCAATTCTTTCCGTGCTGCTCGCTTTGGGGGCAGTATGGGCGACCCACCAAGGGCCGGTGCCCATGCCGGTGATCCCGCGAGCCCCCGGGCACTGCGTGCTGCCGACCGCGACCATGCGCCGCACGCATATGATGCTGCTGCGCGCGGTGCGCGAGGAGATCGTGCGGCACGATGCGCGCGACACACGCTTTCAGCTCACGCATTGCGTGGCCTGCCATGTCCAGTACACCGCCGCCGGCCTGCCGATCCCGGTGAACGCCCCCGGACAGTTCTGCGCGACCTGTCATACCTATGTGGGCGTGCATCTCGATTGCTTTGCGTGCCATGCGGCGGTGCCGAGGAGTCCGTTCAAGATGGGCGACATCGGCGGATCGAATGCGGTGCAGGCGGCGTTTCGCATCCCGCGGGCGCTGCGCGGCCGGTTCCGGGCGGGTCGTACCGGAGGTGGACGATGAGCCACGACGAACGCGACCGGCCGTTGGCCGATGAGGTCTATGGCGACGAGGCGCCGGATGGCGCGCGCCGCCGGCTCTTGAAGATGGCCGGGGCGGCGGTGGCCTTGACGCTCGCCCCCGGGGTCACGGTGCTCGCGCGGGATCTGGTGTTCAAGGGCGGGCGCAAGGGCCGGTCGCCGGTGCGCTACGGGCTTTTGATCGACGCCAACGCCTGCCAGAGCGGCTGTGACGCGTGCGTGCGCGCCTGCCAGGACTACAACGGGTTGTCCCACGACCCGGGTCCGGACAACGCCCAGTGGATCCGCAAGGTCACGATCACCGATCCCGGGACCGGGTTTACGCGCAGCTTTCCGGTCATGTGCCAGCACTGCGAGAACGGGGCGTGCGTGGACGTGTGCCCGACCGGGGCCTCGTTTCGGCGCCCCGACGGCATCGTGCTCGTGGACAAGCACCGCTGCATCGGCTGCCGCTATTGCCTCATGGCCTGCCCCTACAAGGCGCGCTCCTTCGTGGGCCGCAACGTGACCGACCAGCGCCCGTGGGCGCCGCGCGGCAAGGGCACCGCCGAGGGCTGCACGATGTGCGTCGAGCGCGTCGAGGCCGGCAAGCTGCCGGCCTGTGTGGCGGCCTGTCAGCGTGCCGGCCACAAGGCCATGATGTTCGGGAATCTGCACGACCCGAAGAGCGCGATCGCGGTGCGGCTCTCGGAGGTTGCGACCACCACCATACGCGCCGACCTCGGTATGGGGCCGGGCGTGCATTACCGGGGGATTTGAGCGATGGGCAGCGAGGCCAAAGGGGCGATGACGAAGGTGGCCTATCGGGAGATCGCCGGCAAGAGCGGCGGCTACGTGGCGGCGGTGATGGCGTGCGCGCTGCTCGCCCTGGTGGGTCTGGCCTCGGCGCTCTACATGCGCGCGGAAGGCCACCACGTGACTGGCATGAACAACCAGATCGTGTGGGGCATGCCGCATGTGTTGGCGGTGTTTTTGATCGTCGCCGCCTCCGGGGCCTTGAATGTCGCCTCGATCGCCTCGGTATTCGGGCGCAGCCTCTACAAGCCCCTGGCGCGCCTGTCCGGGCTTCTGGCGGTGGCGCTGCTGATCGGGGGTCTGTGGAACTTGGTGCTCGATCTCGGCCGCCCCGGGCATATCCTGGCTGCGGTCTTGTATCCGAACTTCCGTTCGATCTTTGCGTGGAACATCTATCTCTATACTGGTTTTTTGGTGATCGTCGGCTTCTATCTGTGGTTCATGATGGAGCGACGCCTAAACCCCCATACCCATAAGGTCGGGGTGCTCGCCTTCCTGTGGCGCCTGGTGCTGACAACTGGCACCGGGTCCATTTTCGGGTTCCTCGCCGCGCGTAGTGCTTATGACTCCGCGGTGCTGGCGCCCCTTTTTATTCTCACGTCCTTCGCCCTGGGGCTTGCGATCTTCGCGCTCGTGCTGGTGGCGGGGTTCAAGGCCCTTGCGCGGCCGATAGGCGCACGCGTGCTGGCGCATCTGAGGCAGCTCCTGGCGGTGTTCGTGGCCGCCACGATGTACTTCGTGGCGGTCTACCATCTGACCAACATCTATATCGCCGGCCACCGCGGCATCGAATCGTTCGTACTCTTGAACGGTGGCATCTACACATGGCTCTTCTGGGCCGGGCAGATCGGCATCGGCGGGGTGGTGCCGCTCGTGCTGTTGCTGCGCCGCATAGCGCGCGATGATACGGCGCGCCTGCGCCGCTCGCTCGTAGCCGGCGCGGCGGCGGTGGTGGCAGGCGGGCTGTGTCAATTCTATGTGCTCATCATCGGCGGTCAGGCCTATCCGCTCCAGATGTTCCCGGGGATGGTGGTGCGCAGCTCGTTCTATGACGGCGTGGTGCACAGCTACATCCCGCGCTGGCCCGAGACGGTGCTGGCGTTAAGCGGCGTGGCGGTGGTCGGGCTCATCGTTCTGATCGCCATACGCCTCCTGGCATTCTTGCCCGAGAGCCTCGCAGACGAGGTGGTGAGCGCCCATGGCGCGCCGGCGCCGGCCGCCGAGGCGCAGACCGCCAAGACTGCGGTGCGCGCATGAGCGCGCGCCTCTATCTCTCGGCCGCCCACAAGTCCTCGGGCAAGACCACCGTGGCCATAGGGCTTACGCGCGCCCTCAAGGACCTCGGGCACGTCGTCCAGACCTACAAGAAGGGTCCCGATTATATCGATCCGCTGTGGCTCACCGCGGCCTCGGGCCGGGCCTGCCAGAACCTCGATTATCACACCATGGACGCAGGCGAGATCGGCGCGCTCTACGAGCGTGCGGCGATCGGCGCCGATATCCGGCTGATCGAGGGGAACAAGGGGCTCTACGACGGGGTGGCGCTCGATGGCAGCAACAGCAACGCCGCGCTCGTCGCGCAGTGTGCCACCCCGGTGGTGCTCGTGATCGATTGCCGCGGGGTGAGCCGCGGGGTAGCGCCGCTTGTCATCGGCTACCGGCATTTCGACCCGTCGATCGCGATCGCGGGCGTGGTATTGAATCGCGTGGGTGGCGCGCGTCACGAGGGGAAGTTGCGCGCGGTGCTGCAGGCGTATACGGATGTACCGGTACTCGGTGCCGTGCATGAATCGGCGGATCTCGCCATCACCGAGCGCCACCTGGGACTCGTGCCGAGCGGCGAATGGGAGGGGGCCGAGGCGCTCATCGCGCGTCTCGGGCGCGCGATCGCAGCGCAGGTCGATGTCGAGGCGATCGCGCGCCTGGGCGAGGATGGGCGGGCCCCGCAAGGCGGGCCCGTCGCGCGCGATGGCGGTCGGGATGTGCGCATCGGCATCGCCCGCGACCGGGCGTTCAGTTTCTATTACCCCGGTGATCTCGAGGCCCTGGAGGCCGCCGGTGCCGAGCTCGTGTTCTTCGATACCTTGAACGATACGCGCCTGCCGGAGGTCGATGGCCTGTTTCTGGGGGGCGGTTTTCCCGAGACCGAGGCCGAGGAACTGAGCGCCAATGCCGCCCTGCGCGCGGCCATACGGACGGCGATCGAGGCGGGGATGCCGGCCTATGCCGAATGCGGCGGCCTTATGTATCTCACGCGGCGTTTGAGTTACGAGGGGCGCAGCTATCCCATGGCCGGCGTGATCGCCGCCGACACGGTCATGGAGGCCAAGCCCGCCGGGCATGGTTATGTGAGATTGAAGGCCACGGCCGCGCACCCGTGGGCACGCGGGGCGCTCGACCAGGGCCCGCTGCCGGCCCATGAGTTCCATTATTCCCATCTTGTGAATATCGCCCCGGATACCGTGTATGCCTACGAGGTCACGCGGGGTACGGGCATTGTCGGGCGGCGCGACGGCATCGTGTACAAGAACCTGCTGGCAGGCTATGCCCATCTGCGCGATGTGGCGAGCTGTCCGTGGACTGCCGCATTCGTGGGCTTTGTGCGCGCCTGTCGCGCGCAGCGCGCGCTGCCGTCGTGGGTGCGGTCGATGCCATCGGGCGAGGCCCGCCATGTCCAGGCCCTATGATGTCGCGGTCATAGGCTGCGGGGCCGGGGGCTATCAGGCGGCGGTCAGCGCCGCGCAGTGCGG
The DNA here is from genome assembly GCF_003333315.1 of Acidiferrobacter thiooxydans. Lineage (GTDB taxonomy): Bacteria > Pseudomonadota > Gammaproteobacteria > Acidiferrobacterales > Acidiferrobacteraceae > Acidiferrobacter > Acidiferrobacter thiooxydans. The sequence goes on from NZ_PSYR01000001.1 coordinate 1,233,511, forward strand.
GGCACGGGTGGTATTGATCGAGCGCGCGGGCGCCGGCGGGGCCTGCCTCAATCGCGCCTGCGTGCCGAAGAAGGCCGTGGCGCATGTGGCCTCGGTGCTGGCGACGGCGCATGGCCTGCTGGGGCGGGGGTTGGCCGGGGCCATGTGCGGCGATCTTGCGGCGATGATGGCGCACGAAGAGGCGCTCGTCGCCGATCTGCGGCGCGGATTCCCGCAGCGCCTGAAGGCGCTCGCCATCGACCTGGTGGCCGGGCACGCCCGGCTGCAGAGCGCGCACGCGATTGTCGTGAGCGGGGACCGTGGGACTACGACCATCGAGGCGCGGCGCGTGATCCTGGCGGCCGGGGCGCGCCCGCGCCCGCTCCCCGCCTGCCCCATAGACGGTGAGCGCGTAGTGGCCGCCGACCGTCTCATCCCCTTGCTTGCATCCGAGCCTAAGCGGCTCTTGTGTCTGGGTGGCGGCGCCACCGGGGTCGAGGCGGCGTTTGTGTTCCGCGCGTTCGGCGCGGAGGTCACGCTCGCCACCCGCGGCGACCGGCTGCTGGCAAGGCCCATGATCTCGGAGCGCGCCGCGCGGCTCCTGGAGCGCCGGTTGTCGGAGTCGGGGGTGACGATCCTGAAAGGGGTATCGGTGATCGCCACCCAGGTCGATGACGCCGGGGTCACGGTACGCTTTCAGGATGGGCGCGAGGGGCGCTTTGATCGTGTGTTGGTGGCGGTGGGCAGCGTGCCACGCACAGATGACATCGGCTACCGGGCCCTTGGGGTGCGGTGCGACAGCGAGGGCTTCGTGGCGACCCGCGAGACCCTGGAGACCAGTGTGCCCGGGATCTATGCGGTGGGGGACATGAAGGGCGGTCCGATGACCGCGGCCGCGGCCCTGCATGACGGACGGATTGCCGGTGAGAACGCGGCACTCGGTGGCCATAGGCGACGCAACTATCACCAGGTTCCGCTGGTGATCGATTCCATCCTGCCGTTGGCGGCCGTAGGGCTGTCCGAGGACCTGGCCGAGCGCGCCGGGTTTGCGCCGGAGGTGGTCTATATTCCCTATGGGGCGTCGGTGAAGGCCCGCGCCCAGGGCGCGAGCGCGGGCTTCATCGAGATCGTGCATGACGAGGAGACCGGGCAGATGCTCGGGGGCTGCGTGGCCGGGGGCGGGGCCGATGAGCTCGTGCACCTGGTGCTCGCCGCCTGCCGATCGCGCCGCGGCCTCTGGTCGCTTGCCGATCTCGACTACGGACACCCCTCATATGGGGAAGAACTGGGGGCGGCGGTGAGCGCCCATCTCGCGGGCTTCATGCGCTCGCGGCCTACGGTATTTAGGCCAGGGATCTACGCATTCAGGGATTGAGGGCGGGGTTTTCAGGATTCGAACGCAGGGACGGGGAAGGGTATAGTGGCCCATGTGTAGGTATTGGCGGGGCTTGGGTGCGAGGTCGGCATGGAAGGGTCCTTCTGGCAGAGGGTTGGTGTGCGCGATAGGCGCGGCGGTATCGATGGCACGCCGCCCGCGCGCGGTTGGGCGCGGCCCAGGCGGCTGTGGCTCATGTGGGTGGCGCCGACCCTGCTTGCCGGCCTGCTCGCGACTGCGCTCGTCGCCGTGGCCCTCGACGGAGGTCCGCACCCGGTGCTGACCCACGATCTGGCGCTCGCCGCGCTCGCCGCCGCGCTGCTGGTGGCCGCGATCTTGTGGGTGGCTACGGTCCGGTCGCTGTGGCGGCCGCTTGCCTCTTTGCGCTGCTGGGCGATGCGCGTGCGTAGCGGCAATCTCTCGGCGCGCATCCCCGAGGACCGGGCGGCAGGCGAGTTCGCGGAGCTGGCCTCGGATGTGAACGCCCTGGGGGAGCGCCTGAAGACCCTGACGCAGGAGCGCGCGGGCGGGGATTCGCGGGTGATCGCCCGTTGGCTCAGTGTCCTGAACGCCATCACCGCCGGTATCGCCTCATCCCAAGACCTGGACGAACTCCTGCCGCGCTTTTTGTTCACGCTGCATAGCGCAGGCGAGGTGCGCGGGGGCATCGTGCGGCTCTTGACCGGCGATGGCCACCTGCGGCTGGTAGCGAGCATCGGCCTGCCCCAGGACATCGTCGAACACGAGCGGCGCGTGACCCTCGACTGCTGCCTGTGCGGGCAGGCGGTGGGTCGCCGGACCTTAAGCGTGGACCAGGACCTGAAGGCGTGCTGCACCTCCTGGGGCCAAAACCCGTTTCCCGGGGAGGACCTCGTGCTGCTCGCCATCCCCTTGCGCTACGACGGGCGCGTGGTGGGGCTCTACAACCTGTTCATGGAGCGCACGCGCGTCATCGGGCAAAGCGACGTCGAGGATCTCTTGCTGGGCCTAGGCCAGCACCTGGGGGCGGCGATCGAGAAGATGCGCCTGCAAGACGAGCGCCGCCAGCTCTCGCTTTTGCAGGAGCGCATGGCAATCGCCCACGAACTGCACGACTCGCTCGCCCAGACCCTGGCAAGCCTGCGCATCCAGGCCCAGGTGCTGGGCGAGACCATAGAGCCGGATGGCTATTCGGCGACGCGTACCGAATTTGCGCGCCTTACCGCCGGGCTCGAGATTGCCCACAAGGAGGTGCGCGGGTTGATTCGCAACTTCCGCGCCGGCGGGGCCGAGGGCGGGCTGTTGCCGGCCCTGGACGCGGCTATCGTGCGCTTCAAGGAGGAGACCGGCATCCCCGTCTATGTGCAGAAGGATTGGCACGGGACCCTGCCTGCGACCCACGAGACCCATGTGCTGCGCGTGATCCAGGAGGCCCTGGCCAATATCCGCAAGCACGCCCATGCGCAGACCGTGCGGGTGCTGCTGCAGTCCGAGGCCGGCGGGGACTACAAGGTGCTGATCGAAGACGATGGCGAGGGCCCGGTATCGGCGGCCGAGCGCGCCGATCGCGATGACGGGCACTTCGGACAGACGATCATGCGCGAGCGCGCGCATGCGATCGGGGGTGAGTTGCGTGTGGAGCACGAGGCTGGGGAGGGCACACGGGTATGGCTCACCTTCCCCGATCCGGCGCGCGTGACCGAACGGGCGGTGGCGGTGGCGGAGGTGGTGCGGTGAAGGTGTTTTTAATAGACGATCATGCGTTGTTCAGAAGCGGACTCGAGCACCTGCTCGTGCGCCGCGGCATCGAGGTGGTGGCCACCAGCAATGACGGCGAGCAGGCCCTGAGGTCCATCCAGGAGACGCGCCCCGACATCGTCCTGCTCGACATCCGCATGCCCCGCATCGGCGGTATTGAGACCCTGAAGGCGCTACGCGCAGGCGGGGTGACCGCGGCCATCGTCATGCTCACCACCTCGAGCGAGGAGGCCGATCTCGTGGCCTCACTGCGTTACGGGGCGCGCGGCTATCTCTTGAAGGACATGGAACCCGATAGTCTGGTCGCGGCGCTCGCGCGTATCGAGGCCGGGGAGATGGTGGTGGCCCCGGAGTTCGCGCCGGTGCTCGCGCACTTCATCCAGAGCGGACCGCAGGCCCTGACCGCCTCACATGCCTTCAGTGAGCTTACCCCCCGGGAGCTTGAGATCCTGGGGCACCTCGGGGATGGCCAGAGCAATAAGCTGATTGCCCGCGACCTCGGGATCTCCGAGGGCACCGTGAAGCTCCACGTGAAGGCCATCCTGCGCAAGCTCAAGCTCACATCCCGCGTGCAGGCCGCGGTACGCTCCGTGGAGGAGGGCCTGAGCCGCAAGAGTTGATGTGTGCCTCGCGGGATGCGCGAGGGACCCATCGTTCGAGATTGATCGGCCGTATCCACGCCCAATACCTGGGCCCCCGCAGGACAAGAGCGGGTTTGCGGGTGGCCGGGTTCGGGCCTCGGGCAGGCCTCCAAGAGGCGGCTACCGCCGCCCCCGGGGGTTATGGGCCCCGATAGGGTTTACGGCCCCCGCGGTTGTGCTGCCGGGCGCGGGGCCTCTTTGGGGCCCCTGGCTTTTGGGGCGCCGCAGGCAACAAGGCGCGGACTCCATCAGGGACCGAGGCATGTGCCTTGCCAAAGCCCGGATGCCGGACGGTCACTTCACCGTATTACCCTCCTAACCCGGTAAATGTGTTCTCAAGGTCCGGATGCCTCGGTTACCGAGTGGAGTGATCGGCCAAACGCGACAGATAGCGCGTCTTCGGCTGCCGGGGGCGGTTTTGGTGCCGATTGTGCCGCTGTGGGCACGACGCAGCCGCCAGACTTCCTCCGCAGAACAGCTTTGATCAGGGTCGTTGATTTTTCCGGATTCTCGCTATACGCTCCCTCAAAGTGGGCGCATAGACGCCCAGAACAGTAATGATATCAATCGGCCTATTATTTGGGAAAAACCAAGAAAAAGGGGGGATAATGTTGCAACGAGGTCTACGTCTCGTGCCCGTGCTCACGCTTGGGGCGCTGCTGGCAGGTTGCGCCACGGCCAACGGTCCGGCACCACAGAGCACGAGCTCCAGCGGTCTGTCGGCCGGGAACATGCGGCTATCTGCGCGCATGTCGTCTAGCATCTTCCTACAGCCCGTCGGGCCGGCCAAAAAGGTGGTCTATGTGGAAGGGCACAACACGTCGAGCGCCCAGGGCATCCATTTTGGTCAGCTCATCGTGCAGGAGCTCACGGCCAAGGGCTACCGTATCACCAACAACCCCCGTTATGCGCATTACATGCTCCTCTACAATATTCGCTATGTAGGTAAGGAGCAGTCGTCGCATGCGGCCGCAGGCGCCTTGGCCGGCGGCTTCGGTGGCGCCGTAATCGGGGGTGTGGCGGGCAACGACAATGGCGCCTTGATCGGCGGTGGAGTGGGCGCCCTGGCCGGCGGCATTATCGGGGCGATCTTCCCAACCAATCATTATATGATGGTGGTGGATATCCAACTCGAGCAACGCCAGAAAGGGGCCTATACATCCACCAATACCCTGGCGAGCCAGGGCATTGATAGTTCGGTCAGCAGTTCGGCCGGGGGTATCAATGGTTGGATGATCTATCGTGATCGCATCGTGGCCCAGGCCGCCGGGACACGCCTGCGCTTTTCCTATGCGACGCCCGCCATGAGCCATGAAGTGGCCGGGGAGCTTGCCGGACTTTTCTAAGGCATGTGCCTGGGGTCGCGACGGGTGCGCCAGCGGGCGCGCCGGTCGCGCGGACATGGCGTGGATGGAACGGATACGTGAGGACCAGCCCGGTGTGAACATCGGGTGAGTCGGCGCCGTGTGCCTATCGATCAACGCCAGCAAGGCGACGGCGCGCATCCGCGCATGGTTCACCTATGTACGCGAGAGGCCCCGGCATGGAGGCCGGGGAGCTAGGGCGCCGATCGCAAAACGATCGCTACCCTAGGGCGGATCCGTAGGGGCGCAATCGTCTCTGCGAGGCCCACCCTGAAGCGGACCCTGCCAGCGCGCCTTCAATGCGGCGGCGGATGGGCGGGCGGGTCGGGCCTTTGCCGGAAAGACCGCCGACACGATCCTCGTGCCGAAGATCTATGGCCAGGCATGGCGTACGCGGTTTGGTCTCTCGGCCCCGATGGCAGTATCGGGACCCTGCGAGGCCTATAAGCCCGACAAGAGCAGAGGGCGCGCGGTTTCGCAGGACACAACGTACAAAGACGGGTAGTGGGGCCGTCTGTCAACGGCGTGCCGGGATCGCCGACAAGGCACGGCGCGCAGGCGTAGAGCTTATGATCATCGATCCCCGCCCGCGGGATCTACCCGGCCAGTGGATACACCGGCCCGGCCGGCGTGAACGCGGCCCGAACCATGCGGGTCTGGGCCGCCGTCAAGCGGCCCAAGGTCTCGGAATCACCGCAGACCATCGTGATTGAGTCCAGGGACAAGCGCCGGGCTTCTGGCCTGGATATGGATCAGGACGCGACAACCCGCCCCATCCATGGGGAGCGGGCGAGCGCGCGCCGAAACCCGCCACTTTTGACACAGCAAAGTATGGCGTGTGACAGTTACGCTAGGCATCACGTCTTTCGCGAGGTAGGCCGGCCCAGGGCCAGGCCTGGGAACGTATCCCTACGGGGGTATGGCCTGGAAGGCGCCTGCGGTGTGGACTGTGTCTAAACTTTGCCAAGAGACGCTTATGGACTATTTACCCATTTTCCTCGACATCCGCTCGGCCCGTGTCCTGGTGGTCGGTGGTGGCGAGGTCGCGGCCCGCAAGGTCGGTCTGCTCCAGGGTGCGGGCGCCCACGTGGTGGTCGTATCCCCAGACCTGTGCTCGAAGCTTGCGGCGGCAAAGGCTGCGGGCGAAATCACCCATATCGCGCGGGTGTTCACGGTGGCCGACGTCGCCGGCGCGCGCGTCGTGATCGCCGCCACCAATCATGCCCCCACCAACAAGCATGTCTATCAGGCCGCTACGGCCGCGCGCGTGCCGGTCAACGTGGTCGATCACCCGGCGCTCTGTACCTTCATCATGCCCTCGATCATCGACCGTTCTCCGGTGCTGGTCGCGGTGTCGAGCGGTGGCACGTCACCGGTGCTCGCGCGCCTCCTGCGCGCGCGCCTGGAGACCCTGGTCGCATCGACCTATGGGGCGCTTGCCGCCTTCATGGCGCGCCACCGGCCCGAAGTCCGTCAACGGATCACCTCGCCTACCCAGAGGCGCCGCTTCTGGGAGCGCATCCTTCAGGGGCCGGCCGCCGAATTGCTGCTCGCCGGCGAAGAGCATGCGGCCACGGAGATCTTCGAGCGGGAGCTGGCGCAGCCGGAAGGCAGCGGTGTGGGACTCGTGTCTTTGGTCGGTGCGGGCCCCGGCGATCCGGATCTGCTCACCTTGCGCGCCCTGCGGCTCATGCAGGAGGCCGACGTCGTCGTCCATGACCGCCTGGTGGCTGCCCCCATTCTCGCGCTCTGCCGGCGCGAGGCGCAGCGCATCGATGTCGGCAAAGACGCCGGACACCATGCCGTGCCCCAGGAACGGATCAACCAGCTCCTCGTGGAGCTGGCTACAAACGGCCGCCGGGTCGTGCGTCTCAAGGGCGGCGACCCCTTCATCTTCGGGCGCGGCGGCGAGGAGATCGACGCCCTCGTGGAGGCCGGCATCCCCTTCCAGGTGGTGCCCGGTATCACCGCCGCACTCGGCTGTGCGGCCTACGGCCATCTGCCGCTCACCCATCGCGACTACGCCCAATCCTGCGTCTTCGTCACCGGCCACTGCCGCAAGGACGACTCGACCCTGAACTGGGAGGCGCTCGCCAAGCCGCACCAGACCGTGGTCTTCTACATGGGGGTCGCGGCGCTGCCGACCATTAGCCGCGAACTCGTGGCCCACGGCCTGCCGCGCTCCACCCCGGCGGCGTTGATCGAACGGGGCACGACGCCTGGGCAACGCGTCCTCACCGGCACCCTCGCCGACCTTCCCGACATCGTCGCCCAAGAGGCCATCCAACCGCCCACGCTCATCGTTATAGGCGAGGTGGTGCGCCTCCACGACCGCTGGGCGCGAAGCCGCGGTGCCGAGGGGAGCGACCTGCGCGCGGCCGGATAGACCGAAGCCCGCACCTGATCCCTCGGCGCAAAGCGCATGATGGGCGGCCGCTTAGGCCGCCAAAGCGCGGGCCCGTAAGGGGCGCGCCACGTTCCCCTGGCCTATCCGAAAGCGGGGCGGCGGCTGCCATGCGGCGAGCCCTGATGCGCTCCCGCGCGATCGCAGCCCAAAGCACGAGGCCGTTTCCTGGCGGCTCGCCTTTAGAAGCCTCTGATAGACCGTGGGCTTTGGCCCCTATCCAGCCCGCTGCATCGGGTGGGATTTGGCCGGTATTCGTGCGTCTTTGGCATAAGTCGGGAGATCCCTTTCCGGACAGGGTTTCTTGTGATATGTAATGAACGAGGACAGGTCTGGGCGCAAGGATTCCCATTTCTGTAAAGAATAAGAATTGTCGTAAAGACGACAGAGCGGCAGGGTCTCGCTCTTCGTGGGGGCGTCTGCGACGCGCACGCAAAGGATCGGGATTATAAAAACAACGGGAGGGTGCATGAAAAGAAAGACGGCGGATAATCTGGGTGTACTACTGCGCAGTTACGAGGCCTTGTACAACTGGCGGGCACTGGTCATGCTGGCAGGGAGTTTCGCAGTGGCCGGGCTTGCCATCATCGGGGGCTCGGATATGGCTATGGGCGGCGGGGGACGAATGGCCGTGGCCATGCTCCTTGGCTTGGTGGCGCTGGTGGTGGCGGTCATGGGTGTGAATGGCAGCGGTCTGATGCTGGCAGACCAGGCCTATGATCGGCCGATTCGCTCGTTCATGAGCGCGTTTCTCGGGGGGCTGCGGGTGACGCTGGCGGCGATCGGCGTGCTCGTGGTGTTGGCGCTTGGTTATGCGCTGGTGTGGCTGGTGGTGTTTCTGCTGGCGCTGCTCGCGCGCATCCCCGGCATCGGCGGGGCATTCGCCTTTGTGTTCGCGGGTCCCTCGGTGCTGGTGTTGGCATTGACGGTGGCGGTGCTGCTGCTCGCCGCACCCCTGGCCCTGGCAAGCCTATGGCACGGGGACGGCATGACCGCGGCCTTGCGGCGCGCTGTGACCATCGTGGTCAGGCGTCCGCTCGATGTGTTCATGCGTTTTCTGGTACTGGGGTTGATTGTCATGCCCGCGGCGCTCTTCCTGTTCGCAATGGTGGGCATGGGCGATATGAGTGTCACCGGGATGTATCTCGTCGATGCCCTGAGGTCCATGGGCGGCACCTATGGCGGGATGGGCGGGGGTGGTTATGGCGGCATGGGCCCCATGGCCGCGCTGTTTGGGTCGCTGATGGGCCAGGGTCTGGGGGCCGCCGGCGTGTCCACGGCGCTTGTCTGGTATCTGGCGATTGCAGTCGTGGGGCTGATTCACATGCTGGGCGTGATATGGATCTACGAATCGGTGAGCGATGGTAGCGGATGAGAGGGACTGGATGTGGTGCAACGCCAGGCGGCGCGTATCAAGGCGCGCATGAGCGAACAGGGGCCGGCCTCGAAAGGGCCGGACAAATCTTCGTCCTGATTAGGTCGAGGGCCGTGTGTAACCGGCGGTATGGGGCTTAACGCGGGGTGCTTGAGGGGGCCGGGTCCGTGGCTGTCGCCCTGAGCGAGGGCTCAGGTCCATCCACCAATCCGATGCGTTCCTGTTCGCGGCGCCGTTGCGGGCGGATACGGTAGTCGCGCCGCATGATCGGGGTCCGATAGGCGTCACGCCGGAGGGTTCGGGCGGAGCCGGCTTAATCGCGTCATCGAGATCCATGGGCTGGCATATCGGCGTGCCCGCATACGCCGGTCACAGGTCGGCCGCGTGCCGCGCGATGCGTGCGGTCCGGGCATCCGCGTGGTGCGAGCGGCGAGCACGGCCGGTCACCCACCGCCTCTGGCAAGATGAGGCGGACGTCCGTAGACACCGAGGCGTGCATAGCCGTACCCTATTGACAAGATCGAATGGCGGACGGACTATTTCTTTTGAGGGACGCGTGATAGCGGGGGGCTGGGCGTGCCCAAGCGGTCTGCAACCCCGGGCACAACGGGGTACGGGGTATGTGGTGTCTTTGGGCGGCGCTGGGGTGTCGGTGCGGACGTTGGTCTTGCCATAGGGATTCCGGCAGGGACATGCATGCCATTGCTCGGCGAACGGCAGGCGCGCATGGTCATCATACCTTGCCTGCGCGTGCCGAAGGTGGCGGACGCTGAGCGCCCAATCATGGGCTGTATGCCGAATACGCGACGGTTCCTCGTGGCGCCCGCGCCCACAGACGGCCCTAGCGTCGGATGCGGGCACGCAACGACGTCGACGGCTTGAGCATCGATGGCGCAGGCGCGGCCCACGCCACGCGCGATATCAGCCATTGCAATTAGCGCGTGAATCTGGACCGAGGATCCTATGTCACCCATGAGCGGTTGACGGTCACGGGATACGGGGATGTGCCGTGTGATCGTGGTCACCGGCGGCAGGCGCAGGCCCGGTCTGCAGTGCGCGCCCGGCGGGGGCTAGGAGCGCGGGCGCGGTGATCCCCGTGGGTGGTGCCGGTCGAGGCCGGCGGGATCCGTCAGGGGCCGGGCATGGAGGGGGGAACCGGGGGTGCGGCATGAATGCCATCGACGCGATTGCGACGTGTTATCGCAAAAGCTTTCATAAGCGTGGGCGCGCGAGCCGCTCGGAGTTCTGGTGGTTTGCGCTATACTACCTCATCCTCGAGGTGGCCTTTGAGCTGCTGGTGCAGCACCGGACGCCTCACACGCCGCCATCGTTGGCCACCGGACTGCTGGCCGTGGTGGTCGCTCTGTTCGCGGTCTATTCCTTTTTCCCGTTCGTGTCTGCCGAGGTCCGGCGTCTGCATGACGTCGACCGCAGCGGTTGGTGGCTTGTGGCGAGCATGCTCATGGCGGCGCTGAGCGAGGCGGCGTTGGGGGTGGATGTGATGTCGGCCCTGGCCACGCATCGGCTGCGGCAGTTCGTGCGCGCACTTATGCATGGTGGTCATTGGGGGCTCACCTTTGCGCTTTTTGCGACCGTGGCGATCAATATCACGGTGTTCATCTTTCTGGTGCTGCCCGGGACCCCCAGTGACAACCGCTACGGTCCCGATCCGCTCGGTGCGGGGCGCGCGAAACGGGGTGATCCTCGTTTTGTGGGCGGGCATTAGGCACGGAGCGGCCTGCGGCCCGCGGAGGGAGACGGCCACGCGCCTAGACGGGGTGGGTGCCGCGATGCAGTGGGCCGGTGGATAGGGGTCGCAGTCGCTTCCCCAGGGCTCCGCCGATGGGGTAGCATAGCCGGGGTTGTCATGACCGCCCGGAATCCGTGAACCCCCGTGCCTCCCGCTCAGACACCGGCACTGCGCCCGCGCATCGTCCTGATCGCAGCGCTCGCAAACATCCTCATTGGCGCCGCCGCGCTATGGGGCTGGCTGACGTTGCGCCCGGGGTTGGTGCAATGGAATGGCCATCTGGCGCCGATGCCGTTCAACGGCGCGGTGTCGCTGGTGCTTGTGGGGCTGGGGCTCGTGTTGCTCTATCGCGGCCTGTTCCGGTCGGCCGTGCTCGTGGCCTTGCCGGTCGTGCTCTACAGTACGCTCGCGGCCGTAAGCCAGCTCGTGCACACCCATCTCGGCATCAATCATCCGCTGTTGTTGCCAGTCCACACCCCCATTTTTTCCACAGACCGGTGCGCATATCGTCCTTGAGCAGCGCGATGCTCATGGTCGTGAGTGGCGCGACGGTATTTGCCGGGCTTATCCGGGCGCGCGCCCCGGGACCGGCGGCCGGCGCCCTGCTCGTGGCCTTGAGTGCCGCCGGGCTGGTTGGCCAGCTGAGCCCCTTGTGGCCGATTTGGCGACCCCTGCGTGAGGTGTCTCTGCCCGGATCGCTGGCCCTTTTTACGCTAGGCGCGGCAGTGCTGGCACGCGGCTGGACCGAGCTGCGCTCGCGGCGCCTGGGGCTTGCGTTCGTCACTGCGACCATGCTGCTTACGGTCACCGTGGTGTTGACGGTGGCCGTGAATACCTATGAGGACGACGAACTCATGCGCATGACCGGGGGCGTCTTGCAGGGGGTCGCAGACCAGATCCGCGCGCAAGAGCACAGGCCGCTTGCGGTGGCGCGCATGGCCGCCCGCTGGGAGGCCTTCGGTATGCCTCCGGTCGCGCGCGCCATGGGGGCCGCGCGGCTTTTGCAACAACAGGTCCCGGGCCTGCAGGCGGTCGTGTGGGTCGCGCCCTCATCGCGGGTCGTATGGCGGGTGCCCAATCCCGGCCATCCCCGGGTGGTCGGCCGGTTCTTGGATGCCGACCCGCGCCGCGCCTTGGTGCTCGAGCGCGCGCGCATCAGCAATCGTCCGGCGATGACCTCGCTTATCCCGCTGTTCAAGGGCGGGCGCGGTTTCGTGGTGGTTGCGCCGGTGCGTATCCAGGGCCGCTTCATCGGTTATCTCGGGGGTATATTCGATACGCGCGGGCTGCTCTCGCGCCTCGTCGCCAATATCTGGCAGGGCTACCACGTCAGTGTGCGGCTGCATGGTCAGCGTTTCTTCGTGCGCGGGCTCCCCGGTGCGACCCGCTACCGCCATACCGGCCACGTGCGCTTTCTCGGGCAGAATCTCACGATTGAGGTGACCCCCGGGGCGCGCATTGTGCGCAAGATCGCAGTCGGGCTGCCGACGATCGTGCTCACAAGCGGCCTTTTGCTCGCGCTGTTTGCCGCCGCCGCCGTGTATGCCATGCAGGAGGCGCAACGCCATGCCGCGTCGCTCGATCGCCTGAATGCCGGTCTCGAGAATCTGGTGCTGGCGCGTACCGCGGCGCTACGCGAGGAGCGTGAGCGCTGGCGGGTGACGCTCATGAGTATCGGTGACGGCGTCATCGTCACCGATCACGAGGGCCGGGTGCGGGTCTTGAACGCCGAGGCCGAGCGCTTGACGGGTTATCGCGACGACGAGGCGCGCGGGCTGCCCGTGGATAGCGTTTTTCCGCTCCATCGCGATCCCGAAGGACCACCGGTCGAAGGGCCGGTCGCGCAGGCCTTGCGGACCGGCGAGGTGCAGCATCTGCGCGGCCCGGTGGCCTTGAAGACCCAGGACGGGCGGGTCCTGAAAGTGAGTGATTCCGCGGCCCCGATCCGTGATGAGGATGGGGAGGTCACCGGGGCGATCATGGTGTTTCGCGATGTCACCCAGCGCCAGGCCCTGGAGGAGCAGGCGATGAAGGTGAAGAGCCTCGAGGCCCTGGGGGTGCTGGCCGGGGGCATTGCCCATGACTTCAATAACATCCTGACGGCGATCTTTGGGAATATCACGCTCGCCAAGATCTACGCGCCCAGTGACGGGACCTTGCAAGGGGCGTTGGCCGACGCCGAACGGGCCAGCTGGCGGGCGCGCGAGCTCACCTTCCAGCTGCTCACCTTCGCCAAGGGTGGGGCGCCGGTCAAGAAACCGGGCTCGATCGGGGAGACCACGCGTGATCTCACCGGGTTTTTCGTGAAGGGCTCGGCGGTGCGCTGCGAGCTCGACATCCCCGAGGATCTGTGGCCGATCGAGTTTGATCCCGACCAGATGGGTCAGGTGATCCAGAACATCGTCCTAAACGCCAAGGAGGCCATGAATGGCGCCGGGGTCTTACGGGTCACGGCGCGCAATGTGAGGCTTGCGTCCTCTGAGGTTGTGGATCTCGCCGCCGGCGATTACGTCGAGATCGCGTTTCGCGATAGCGGCCGTGGGATCGCGCCGGAGTACCTGGCGCGGATCTTCGACCCGTATTTCTCCCTGAAGCCTTCGGGCACGGGGCTGGGCCTTGCCGTCACCTTTTCCGTGGTCAAGCGCCACCAGGGCATGGTGACCGCGGATTCCGTGGTCGGGCAGGGCACGACGCTGACGCTGTACCTGCCGCGATCGGGGATCAACCCCGTGCCGGCGGTGGTCACCCCCGGCCAGGGACCGGTGGCGGCCGTGGGGCACGGCCGGCGGATCCTGATCATGGATGATGATCGGGATGTGCGCGCCATCGGCGTGCGACTGTTGCAGCGCCTGGGCTACGAGGTCAGCGAGGCCGCTGATGGCCAAGAGGCGGTGCGGCTCTACGAGCAGGCGCATGACGGACGGCCGTTCGATGCCGTGATCCTGGATCTCACGGTGCCCGGCGGCATGGGCGGCAAGGAATGCGTACGCCGGCTGCGCGCGCGCGACGGCAAGGTGCGCGCCATCGTCGCCACCGGCTATTACACCGATCCGATCGTGGCCCAGTATCAGGCCTATGGTTTTGGTGCCTCTGTCCAGAAACCCTATCGCCTCGAGGATCTGGCGGCGGCCCTCACGCGCGTGCTCGCCTAGCCGGGCCGAACGTCGCTTGTCGGCCGCGGCGGCCTCTGCGCACACTCCATCACGAGCTAGGCGCGGCGGCCGCAAGGGGATGGTGTGGGGCGGATACGGGGCACAGGGTGGGGGTGGGCGATCATGGCGGCCGTGGTGCTTGCCGGCGGCGCACTCACCACGGCGTACGCCTTCGATTACGCTGATGTGGTCGGCAAGGCCCAGCAACTGGCGGCGCGTCCCTTCAAGCCGCAGCCGCGCATCGCGCAGCTGGCGGGCCTCACCTACGACGAGTATCGTAGTATCCATTTCCGGCCGACCGCCACCTTGTGGCCGCGACGGCATCTGCATCTCCAGTTCTTCGCCCCCGGCTACCGCTTCGTGCGCACGGTATCGATCTCGGTGCTGGCCGCCGGGCATGTCCACAGGCTGCGGTTCCGGCGCTCCTTGTTTCATATCCCCCCCGGTCTCTATCCTCACCGGCTGCCGCGAAGCGTCGGCTATGCGGGCTTTCGTGTGCTCTCCAACAGTTATCATCCCGACCGGTCGCCGGTGGCGCCCAACAGTCAGGTGATCGTGTTCCTCGGGGCGAGTTATTTCCGTGCCAAGGGGTCGCATGAGCAGTTTGGGCTGTCGGCGCGTGCCCTGGCCCTCGATACCATCGCCCCGCGCCCCGAGGAGTTTCCGCACTTCATCGCATTCTGGATTCGGCGTCCGGCGCGTCGCGCGCATGCCCTCACGGTATTTGCGCTCCTGAATAGTCCCAGCGCCACCGGGGCCTTCCGATTTCGCATCCGCCCCGGGCGTGCCGTGCATGTCCGGGTGCGTGCGACATTCTTTTTTCGCAGGCGCGTGTATGAGCTTGGCATTGCACCGCTCTCCAGCATGTATATGTATGACCTGTGCGACCGGCGCCCGTGGGCCTATCCGCGTCCCGCGATCCATGATTCCGAGGGATTTCTGCTCGCCAGCCGGCACGCGGTGCGCTGGCGACAGCTCGCCAACCCTGCGCGCGTACATCAGTTCGTGTTCCCGGTCCGCCATCTGCGCGGCTTCGGTCTCATTCAGCGGGACCGGGACTTTTTTGACTACGAGTCGGTATCGATGCGTTATCAAGGGCGGCCCAGTGTCTGGATACGGCCGCGTGGCGCATGGGGGCCGGGTGCGGCGACCCTGGTCGAGATCCCGACCCCCAACGAGACCAACGACAACATCGCCGCCTTCTGGCAGCCGGCGCACCCGCCATCCCCTGGGCACGCCTATCGCCTGCGCTATACCCTGATCTGGAACGGATCGGGACCACGGGAGTCGCGGGCGCAGGTCGTGCGCACCCGCGCGAGCGAGCGTTGTGTGGGGCGCCCGGTGCGCTTTGCCATCGACTTTCAAGGGACGCGGCTCGGCCGGCTGATCGCGGCCAGGCGCCTTGCCGCGCGCCTGCGGACCACGGCCCCGGGCACGCCGATCTCGCATGTGCGTTTGCGCGCGGTGGCCCACGATCGCGTGCGCCTGAGCTTTACGGTGGCTGCGCACCGTCCGCGCGCGCTACGGATCCGCGCCGTGCTCATCGCCGGCGGCCGGCCGGTGAGCGAGGTCTGGGATTATGTGGTGGCGCGCGAGGAGCCACCGATGCAAGTGCTGCGGCGCACGCAGGGTGGGGCATGACCGGGGCCGGCAGGCCACCCCGGTGGGCCTCCTGGATGGCGTTGGCGGCAACGCTCGTGCCTTGGCCGACCTGGGGGAGGGGGTATGAGGCCGATAGCCGTGGCGCGGCCCCGGTGGCGTGCGCCTTTTCGCGCATCGTGCCGCTCTCGTGGCCATCCCCGGCGCGCCGTGCGTCCGCGCGCCCCTGGGCGCGGCTTGCCGGGCGGCGCGGGTCCTGGGTGTGGTGCGGGGGCGACGGCCGCCGGGGCCTGTCCGTGACCCTACCCGGAGGGCGATCGCGACGCTGCGCGGGCGTGCGCGTCACGGTGCCCGGGGGTGGCGGCCGGCGCGTGACCTGGTTGGCCATCGGCCACGGCTCGTTCTGGGCGCGGCCGCTCGGGATGTCACGAGGGGTATCGGTACGCGCCCTCGGCGCCCGGGGGATATTTCGACGCGTGACCCTGGCTGTGCATAAGGGGCAGCTGGTGGCCGTGGCGAGTGTCAGCGCCCCAGGCGCCCAGGCGCGCTATCATCTGACCGTGTCTGGTCGCCAGACGGTGCACATGACAGTGATCGAGAGAGCCTCCTATCTGGGTGCGGCCGTGGCCCGACGGGATCGGCCGGCGCTCGCGGGATTTTATGACTTTGGGGTGGGCACGGCGATGTCGGCCATGGCCATCGACCCGGCACGCCATGATGCCGATGGCCTGTGGCTCAGCGATGCCCGCGGCCCCTCATGGGCGCCGCTGCGTAATCCCCGTCACCCCTGGCGGCAGACCTATGGCCCGAGGGTGCGCGCCTTTGGTCTCCTGCAGCGCGATCGTACGCGGCACTATTATGGCGTGCATGCCGCGCGCCAACAGGATGCCCCGGATGTCATCGTGCATTGGCCCGGGCTGGGGACGCGGGTGGTGTTGCGCGAGCGGCCGACGGCGGGACGCATGGCACCCAATGTGCGGGTGATGTTCGGGCCGTGGGCGGCGGATCGCGAGACGCTGCGCTATCGTCTCACGTGGACGCGTATCCAAAGGCGTGCTGGAGATCGCGCAATCGTGGTGTCCACGCGTCTGGGCGGCAATGTCCGCACCGGGGCGCGCATGTACGTCATCGACTATGCGGGAGGGGCTATCGCCCGACGGCTCCCGGTCCATGCCGTCGCCGGAAAGGTGCAGGTCCATCCCGACACCTTCGTCACCCAGGATAGCGTGCGCTACAACCCCTATACGCACGGCTACCGCCAGGTCTTGCAGGTCCTGCCAATGGCTGGGCGCAATATCCATGTGCGCGCTTGGCTGAGCGTTTACGGTCAGCGCCTCTCGGAGACCTGGCGCTATACACTCTTCGCCCCGCGCATTGCCCACTAGCCTGCAGGCCCCGGCCCTGCCGGGGAGGCAGCTAAAGTGTGACGCAAGGGGAGTCCATCGTGTCCTTCCGGTAAGCATGCAGGAAGTGGTTTTTTGCCCCTGCTAACGTTCGCTGCGTACTCCAACCGATAAGGAACGCAGCGAATGAACAAGACGAGAGAGACGGAACCAGGACGGGATGGCGACGAGACCCCAGAGCAGACCCAAGCGCTCTTCCAGCGCTGGCGGGAGAGTCGTCGGCCGGGCGCGCGTATCCCCAAGGTCTTATGGGCGGCGGCCGTCAGAATGGCCAAGCGCTACGGGGTGCCACAGACGGCGCAGCACTTGCGCGTCGATAGTCAGCAGCTCCTAAAGCGCATCGAGGGCGCAGGGGGCGCGGCTCCCACCGGGCCACGCCCCATCGCGTTTGTCGCGTTGCCGGGACTCGCGCCATCGGCTGAGGCCGGGATCGCCGAGTGTGTCGTGGAGCTTCAGAATGCGCGTGGGGGGACGATGCGGGTGCGCTTGCAGGGCCTGGGGCTTACCCATCTGGCGCCTCTGTGCGCGGCCTTCTGGGAGGCGCCATGATCGCCATTACCCCGCACATGCGGGTGCTGGTGGCGGTGGAATCGGTGGACTTTCGGGTCGGTATCGACGGGCTGGCGCAACGCTGTCGGGCGGTCCTGCAAGAGGATCCCTTCCAGGGGACGGTGTTCGTGTTCCGCAGCCGCTCGCATACGGCCATCAAACTCCTTATTTACGATAAATGGTACGCACCGAGTAATGTGGAGTGGCCAGTCGGTCGCGCTTAAGCAGCCGAAGAATTATCCGACCCAACTCCACATTACTACTCGTCACTTACAGCGATTCGAGCCATTCAAGAACTGAAGTGTTTTTGTGCCACTGAGTCGGGCGTCCCAGAGGACTGTGGGGCGCGGCCGCTTTGGCGAGGGCCTGTCGCTTCATGTCCAGATCGATCGTCGCATAACGGTTTGTCGTGTCACTGCTGGCATGCCCTAACCACTTGCTGATGTCGGCAAGCCCTACACCCGACTTGAGCAAATAGATCGCGCAGCTGTGTCGTGCTGAATGCGGGTGAAGACGTTTGACGCCCAACGATGGGCAGTTGACCGCCGCAGGGCGGCAATATTTACCGAAAACATAGCGAATCCCGAACCGCGTGAGGCGCTCGCCGCGATGATTACAGAACACTGGCGCAGCCGAGTGCAAGTTCAGTTCGTTCTTGGTGACAAACTCCTTTATGACTTGCGCCGTCTGCGGCCATAGAGGGCAGATGCGCGTCTTGCGCCCCTTGCCCACGATTTTTGTCAGATTGGAGAGACAGTGTTATGTGAGCGATACAAGCCTATTGTCCTCCCTCCCCAAAAACGGAAGTCGCGGTTTTTTAGGGCGCCACTGTCATCGCGGCTTTTCTTGCGAGGCAGACTTCATCCGATGCCGCGCATCTCGGCCACGGCCTCAGCGATCACCCGCTCGTCCACGCCGCGGCGCTTGAGGCTATCGACGAACCCGGATAGTGGCGTCTCGTCGAGCCGCTCGAGGTCGTGGCGTAGTCCCTCACCGATATAGTGGCGCATGAGCGGCTGGTAGCCACCAAAGCCCAGTAGCGGTGCGATGCGCTTCAAGTCCTCGACCACGTCCTCGGGTACGCGTAGCGAGACCATGACCAATGTCCGATCCTTGCGCAACCGCTTTTTGGGATCAACCGTCTTCATAGAGTCTCCGTTCCGCCACGGTAGCGGGTCTCGCCGAGATCAGGCGAAAGATCTCGTCTGTGTGCTCAATGTGCACAACGAATAGCAATCGTCCCTCGCGCGTCATTCCGATCAGCGCATCGCGCGTTCATTTTCACCGCTTGCCTCCACCACCCGCACGAACGGGTCAAAGAACGCCTCGCGCGCGATCTCGAAAGACACCCCGTGCTTGCGCAGATTGGCGGCGGCTTTCTCCGCATCCCACTCGAAGCGGACGCCGTACAGAGTCGTTTCAACCTTCACAAGGAGGGAGTCTAGGTAGACATATATCTATTGTCAATACGCTGCTTATTCCAGCATGCTCATCGGGACAATCCACTGCATGATCGCCTTTTGTGACGTGATCTCGCGATCTTTTGGCAAACGGAACGTTTTAAGGCGGTTATTCGCGACTTGCATCCTTCTTGAACCTGTCACGATCCCCCGTATGAGTATCCAACATCAGTCATACCTCAGCGTCATCCAAGCCGCCTTCCCAGGAAAAGTGTTTCTTTCCGTCGACGACGCGGCACGCGCTTTATCACGCGCGGTCGGAGCCATAAGAAACGACATTAGCGACGGCTCCTTCCCGATAAAAACCGTCAAAATTGGAGCCCGGCGCCTCATCCCCATTCTGGAGCTGGCCCTCTATATGGACCAGTTGGTGGAGGGCAAACCTCACCCCGGCCGCCCCCGTACTGCTTCCAAGGGCAAGGGGGTGCTCGATGTCTAAGGCTGGACAGAAGAAAGCGGCTCACCTCCGAACCCTCCGGGACGACACCCAGGGGTTTATAAAAAAGTGCGGCAGCATCGAGCGTGCTGCGGACGTAATTCTGTCATCCCCGGGCCGTTCACAGCACGCGGCGGACATCAGGGAAACGACTCTGCAGGGGATCGCGATGCCCGACGAGGACGCCATGCAATACCTCGTAGATGACAAACTCATGGACGTCGAGCCGACGGACAATTATAGCGACCCAGTGCATAAGTACATCTTGTGGGAGGAAGCGATCGCCGCGCCGGAACTGCCCCGCATAAGCGGCAAATTTGGGCGCATTTTTGAACTGGCTGCGATGGGAAAATCGGCCCAGGAAATTGCGGATGATATGCATCTTACGAGACGGCAAATAAACAACATCCTCAGAGACAATCATGGGACGTTGCAAGGGAAGATCGAAGCTGCAGCGAGGCAGTTGGAGCTGCCGCTATGACGGGTTTCCTAAACCCTGATGTGATCGGGGCGTTGGAAAGTGCTGGCATTCGATACCGCAAGTCGGCGCGTGGGTGCGAATTCGCGCAATCTGGCGCGATGGTGACGAGCCGAACATCGCCATTAGATTAACAGTGGCGGATGGTACGACCATGCCACCAAGGAGAAGGGGGCTTGGCCGGAAATCGCGGCCAAGCTCGGGATCTATTGTCCACAACCCAAGAACAAGCCTTGGACGCAAGAAGATAAGAAAGCGTGGGCGGCCAAGAAAGCGGCGCAAAAGAGCTAAAGAGACTAAACCGTGAGTATGGTAACAGCGGTTTTTGCGGGCATGGGGGCGGTCGTGTTCTATGGGCTGGGCGTGGTATTCTTGGCGGCGTGGGGTTCCAAAAAGCGCCATGGGAAGAGGGCGCGAACAGCAGGCGGCTCCCACCATCCGTGAGCGGCGCGGCGGCGAAGCGACTACCGCCCACGCCGTTGCTTTAACCGTTCATCTCATTGAGTTTACTATGAAAGGGTGATGACTAAAGGCAATACACCCCCGACCCCGTAAACGCGGCAAGAGAGTAAGACCATGTCGAACGGGTGATGCGGCGCGCGGTGCGCATATCGTTGCCAAGTAGCCGAAGTGCCTTCGCCAGGAAACCTGGCGAGGCCTTTTTACTGTGCGTGCTCAATGGCGACCATTCGGGGTACGAGTCGGCTGCTTGGATCACACGAGCGTGCGGGGTTAAGGCCCCAAAGAAATGATCGATCTCAGACAACGGCGCACCGCGCACCCCTATTTTCTTTCATCATCCGGGGTGGTGGCAAACTCTTTCGCCCACCATTGATAGCAGGTGTCATGGCAAAGACGGAAAGGAATCTCTTGGGGCAGGAGGTGGGGTTGCCGGTGGTCGGCTGGCGGCCGCCACCGTATCCGGATGATCGTGCGCTCAGCGGGCGCTTGTGCACGGTCGAACGGATAGATGCAATGCGCCACGCGCAGGCCCTCTACGATGCCTATGGCCTCGACCAGGAGGGTCGCCTGTGGACCTATCTTCCGCACGGGCCGTTCGCGAATTTTGCCGACTATCGGGCCTGGCTTGTCGACGCGCAACACCGTGCCGATCCGTGGTTCTACGCGATCGTGGATCATACCACCGGGCAGGCGGTGGGTAGCGCCGCCTATCTGCGCATGAATCCCGAGGCTGGATCGATCGAGGTGGGGGCGCTGGTCTTTTCCCCGCTTCTACAGCGCCGGCCGGCGGCCACCGAGGCCATGGTGCTCATGATGGCGCACGCCTTCGCGCTCGGTTATCGCCGCTATGAGTGGAAATGCGATGCCCTGAACCAACGCTCGCGCGCGTCGGCGCTGCGTCTCGGATTCTGCTACGAGGGCACGTTTCGCAAGGCGGCGGTGGTCAAGGGCCGCAATCGCGACACCGCCTGGTTTGCCATCACGGACGACGAGTGGCCGGCGCTTTCACGGATCTTGTCGCGCTGGCTGGATCCCACAAACTTCGATGCCGCCGGGGGGCAGCGCGTGGCGCTATCGTCCCTTACGCGGGCCTGGCGCGCGTCGCACGATGAGTTCTGACCGAAACTAGGAACGGACGTTAGACCCAGGCGATGGCGCGATCCGGCACGGCGGCTCAGCTTGTTGCCATGCCGATCGCGGTTCACACTGGCGCCATCGCGATGTGGAGGGTAGGCGATGGCGGTACAGCGGGAGGCATGGCGGCATCGCGCCTGGGAGGTCCTCGGTCAGGTCTCGGCCGAGGCGATGATCGCTTGGACCTGTGACGGGCGGGTGCTGGTCTGGAACGAGGGCGCCACTCGTTTCTATGGTTATGAGGCCCAGGAGGTGATCGGGCGCGACGCGCGATCGCTGCTTGGTACCCCCGAGCACGTCCCCTGGCCACCCGCGGATCTGTGCGGGCATCGCGCCCTCGAGCTTAACCGCCGCCACAAGAACGGCACGCCGCTTACGGTGCTTGCCGAATTGCGTCCGATAGAAGACGAGCACGGTCAGGTCATCGGTGTCGCCGAGGTCGGCCGCCTCGCCCCGCACACCCTCAGCATGGCGCGCGCGCAGCAGCAGGCCGCGCGCCTGCATCTGGCGGCGATCGTCGAATCTTCGGAAGATGCGATCATAGGCAAATCCTTGAATGGCGTAATCCAGTCATGGAACGGCGGGGCCGAGCGCGTGTTTGGCTACAGCGCCGAGGAGGCGGTCGGTCGTCCGGTGACGATGTTGATCCCGCCGGATCGCTGCGACGAGGAGGAGCGCATCCTCGCGGCCATACGCGCAGGCGAGCGCATGCCGCCCTACGAGACCATCCGGATCCGCAAGGATGGACGTCCGATCCAGGTGTCGCTTACGATTTCGCCGGTCTATGACCTCCTCGGTCGCGTGGTCGGGGCCTCCAAGATCGCTCGTGACATCACCGCCCACCGCGCCGCGGAGCGCGCCCTGGCGCAGGCCGAGGAGCGCCTGCGTGCGGTGGTCGAGGCCGCGCCCGTGGTGCTGTTTGCGTGCGATGCGCAGGGTCATTTGACCTTGCTGAAGGGGCGCGCGCTCGAGAGTCTCGGTTTTAAGGCCGAGGGGCTCATCGGGCGCCCGTTCCAGGGCATGCAAGGCGGCGCTGCGGCAGGCTTCGCGACCCAGCTTGCACGCGCCTTGCGCGGCGAGCAGTTTACTGCGGTCCTGGGGGTTGCCGGCGGGCTCGTGGAGATACGCTGGTTGCCGGTGCGGGGGGCGGAGGGGGTGATCGCCGGCGCCGGCGGGGTGGCGATAGAGATCGCCGAGCAGCGGCGTGCGCAGGAAGAGGCGCTCCGCGCCAGCAAGTGGGAGCTGTTCGGCGCGCTTGCGGGCGGGATTGCGCACGATTTCAACAATGTGCTGGCGGCGATCGTGGGGAACCTTGCGCTCGCGCGCATGAAGCTCGGGCCGGCCTCGGAGGCCGCGACCTTTCTCCTCGAATCCGAGAAGGCGGCGATGCGCGCGCAGGGCCTCACCCGCCAGCTGCTCGGGTTCGCCAAGGGCGAGCGCGCGGTGCGGGGCATGGTGGATGTCGCGGCCTTGATCGAGTCGACTGCGCGCTTTGCCCTGGGGGGATCAAACGTTCGTGCGCACGTGCTCGTCGCCCGGGACCTGTGGAAGGTTCGTGGCGATGAAGGGCAGCTAAGCCAGGTCATGAATAATCTCGTCATCAATGCCCAGCAGGCGATGCCGTGGGGCGGGTCTGTGGAGATCCTGGCGCGCAACGTGTCCCTGGACGGGCACGAGACCGCGCTTCCCGCCGGGGATTATGTGCGTGTGGACTGCGTGGATCGGGGTGTCGGCATCGATGAGCAGGATGTGGCGCGTATCTTCGATCCGTTTTTCACGACCAAGGCGCAGGGCAGCGGGCTTGGGTTGACTACCAGCGCACGTATCGTAGGCGAGCATGGCGGGCGCATCGAGGTCCAATCACGTCCAGGGGAGGGTACACGTGTGCGTTTCTATCTTCCGCGATCTCGTGAAGAGGCGCCTGAACTGCAGGCCGGGGGTTCCGTCAGACCGCCCAAGGCGCGTATCCTGTTCATGGACGACGAGGAGCCGATCCGTAAGGTCACGCACGCGATGCTGACGCATCTCGGTTACGAGGTGTGTGTCGCCGCCGACGGTGGGGCGGCGCTACGCGAGTACCGAAAGCAGCGCTATGACATCGTCATCCTCGATCTTACGGTGCGCGATGGTCTCGGGGGGCTTGCCACGCTGGAGCGCTTACGCGCGCTCGACCCGAGCGTGGTGGCGATCGTCTCGAGTGGTTATTCGAGTGATCCGGTGATGGCCGACCACGAGCGTTATGGCTTTGTGGCCAAGGTCCCCAAGCCCTACACCCCCGAGACCCTGGATGCCGCCATCACGCCGCTTTTGGGGGGCATCGGGCGCGCCGAAGGCGCACGCCGGAGCGCGACCGGCGCCGACCAGGATAGGGGGGCGCGATAGACGCAGCGGCTGAAGGTCGGGCACGGTTTGGGGGATGCGATGGGGTATTCGCCCAAGCGTGGCGCCGACATATGTGCGGTGGCGCGGATGTGCGCGAGCGGTGCGGCAGGGGACCGGCGACGGTCGCATCTCGACCCATCGGGACCCCTGCGATCACCGTTGTGGTTTATCGGAAGGGGCGGAAGGAGCGGGGGAATCCAATGAAGAAAAATGGGGGGTCGCGACGACCCGGAGGCAGTCTGGATGGCGGGCGCCTTGATGCCATCGTGGCGCGCGCCCATAAAGAGGCGGACACGCGTATGGGCGGCTATCGCGAGCAGTCGTTACGGCTGCACCCGCATGTCTGCGCGCGCTGTGGTCGCGCCTTCGATCGCAGCAATCTGCACGAACTGACCGTCCATCATAAGGATCATAACCACGACAACAACCCGCCCGATGGCAGCAACTGGGAGAATCTCTGCCTGTACTGCCATGATTGGGAACACCAGAAGTATTCGTACGCAGTGATCGGGGCTTATGCGGATTTCGGGCTCACGACCAAGCCCGCGGCCTCGGCCGAGGCCAAGCATAACCCGTTCGCGGGGCTGAAGGAGGCGCTCACCCGCAAGCGCGAGGAGTGATCGATGGGCCCCAAATGGAAAGACCGGCGGCCCCGAGGGGACCGCCGGCCGGTCTACGACAGGTCTTAAGCCTTTTTCGGGCTTAGGCCGGTGTGACCTGAGTGGCCTGAAGACCCTTCGGTCCCTTCTCGACCTGATAGGTCACGGCCTGGCCTTCGGCAAGGGTTTTGAAGCCCGAGCCGCTGATAGCCGAGAAATGCACGAATACGTCCGCGCTTCCGTCCGAGGGGGAAATGAAACCGAAACCCTTCGCTTCATTGAACCACTTCACTGTTCCTGTTGCCATTCTGGTATTGCCTCGATGTGTATGAAGAACTGATCCCCGTTATCCGGGTATAATTGCAGGATCGAAGGAGATATACGGGAAATTGCCGAGTAAAACTTCGTGTAACGTCCGTTCGTGTAACGTCCTAAAGAGCAGCTGCAATGGGGATACGCTACGCTAGTTCTGCGGGCCTTGCAACTGGGATAATGGAGGGGGCGGCCTTGGTCGGAGACCGGTGCGGCGGCGGGCTTGGCACAATCTCGCCATGGCTCGGTCCGGCGTACGGAACTTCCGGGGGGCCCTATGGACTTAACGGGGTGCGGGCAGGCAAAGTCGTCATGGCAAGGCGCGGGTGCAAGGGCGGATGTGATGAAGGGGATGGCGTGACAGGAGACGAGCGAACGCATAGGCGGGTGCGTATGATGCCGCTCGACGTGGTCGAACCCGCGGAGATCCGTACGCGGGTGCGCGCCTATCTCGCGATCCTCGGGTTCGATGCGGCGCGCGCCGAGGCCTGGGTGCAGCAGGCCTGCGAGGGCGCCGCGAGCGGCGGCGAGGCGTTCACGCGGTTACGCGCCATGCTGGTCGCGGAGCTCGCATCGCAAGCCCCGCAGGTTACCGATGACCCGGAGTGCGCGGCGCTCGCGCGCCTGTCCGTATGGTTGCATGCCGAGCCCGCGAGGCTCGCTACCCTGCCGCTCACGCCCCCGCTCACGCGCCAGTCGATGGCGTCAGAGCGAGTGCGTTCATGAGCAGCGGTCCACGGCGCGGGCCCGCATCGCGTTACGGGGGGGTGTGGCGGGGACTGTTGCTGGCCTTACTGGTGTTGGTGCCAGGCGTCGTGGCCGGCGAGTTCCTGCTCGAGGTCCTTCCGCACCCGGGCTTTACGGTCTTGAATGATGCCCTGGCGGTGGTGTTCGGCTGTCTGTTCGGATGGATATCGATCGGGCTTTGGATCTCGCTTGCCGGCGCGCTGCTGTTGCTATTTCGCAGGCGCTCGCGCCTGAAGGTGCCGGTCGCCACTACGAGCGATGCGCGCGTGGCGCTCGTCATCCCCGTGTTTCGCGAAGACCCGCACCCGGTGTGCGCGCGCATCGAGAGCGTGTACCGGTCCCTGGAGGCCGCCGGGCGCCTCGCGCAGTGCGATTTCTTTCTGTTAAGTGACAGCAATGACGCCGACGCCTGGGTGGAAGAGGAGGTGGCGTGGGCCGGGCTGCGTGCGCGCTTGGGGGCCGACGCGCGCATCTACTACCGGCGCCGACGCCTCAATATCAAGCGCAAGAGCGGCAATATCGCGGATTTCTGCCGGCGCTGGGGCTCGCAATACCGCTATATGGTGGTGCTCGACGCTGACAGCCTCATGACCGGTGAGGCCCTCGGACGGCTCGTGGATCTCATGGAGCATAATCCTTCCGTGGGCCTGATCCAGACCTTGCCGGCGGCTATCCACCAGAACACCCTGTTTGGCCGTGTCCAGCAGTTCGCAAGCCGTTTGTATGGCCCGGTGTTTGCGGCCGGACTGCATTTTTGGCACATGGGCGAGGGTCATTACTGGGGTCACAACGCCATCATCCGTGTGGCGCCGTTCGTGCGTCACTGCGCGCTGCCGCGCCTGCCGGGTACCGGGGCGTTCGGCGGCGAGATCATGAGCCATGACTTCGTCGAGGCGGCGTTGTTGCGGCGCGCCGGCTGGGAGGTGTGGCTGGAGCCGGGGCTCGAGGGCAGCTATGAGGAGACGCCGCCGACCTTACTCGACGAGTTGAAGCGCGACCGGCGTTGGGCGCAGGGCAATATCCAACACACGCGCCTCATCTTTGCGCGCGGTTTCGTGCCGCTGCACCGCGTGGTGTTCGCCAACGGCATCATGTCCTACGGGTCATCGCTTTTGTGGCTGGCGTTCTTGCTGCTGTCGACTGCCGAGGTGATCCTGCACGTCCTCATCCCGCCGCGCTATTTCCCGCGTGCGCACGTATTGTTCCCGGTGTGGCCGGTGTGGCACCCGGGGTGGGCGGCGATGCTGTTGTGGTTTACGCTCGCGATCCTGTTCGTCCCCAAGTTCCTGGCGATCGCGCTCGCCATCGTGAACCGGCGCACGCGCGGCTTCGGGGGGGCGGGACGGTTGCTGACCGGGGTCTTTGCCGAGAGCCTGGTGTCTTCGTTGCTTGCGCCCGTGCGCATGCTCTTTCACACGGTGTTCGTGATCTCGGTGCTCATCGGGCGCAAGACCCAATGGGGCCCGCAGGCGCGCGGCGATGCCAGCACCGGCTGGCAGGAGGCGGCACGCCACCATGGTCCGGGCACGGCGCTCGCCATCGGCTGGGGGGGCTTGGTCTACCTCCTGAGCCCGTCCTATTTCTGGTGGCTGCTACCGGTCATGGGCGCGTGGGTCGTGGCCATACCTGTATCGGTGTGGCTAAGCCGCGTGGGGCCGGGGCGCAAGGCGCGGGATCTGGGGTTGTTTGTGACCCCTGAGGAGACCGATCCGCCGGCGCTTTTACGTCTCTATCGGCAGGCGCTGGCGGCGCCCGGCCTTAGGCGTTGCACCGCCGCCCGGGGTTTCCTTGCGGCGATCATCGATCCGGGGGTGAACGCCCTGCACTGCGCCCTCCTGCGCCCCACGGAGAGCCGTCACGAGGGCATGGTGCTAAGCCGCCAGCAGCTGATCCTGACGGCCATCAAGGATGGGCCGGCGGCATTGAGCGCAAGCGACAGGCTGCGGCTTTTGAATGACCGTGACAGCGTGGCGGCTTTGCATTGGCGGGTATGGGCTTTGCGCACGCCGCGCGCGCGGTATTGGCTTCCAGACGACATGACACCGGCCGATCGGCCGACACCGCCGCCGGTCGTCCAGATGCACCAGTAGCGTCGTGCTCGGTTTTCAAGATACAAGGGGGGATTGTGGGTAGACAGAGTTTCTGGCCGATGATGGTCATCGGCGCTGCGGCTGTGGCCTTGACCGGGTGTGCGACCACCGGGGCGGTCCGCAAGGTTGCACTAGAGGCCAAGAAGGCCGACGAGAAGGGTCGTCAGGCGTTGGCGGCGGTCAAGGCCCTGCGCCGCGAGCGCCAGACATCCGACCAGGCCTTCGCGCAGGCCATTGCACAGATCGCAGGCGAGCAGCAACAGCTTGCGCAAGGCCTCGGGCGGCTGCGTGCCCAGGAGCGCCAAACGATGCACCGCGTAGCCCCCAAGGTCGCG
This sequence comes from Acidiferrobacter thiooxydans, assembly GCF_003333315.1. Taxonomy (GTDB): domain Bacteria; phylum Pseudomonadota; class Gammaproteobacteria; order Acidiferrobacterales; family Acidiferrobacteraceae; genus Acidiferrobacter; species Acidiferrobacter thiooxydans. The sequence continues at coordinate 1,261,274 of NZ_PSYR01000001.1, forward strand.
CCGCGTCCGGCGGCGATCACCAAGGCCGCCGCGGATGCCTTCTTCGGTCAAGTGGTGGCGCGTGCCCGGGCGCTGGCGGCCGCCCCCTACAAGGCGCCAGCGCAGGTCTCCAAGGGCCTGCGTAAGCTCGATTTTTCCCAATACAGCAAGATCTCCTATGCCGGCCGCGTCCCGGGATGGCCGGTCGGTACGCCGTTTCACATCCAGCTGTATCCGGCCGGCTATCTCTTCACCTGGCCGGAAACGATCCACATCATGTCCGGCGCACGGCGCATTACGCCGCAGCTGCCGATCACGGTGGCCGGCGACCCCAAGCTCGCCGCGCGCCTGCCCAAGACCATCCCGCCGGCAGGTTTCAGTGCCTTCACCGGTTTTGGCAAGGGTCCGCCAGTCGATGAGTTTCTGTCGGTGTTGGGCGCGAGCTACTTCCGTGCGGTCGGGGCCGGACAGTCCTGGGGGCTATCGGCGCGCGGAGTGGCGGTCGATACGGCACTCCCGCACCGCGCCGAGGAATTTCCGTATTTCCGGGAGTTCTGGGTGTTCGCGTCCCATCCGGGCGCCCGTCATCTGGCATTTTGCGGGCTGCTCGATAGCCCGAGCCTCACGGGCGCCTACCGCTTCGTAGTGCGTCCCGGCGCCGACACTGTCGTCGATGTCAAAGAGGTCTTGTTCGAGCGCCAGCATGTCCAACGTCTGGGGATAGCGCCGCTCACCAGCATGTTCCTCCAGGGGCGGTTCAGTCACCGCCGCTTCGATCCCATGATCCGTTCCGCGCACGATTCCGACGGGCTTGCCGTGGCGCTGCCCAATGACGGGCGCCTGTGGTGGCCGCTGCGCGACCCCAAGCGCATCGCCATCTACCGCTTCCCGGAGACGAACCCGGGCGGTTTTGGGCTCATGCAGCGGGCGCGCCGCGCCGGCGACTATCGCGCCTACGGCATGCATTATGAGCGGCGTCCGAACGCCTGGGTGACACCGGAGGGCAACTGGGGCCCCGGGCATTTGCTGTTGGTGGAGCTGCCGACCACCACCCAGACCAACGACAACATCTCGGCCTTCTGGGTACCGAAAAACCAGCCGCCGGCACTTACGCCCATGACCTTCCATTACCGTATCAATTGGACTGGCGACGATCCGCGCGGCGCGCATCTCGGTTATGTCACCGCCTGGCGGCGCGCGCCGCGCCCGGCCCACACGCAGACCTATGTCATCGACTTTAAGGGGCCGGTGTTGGCGCGGCTCAGTCCCGCGGCGCTCGCCCCGGTGGTGCATGCCTATGGTCCGGCGCGCGTGGTCAATCCGTGGCTTACGCGCAATGCCGCAGGCGATATCCGCATGCAGTTTGGGGTCGTGCGCACGGGTTCGGCACCGGTCACCATCCATGCCGCGCTCGTGCACGGCGGCGAGCGCGTGACCGAGACCTGGGCGAACGCCCTGCCGGCCACCGGCTGAGCGGCCGACCCCTACAGGCGGTAGCGGATGCTGAGCAGGACGCTTCGCAGGCTCTGTGTGAGCGCCCCATGGCCGATAATGTACTGGTATTGGAGGCGCACGCCCCACGGCCGCGCCAGGCGGTAGGACAGGCCCGCGGCCACCAGCGGATTGAAGCCGCGGGCCCCGCGCCGGCCGTTGGGGCTTTCGCTCCAATGCGCGCCGCCGGCCATGCCGATGAGGCGCAGACGCGCGCTCAAGGGCACCGAGACGTCTGCGGTGAGCTCGGCCAACGTCATCTCGTAGGCGGTCACGGATTCGTAGCCGGCGCGCACCCCGAGCCATGAGAGCGGCCGATAGCTGAGCGCAAGTCCGAAATCCTTCGAGGTGCCGTCCCCGGAGGCCCGGGAGGCGCCGATATTCACACCCACGGCCCACGGGGGGCGCCGCGCCAGGGCCTGCGGTGCGGCGGTTACAAGAAGCGCCAGCAAGACCGGCGCGAGGGGCATCCAGGGGTGTCGGCGCACACGTCGGGAATCGTCGGTATCGCGCGGTGTTCGTGGATAGTCTAAGCTTGTGGTCATGTCGCTACCTTCCGTGGAGTTGCGGGCGTTGCTCGATGCCACCTTGGCCCATTACGAGGACCGTGCGGCGGCATTTTGGGCGGTCACGCGCGACCATGACGTGACGCAAAACCGGAGTGCGTTACTGGCTGCGCTCGGCCCCGGTGGCCCCTGGACGATCCTCGATGTCGGTTGCGGTCCTGGCCGCGATCTTAAGGCCTTTTCCGAGCTCGGCCATCGGGCGATCGGCGTAGAAGGCGCAGGTCGCTTTGTGGCCATGGCTCAAGCATACAGCAATTGCGAGGTCTGGCAGCAGGATTTCTTGGAGCTGGATCTGCCGCAGGGGCGGTTCGATGGCATTTACGCCAACGCCTCCCTGTTTCATGTCCCGCGCCAGAGCCTGCCGCTGGTCTTGGCGCGGCTGCATGCCGCCTTGCGCGCCGACGGTGTATTCTTTGCCTCGAACCCGCGCGGCACCGGCGAGGAGGGGTATCGGGATGGGCGCTACGCGGTCTTGTATGACTGGCCTTCGTGGCGATCGCTCGTGGCGGCGGCGGGCTTTGCGCCGGTATCGCATTATTACCGCCCCGGGGACGTGCCGGTGGCGCAGGCCCAGTGGATAGCGAGCGTATGGCGCAAGATCTAACCATGCCGGCGAGGGCGCGGGGTTGGCGTCGCATCTTGGGGGTGGCGGTGCTGGGCGTACTCGTGGCGGGGGCGGCCCATCCCGTGCCCCCGCGGCCCGCGCTTTTTGGCGTATTGCTGCAGACCGCCACTCGCGCCATGCTCACGCGCGCGCTGACCCACGCCCATATGACCCTCGCCCCCCACGGCCGACATCGGTGGTACGACCTCTATGAGGTCAACGGGGTCCTGAAGCACGCCAGCAAGCTCGCCGTGAGCTACACCCGTGGCGGGCGCTTCGTCAAGGCGGTCTACACGTTCCCAAGCTTCATCAGCACCCGGCATTTCCGCGAGGTGATGAAGATGGTGACCGCCAAGTACGGGCCGCCGACCCACATGAGCGGGCAGTCCTCCATCGGCCGGGCGCGGGCGCGCTGGGATCTGCCGCATGGCTTCGAGATCATCGTCAAGCGGCGCTGGCCGAACCCGACGACCTATATGGTCATCGAAAATCGCGTGACCCTACTGCGCATGAAGGCCGAGCAGAGGCATGTCATGGCGCACAGCGGCGCGTTTTAGCGAGCGTCCTGCAAAGGGCACATCCCCCCATTGCGCAAAGGGGCCTTTGGCCGCATAATGGCAACTCAGGATGGCTAATGTCTGTAGTGTTGTCGATATCACCGTATTCCGCACCTTCCGACCTCCGTCAGTCGTTACCCTAATCCCGTCATGACCATCGCCGCCTTCAGGGTGCCGATGGTGTGCGGCCTCGCGCCGCTTCCCTAGGTTTTTTCAGGAGTCTTCATGTCCTTTGCATCACTGAATCTGGCTGCCCCGTTGTTGAATGCCCTCGAGGCCGCCGGCTATGAAAAGCCCACCCCCATTCAGGCGAGCGCGATTCCGGCGGTACTCGCCGGTCGCGACGTCATGGCCTGCGCCCAGACCGGGACCGGCAAGACCGCGGCCTTCCTGCTGCCCACCTTGCAGCGGTTGGAGACGCGCCGGGCCCCCGCCGGACGCGGCCCCAGGGCGCTGGTGCTGACCCCCACGCGCGAACTCGCGACCCAGGTACGGGATGCCGCCTCTGTGTACGCCAAGGGGCTCCCGCACCTGCGTTTTGGGACGATCGTAGGCGGGGTCCCTTATCCGCCGCAGGAAAAGCTCCTCATGCGGCCGCTGGATATCCTGGTGGCGACCCCGGGGCGCTTCCTCGACCATATGGAGCGCGGGCGCGTCGATTTTTCGCGTCTTGAGGTCGTGATCCTAGACGAGGCCGACCGCATGCTCGATATGGGCTTTCTCACGGATGTCGAACGGATCATGGCGGCGACCCCCGCCACCCGCCAGACGGTGATGTTCTCGGCGACCTTCGAAGGTCGTATCGCGACCCTGGCCGGACGGCTTTTAAAGGACCCGGAGCGTATCCGCATCGCCGCCACCGAGGCACAGAATGCCAAGATCGCCCAGCACGTCCACTATGTGAGCGACGTCGCGCAAAAGAAGGCCATGCTGATGGCCTTGCTGAACGAAGACGCGATGGGGCAGGCGATCGTGTTTACCGGTACCAAGCACGGCGCCGACCGACTGGCCACGGCCATCGGCCAGAACGGACACACGGCCGCGGCCCTGCACGGCGACATGCGTCAGGGCGCGCGTAACCGCACGTTGGCGCAGTTTCGTGCGGGTACGGTGCGCGTGCTGGTGGCCACCGATGTCGCGGCGCGCGGCATCGATGTCGCCGCGATCTCGCATGTCTTCAATTACGATCTCCCGCGCTCCGCCGAAGATTATGTCCATCGCATCGGGCGCACCGGACGCGCCGGGCAGAGCGGTTCGGCGGTATCGTTTGCCTTGCGTGCCGAGCACGGGGCGCTAAAGCGCATCGAGCGCTTCACCGGCCAGCCGATCCCGGTGCGCGTGCTGGCCGGCTTCCCAGTTACGGAGGCCTCGGCACAGGGCGCGAAGGGTGCGGCGCCGGCCGGACGCGGCCGGCCGCAGCGGTCCGGGGATCGCAATCGCGCGGGACGGCCAGAGGGCGCGCCCGGGGGCGGACGGGGTTTTGCGCGCCGATCGCAGGAACGGGACGGTCGGGCACCGGCGGGGCGTGCGCGCCTCGAATCGATAGGCGGGTAGTCCTGGGCATTCTGGACGGCCCGTACGGTCGTGCAGGGATCGACGAAGGGGGGCCTTGTGCCCCCCTTTTTTTATGGTGCGCCCGGCCGGGCGCCGCTACGGGGAAGACCGCCACGCACCCGGCACGGGGAAGTGGGGGCCGAAGGCGGAGGGTTGTGTGGGGGCGGCGGGTCGAGAGGTGGCCGCAAGCCGCCGCGTTGGTCTGACGAACCGGCAACGGACAGGAGGCGACCTTCGGGGGTAGTAGGCCCCGTGGCGGCAAACCCGGTACGGGCATGGCACGACGCAGCGGAGAGCCGACAGGCAGGGGCGCGCGCTACCCGCTGAGGTGTGACCGTGTGCCCCAGAGGGCCACCGGCATGGGGGCGGCGGGAGGCGCGGTCGACCGACTGATCCCGCCGGTCCTGCCGTAGGTGAGGCGCTCGACCTTCGCGCTGACGTTCTTGGGCGGGCGCGACGGTGTTCGTCCGCGGGCCTGCCGGGCGGCGGATCCGGGCCGGGATCACGGCGCCTTTGGCGGGGCGTTCACAGCAGACCGTGAGCGGGGCCAGGATGCGGCGGGGCGGCGCTTGGCGCAAGTCCCTAGGCGCTCGTCCGGCTTGGGCCCGCTTAGGGCAGGTCTTGCGCGTGGCGGTCCACCAGCGACGCCGGTGTTCCTCCGGGAACCGCCGGATGCGAGATTGCGCGCTCGGTGGCGCGAGTCGGTGTGAGGAGGTGCCCCTTCGGCTACTCGCTGGCACGGGCTATGCAAGGATTATCGGGGGACTATGCAGGGATTATCAGGGAACAAGGAACCGAGGGTACGAGATGGGTCAGGACGGGGAGGAGTATCTGGTACTGACGCTCGGTCAGGCGCCGGCCACGGCCTCGGTGCGTATGGCCGCCGCCGCCATTATCGGGACGCTTGCGGTGGTGACACTCGTGGTCGCCACGCACGCCCGGGCCCCGATGCTCATCCTGCCGGGTTTTCTGCCGGCCCTTGCCCCATTGACCGCGCTCGCCGACATGTTGACCGCCTACCTGTTATGGGGGCAGGCACGGGCCGGCGAGGAGCCGGCACTGGCGCTGCTGGCGGTCACCTATCTCGGCAGTGCGGTCTTGGTGGCGGCCAACGCCTGGCTCTTTCCGGCGGCGTTTTTCGTGGCCAGAGGACGCATGGGCGAGGCCTCAGCCTGGCTATGGGTCTTCTGGCACGCGCTCTTTGCCGGCGGCGTCACGGCCTATGGCCTGTACCCGGCCGCCTGGTCGCGCCCCGCGAACTTCCCGCGCGTCGCGCGACGCAGCGCCGGGATCATGGCGATTTTGGTGGTCGTGGCCGTGACGCTGGCGCGATCGGGGTCTCTGCCGGCGCTTGTCGGCAGTGCGCGCTTTCATGTGCCCGCCTTTCTGATGGCCTTGATGCCGGTTGCCATGGTATTGGCGATGGTGGCGCTGGCTTATGGCCGCAGGGCACGGACCGTACTCGATACCTGGCTATTCGTGGCCATGGCCGGGATATGGTGTGACGCCGCGCTCATGCATCGCGGGGCGGGGCGGTTTAGCGTCGGCTGGTATGCCGCCCACGCCGTGAGCCTCGCGGCGTCCCTGGCGGTGCTCCTTGGCTGTTTGGCGGAGGTGAACCGTCTCTATGGCCGGCTCGTGTGGCGCGAGGCGCGCATGAATCACGCCAATGCCCACCTGCGCGCCGTAAACAGCGAATTGAGCACCATCGCCGAGCGCGACGCCCTGACGCAGCTTTTGAACCGCCGTGCCGTCTTTCAGCATCTGAGCGAGCACTTCGAGGCCTGGCGTCTGGGCGATGCGCCGTTTGGCATCCTCATGATCGATCTCGATCATTTCAAGATGATCAACGATGAACGGGGGCATCTCGCCGGCGACGAGGTGTTGGCACAGGTCGCCGCGCGTCTGCGTATGACGGTGCGTAGAAGCGATGTCGTCGGACGCTATGGCGGCGAGGAGTTTCTGGTGGTGTTGCCGGGCACCGGTGCGCAAGGCGTGCGCGCCACCGCCGCGAAGCTGCTCGAGGCGGTGCGCAGTACGCCTTTCGGGTACCAGGACCGGCTGATCCCAGTGACCGTGAGCATCGGCGCGACGTGCGTGGATGACAAGGATGCTGACGCCGACAGTATCATTGCCCGCGCTGATCGCGCCCTTTATGCCGCCAAGCGCGATGGGCGGGATCGTCAGGTGTGGGCGGACCCTGCGGCGGACCAGTGTGCCTGACATCGGGGGGCGGATGTCAGGCACAGGGGCGGGGAGTTATCCGCGGCCGGATAGTCGTTCCTTCCTCCCCATCTCACCGAATGGCCATTGGCCTTCGTCAAACTTGACCACGCTCGCTCGTGAAGCGGGCTAAGGGCGCGCAGGGCCCGCGCATCGTCCAGGGACTTTAGGATCTCGCCGCCGGCCTTGGGTCTCGTGCATTGCCGCGATCGCCGATGGAGAGGCCCGCGCCAAGGTATGGGCCGCCCTCCGGATCGAGTGGGCACAGGGCCGTTATTGTGCATCGCCACGATTTGAGGATAGGCCGGGGATGTTCAGGGACAGGGTCAGGATGATGAAGTCTCCTGGGACTCCATGGCGGATTCCGCGTTATCATGGAGCCTCACCCCACGGAGGTCACGCATGAAGGTCGCCTATATCTTCACCACCCAAGGCCACACGGTTTCTTACAAATTGGGCAAAATGATCCTACCTCAGCTCGAGGCGGGTGTGCATGGCGTGGATGTGGTTGGCATGTTCTTCTTCGAAGATAATAATTACGTTCTGGTGCGGGGCAATCCCTTGGGTGAGCGCCTGGCAACGGTCGCCCGCGCGCAAGGGATGTTGTTGATGGGATGCGATCAATGCTGCTATGAGCGTGGGATTGCAGAATCCCTGGTGGATGGGGCTGTAATCGGGTGTTTCCCCAATCTCTACCGGGCATTGGCCCCCGCAGCCCCCGATCATGTGATCACCCTCTGAAAAGACGGCAGGGATAGCGCGGAAACTGAAACGAGCTTGGCGTTTATGAAACCGAACCGTTCATGGGCGGCCGGACGAGCGCGGTGACGGCGCCTTGGTGCGATGGCCCGAAACGGGGGTGATAGACCCGTGCCGCGGGGGCAGATCCTTTAGGTCTTTTCGTGTCAGGAAGAGAAGATAAGGATCGGTAGGGCTGGGCGCTTGCGGATGGGCCCTATGCAGTCCTGAAAGGTGGCATCAAGGGGTCTCGCGGCCTCGATCTAGGGGCCGCCTTATCAGCCATGGATCTTGAGTTCCTCTCGTTCGCCCGTATCCTTGTCGAACGTATCGCGATCGGCAAAGACGGTATCGCCTGGCCTTGCCGGGATCCGATACGGGGAGAGGACCGGGATCTGTAGGGACCCTTGCATGACCTCAGGGATGGCCAAAGCAGATGCCGGCACCAGGATGGTGTTGCTGTGGGAGTTGCGTATTATCCCTTTCCGAGCCGGATCCGGGCGGCGGCCTACCAAGGGTGGCCACCGGTGTCGGGGACCGAGGAGGCCGGCATGATGATACAGTCCTATGCGGCCGATGCGATCCTGATCGTGCACTTCGCCTACGTGGCGTTCGTGGCGAGCGGCTTCCTGCTGATCCCGCTGGGGGCGTGGCGCGTGTGGCGGTGGACGCGTAGTGTCCGCTATCGGGTCCTCCATGGTGTCGCGATCGGCTATGTGGCGTGCGAGCAGCTGCTTGGCATCACCTGCCCTTTGACGCTCTGGGAATACCGGTTGCGCGGTGGCGAAGGCGCGCCGCGTGCCTTCGTGCCGCGACTGTTGCAGGCGATACTCTTCCATGCATGGCCGCCGATGGTGTTTACCGGACTCTACCTGGGACTCGTGGCGTTGGCAGTATTCTATTGGTGGCGGTTGCCACCCGATCATTACTGAAAGGCGAGCGCGCGGTGCCCGCGGTCGCCTTGGCGCATGCGGGCCGGTCCTTTATACTGCCGCGAACACATCGAGGGACGCGGGATGCAGTTGGGGCAGATGTTGGTGTTGGCGGTGGTTCAGGGCGTCACCGAGCTTTTTCCGATCAGTAGCCTAGGCCACAGCGTCCTCATCCGCACCATCCTCGGTTGGCACATCGCCAAGGCGAGCCCCGACTTCCTGCCGTTTTTGGTGGTCCTCCATGTCGGTACCGCAAGCGCCCTGCTGCTCTATTTCTGGCGGGATTGGCGCGACATCCTGGTGGGACTCTGGCGCGCGCGCGGGCGGGCGCGCAACGAGCACGCGCGGCTCTTCTGGTTGCTGGTGGTGGCGTCGATACCGGCGGGTCTCATCGGCCTTCTGTTCGAAAAGAAGATCAAGCTGCTGTTTGCCAATCTGCTGGTGGCGGCGACCTTTCTCATGGTGAACGGTGTCGTGCTCCTGATCGGCGATGTCTTGAAGAAGCGCCGTCCGGACCACACGCTTGAGCACATGAATTGGAGCAAGGCGCTCATCATAGGGGCCGCCCAGGCGCTCGCGCTTATACCGGGCATGTCGCGCTCAGGGGTGACGGTGGTAGCCGGTCTTGGCAAGGGCTTCGACTACGCAGTGGCGGCGCGCTTTTCGTTTCTCATGGCGACGCCGATCATAGGTGCGGCGGCGCTGCTCGAGGTTCCGAAGCTCTTTCGGATTACGGGCCACGTGGATCTCGGCGGGATCTTTCTGTCGGGCGCTCTCGCCGGGGTGTTCGCCTACCTCAGTACCTGGATCCTGATGCGCTATTTTCGCAAACAGGAGGTGCAGGCCTTGCGTCCGTTCGGCTATTACTGCCTGGCGGCCGGGGCCGCGGCGCTCGCCTGGTACTTTGTCTAGGCGCGTGTCGGGCCGTTATCTCACGGCCAGTGGTCGCCCGGTAGCCGGCAGGCCTGAGCGAAGTGTGGCGGGGTGAGGACGGTATCGCGCGCCGGGCGCGTGCGATCCGGTTCGGGGTAATCGCGCGAGTAGTGCAGGCCGCGGCTTTCGGTGCGCGATTGCGCGGAGCGAATGATGAGCTCGGCCACCTGCACGAGATTACGCAATTCGATCAGGTCGTTTGAGATCTTGAAGTTGGCGTAGTACTCGTGGATCTCCTGGTTCAGGAGCGCCACGCGGTGGAGGGCGCGCTCCAGGCGCTTATTGGTGCGCACGATACCGACATAATCCCACATGAAACGCCGCAGCTCTTCCCAATTGTGCGATACCACGACGCCCTCGTCGGCGTCGGTTACGCGGCTCTCGTCCCATGGCGGGAGCGCGACCGGCGGGTGGCTTGTGGCGAGGCCCGTGATGGCATCCAAGGCGGCGGCGCGTCCGAGCACGAGGCATTCGAGCAGCGAGTTGCTGGCCAGGCGGTTGGCGCCATGAAGCCCCGTGTAGGCGCATTCGCCGATGGCGTAGAGGGCGGCGAGATCGGTGCGGCCGCGCAGGTCGGTGAGGATGCCGCCGCAGGTGTAGTGGGCGGCGGGCACCACCGGGATGGGGCCCTGCGCCATGTCATAACCAAAGCCCAGGCAGCGTTCATAGATATTCGGGAAGTGATCGACGATGAACGCGCGCCCCTTATGGCTGATATCGAGGCCGACGGCATCGAGACCTAGACGTTTCATCTCGCTGTCGATGGCGCGCGCCACGATGTCGCGTGGCGCGAGTTCCGCGCGCGCATCGTAGTCGGGCATAAAGCGCGTCCCGTCGGGCAACAGCAAGAGGCCGCCCTCGCCCCGCACGGCCTCGGAGATCAGGAAGGATTTGGCCTGCGGATGATAGAGGCAGGTCGGATGGAACTGCACGAACTCCAGGTTGGCCGTGCGGCAACCCGCGCGCCAGGCCATGCTGATGCCGTCGCCTGTGGAGGTGTCGGGGTTGCTGCTGTAGAGATAGGCCTTGGAGGCGCCGCCGGTGGCGAGCGCGGTGAGGCGCGCGCCATAGGCGTCGACCGTCCCGGTGGTCTTGTTCAGGGCATAGAGCCCGAGGCAGCGGTTGGGCCCGCTTACGCCGAGTTTGGCGCTGGTGATGAGGTCGACTGCGATGTGATCGGTGAGGATATGGATGCGCGGGTGGGCCGCGGCCTTGGCGGCCAATGTGGTCTCGACCGCCCGCCCGGTGGCATCGGCGGCATGTACCACGCGCCGCTGGCTGTGGCCGCCCTCGCGCGTGAGATGGTAGCGGCCGTCGTGGGTGGTAAACGGCGCACCCTCGGCGATCAGCCAGCGGATCGCCTGCGGGGCATGCTCCACCACGAACCGTACCGCACTCTCCCGGCACAGGCCGGCGCCGGCATCGAGCGTGTCCTGGACGTGCGACTCGAACGAGTCCTCTGGACTCAGGACCGCGGCGATCCCCCCCTGCGCATAGAGGCTCGAACCATCGACCAAACCGTCTTTGGCAAACAGTGCCACGCGGCCGTGGTCAGCCAGATGCAGGGCCATGGTCAGTCCGGCGAGTCCGGAGCCTATGATCGCAAAATCGAAGTCATGGGGTTTGGGGTCTGCGGGTTTCTTCATCGGTGATGCAACGCGCCGGCGGGTTTTGCGCTATCATAGTGGCTTTGGTCCTTATTGCAAAACGAGTCGTCGAAGCGATAGATACGCCCACCTATGCCAACTGCCATGGATACCGCAAAATCTTTGCCGAGGAGCGAACCTTTTCCCATGGCCGTGGTCACTTACAAGTGGTAGGAAGCCCTTTGAACGACAACTCGGACCAGAGCCTCGATCAGGAACTGGTGGCGCGCGTCAAGAAGGGCGAGAAGGGCGCTTTCGATCTGCTGGTGCGTAAGTACCAGCACAAGATTGCGAAGCTCGTGGCCCGCTACGTGTACGACAGGACCGAGGTCGAGGATGTCACCCAGGAGGCCTTCATCAAGGCCTACCGGGCGTTGAACGGCTTTCGTGGAGAGAGCGCGTTCTATACTTGGCTGTATCGCATCGCGATCAATACCGCCAAGAATCATCTGGTGTTCCAGGGGCGGCGGCCGCCGTCTTCCGACCTCGAGGCTGACGAAATGGAGTTGGCCGAAGAAGGTTCGAGTCTGCGCGAGATTGCGACGCCCGAACACAGCGTATTAACCGATGAGATCGCACGCACCGTGACGCGGGTGCTGGAGGCCTTACCGGAGGATTTGCGGACGGCCATTACCCTGCGCGAGATAGAAGGGTTAAGCTACGAAGAGATCGCCGCGATCATGGAATGCCCCATCGGCACCGTCCGGTCACGGATCTTCCGGGCGCGCGAGGCGATAGACAAGGAATTGAAGCCGTTGCTTGAGCTGTGATGGGTCTTCGTGGGCGGAGAGGGTGTATGAAAGAGACACTGTCGGCGTTGATGGATGCGGAACTGGAGGCGAAGGAGCGCGGAAAGCTGCTGGATGTGGTGGTGGAGGACAGTGCGTTGCAGGCGCTCTGGGGCCGCTATCACATGACGCGCGCGATCCTGCGCGGAGAGTGGGACGGCAAGCCGCTCGCCGACCTGTCGGCGCATGTCCTCGCGGCGCTGGCCGAGGACGAGGCGGCGCCCGCGACACCGACCTTCTGGGGTCCGCTCGGGCGCCAGCGGGGATGGCAGGTGGCGCGTTTTGCACTCGCCGCGTCGTTGACCGCCGCCACCGCGCTGTTTGCGTTGCGCGTGGCGGTGGTGGGTACGCCATCGGCCGGGGTATCACCGGCGTCGGTCCAGACGGCGCTCGCATCACCCTTGCCGACGCCGCCACGTTACGTGGAAAGGGCGCACTGGCAGGGGCCCCAGTGGCGACGTCGGCTCAACGCCTTCCTGCTCGAGCATTCGGCGGTTGCGCCGCTTGCCGGGATCAATGGCCTCTCCTATGTCCGATTGGCGGCCTATAACGGCCCGCCGGCACAGGGGGTACGGAATAAGCCATGAAGGGTCGGCGGCCGCTGTGGGCCGCGGGCCTTGTGTTGATCAGCGGCGCAGCCTTTGCCGACAGTGCGCGTGTCTGGCTCGAACGTATGCAGAATGCCGCGCGTACTCTCAATTACACCGGTACCTTCGTTTATCGCCATGACCGCCTGTTGTCGGCCATGCGCATCGTGCATCGCGTGGCCCACGGCCGGGTGACCGAGCGTCTCACCACCCTCGATGGGCGTCGCCAGGTGATCATCCGTCGCCATGGACAGATCCAATGCTATTTGCCCCATGATCACGTGGAGTTCATCGAGCAGCGGGTCATGGCCTTGAAGGCCTTCCCGGCGCTCATACCCACTCACCTAAAGACCCTGCGCCGGTACTATGCGATTCATCTCGGCGGGCTGGGGCGCGTGGCCGGGGCGGTGGCGAGGCTCGTGGTGATCGACCCGCGTGACGACTTCCGCTATGGATATAGGCTGTGGGCGGACCGCAAGAACGGCCTGTTGCTGAAGGCCACGGTCATAAACCAGGGCGGCAAGGCCATCGAGCAATTTCTGTTCGCCCATCTCCATCTGCGGCGCACGATTCCCGCCTCGGCCGTTGGACCGATTGGCGTAGGGCACGCCGACACCTATAAAGAGGAACGGGGCGAGCTGTTTCCCGATCCCACGCCGACCTGGACGGTGACGCGGGTGCCTCCGGGATTTCGGTTGGCCATGCACCTCATGCGGCGCATGGCCGGACACAAGGGGATCGTGCAGCATCTGGTCTATTCGGACGGTCTCGCGGGGGTATCGGTATTCATAGGGCGGCGCGCGCCGCGCAAGCCGGTCCATGCGCAGCTCTATCGCCTGGGGGCCTTGCACGTCTTTCGCGCGGTCGTGGACCATAGGATGGTGACAGCACTTGGGGATGTACCGACCTTGACGGTCGAGACCATGGCGCTGTCGGTGCGACCGCTCACCCGGAGGCTCGGGCCCGCGGCGCCCTGAATGGACGGGGGGTTTCAAAGGATGGTCATGATCGCGCGCAGGATGATGCTGTCGGTTTGGTTCATGGTGATGACGGCGGGCAGCGCGGCGTGTGCGGCGCGCTTGCCCGATTTCGCCCACATCGTGCGCGAGAACCGCGCGGCGGTGGTCAATATCAGCAGCACCCAGGTCATGAAGGGCGTGGTGCCCGGATTCGGGTTCGGTGCCCCCGAGGGGCCCGGGGGGCCCGGGGGGCCCGGGGTCCCCTCGAACCCGCTCTTTCATGGCCTGCCGCACGACAAACAGGCAAACCCGCAGCAGTTCGTGACCAAGTCCCTGGGGTCAGGCTTCATCATCGCGTCCGATGGCTACATATTGACATGCGCGCATGTCATCGACCACGCCACGCAAGTGATCGTGAAGCTCGCTGACAATCAGGACTATGTGGCGCACGTGGTCGGCCTCGATACCAAGAGCGATGTGGCGCTCCTGAAGATCCCCGCGACGCATCTCGCGACTGTGCATATCGGCCATGTATCGCGCCTGCAGGTGGGTGACTGGGTGCTCGCCATAGGGGCTCCATTCGGGTTCGAGAATTCGGCCACGTCCGGGATCGTGTCGGCGATCGGGCGCAATCTCCCGGGCTCCGATTATGTGCCTTTCATCCAGACCGATGTACCGATCAATCCCGGCAACTCCGGCGGCCCGCTGTTCAACACCCGCGGCCAGGTCATCGGCATAAACTCGCAGATCTACAGTCGCACCGGTGGCTTCATGGGCCTGTCATTTGCGATCCCGATCAATCTCGCCCTGCGCATAAGCCACGACCTGAAGACCAACGGGCATGTGCAGTGGGGCTGGCTTGGGGTCACGATCCAGGATGTGACACGCAAGCTCGCGGCATCGTTCGATCTGCCCAAGCCCTATGGGGCGCTGGTCTCCGAGGTTCTGCCCGGCAGCCCGGCCGCGCATTCGCGCTTACAGGCAGGTGACGTCATCGTGCGCTACGACGGCCATCCGATCACGCGTTCGTCGGAGCTCCCGCCGCTCGTGGGGTTTAGCCCCATCGGCACAACCGCGCATCTCGAGGTCATCCGCAATGGCCACCCACAGACCCTGTCGGTGGTGGTCGGGGCCCTGCCCGAGACCTTGCCGGTGAGCTACACGCGGCCGTCGCATAAGCCGCGCCACAATGCCTCGCTCGGGCTTGCGCTGCGCGATCTCACCGTCCATGAGCGGCGCGAACTCGGTGTAAGCCGGGGGGTGTTCGTCGACGGGGTGAGCCAGGGCCCCGGCGAGAAGGCCGGTATTGCGCCGGGCGATGTAATCCTGAGTCTCGCGGGCCACCCGGTGGCGAGCGTGTCGGCGTTCATGACGATATTGGCGCACGTCCCGTCGCAGCACCCGGTCCCGGTACTTATCCACAGGGATGGGAGTTCCGTGTTCCTGGCCCTGACCAAATAGTTGGTGTGACCCGCGAAACCCGGTATGATGCGGCAACACGCCCGTGACCGGTTTTCGCGGTAAACATCCACGCATCAAGGCCAAGCTTGCAAGATCGCATTCGAAACTTTTCGATCATCGCCCATATCGATCATGGCAAGTCGACGCTCGCCGATCGCTTCATTGAATTGTGCGGGGGTTTGAGTGCGCGCGAGATGGCAAGCCAGGTGCTCGATTCCATGGACCTGGAGCGCGAGCGCGGCATCACCATAAAGGCCCAGAGCGTCACGTTGCGCTATGTCGCGCGCGATGGCCTGACCTACGAGTTGAACCTCATCGATACCCCCGGACACGTCGACTTCTCCTACGAGGTATCGCGCTCGTTGACCGCCTGTGAAGGCGCGCTGCTGGTCGTCGATGCCGCGCAAGGGGTGCAGGCGCAGAGCGTCGCCAATTGCTATACCGCCGCCGAACTCAATCTCGAGATCGTTCCGGTCTTAAACAAGATCGACCTGCCGGCCGCCGATCCCGAGCGCGTGGCACGCGAGATCGAGGACATCATCGGCGTGCCGGCTGCCGGTGCCATCCGCGCGAGCGCCAAGACCGGTGAAGGCATACGCGACATCCTGGAGGCGATCGTGGCGTTGGTGCCACCGCCGCAGGGGGATGAAGCGGCGCCCTTGAAGGCGTTGATCGTCGATTCCTGGTTCGATGCCTACCTCGGCACCATAGCCCTCGTGCGCGTGGTCGATGGCGTGCTTGCCCGCGGCCTGCGCGTGCGCATGATGGCTACGGGCCGCGACTACGATGTGGAACAGGTCGGGGTGTTCACGCCCAAGCGTCAGGCGGTCGAGGCGCTGCACACAGGCGAGGTCGGATACGTGGTGGCCGGCGTCAAGGACGTCAAGGGGGCGCGGGTGGGCGACACCATCACCGAGGCCAGGCGCCCGGCCGCCGCGCCGCTGCCCGGGTTCAAGGAGATCAAGCCGCGGGTGTTCGCCGGCCTCTATCCGATCGAGGCCGGGGATTACGACGGCTTTCGCGAGGCCCTGGACAAGCTCAAGCTGAACGACGCGTCTTTGCATTTCGAGCCCGAGACCTCGGAGGCGCTCGGTTTCGGGTTCCGGTGCGGCTTTCTCGGCATGCTGCATATGGAAATCATCCAGGAGCGCCTCGAGCGGGAATATGGCCTGAACCTGATCACCACCGCCCCGACTGTGATCTACGAGGTGGAGACCGCCAAGGGGGAATGCCTGCGCATCGACAATCCGGCGCGCCTGCCCGAGCCCGGCAGCGTACGCGAGATCCGCGAGCCGATCATCGCCTGCCGCGTGCTGGTGCCCCAGGAGTATCTGGGTCCTGTGATCCAGCTGTGCGTGGAAAAGCGCGGGGTGCAGACCGACCTGCGGTTTCTCGGGCGCCAGGCGATGCTGTCCTATGAGTTGCCGATGAACGAGGTGGTCATGGACTTCTTTGACCGTCTGAAGTCCCTGAGCCGTGGCTACGCCTCCTTCGAGTACGATTTCCGGGAATTCCGCCCGGCCGATCTCGTGCGCGTCGATGTGCTCATCAATGGCGACCGGGTCGATGCGTTGTCGATCATCGTCCATCGCGCCCAGAGCCAGTATCGCGGACGCGAACTCATACACCGTCTGCGCGAACTCATACCGCGCCAGATGTTCGATGTCGCCATCCAGGCGGCGATTGGCGCGCACGTCATTGCCCGCGAGACGGTCAAGGCGTTGCGCAAGAACGTCACGGCCAAGTGCTACGGCGGCGATGTGAGCCGTAAACGCAAACTTCTCGAACGTCAAAAAGAAGGAAAAAAGCGTATGAAACAACTCGGATCCGTTGAAATCCCCCAAGAGGCGTTCCTCGCCGTGTTGCGGGTCGATAAATAACATGCTGCTCGACGACTTTTCGGAGTGGCTCGTCGGCCTGCTCTTTTTGAGTGGCATCCTGTGGGCGATCGATGCCGTGGTGCGCAAGGACAAGACCAAGCGGCCGCCGCTGTATGCCGAGTATGCGCGGTCGTTCTTCCCGGTCATCCTGGTGGTGCTTTTGATCCGGTCGTTTGTAGTCGAACCGTTTCGCATCCCGTCTGGGTCCATGATTCCGACCCTGCACGTCGGCGACTTCATTCTCGTGAACAAGTTCGCCTACGGTCTGCGGCTGCCGATCCTGCACACCAAGATCCTGTCGGTGGGCGAGCCCAAGCGTGGGCAGGTCGTGGTATTCCGTTATCCGAAGAACCCGTCGATCGACTATATCAAGCGCATCGTCGGGCTCCCGGGGGATCACATTGCCTATATCAATAAGCAGCTCTATATCAACGGTAAGCTGATCCCGCATTATCACAAGCGGCCTTACCTGTATACCGAGCAAAATGGTCAGGTCCTGGAGGCCTATCGGTATACGGAGAAGCTCGGAAAGATCAAGCATCACATCATCCTGATCCCGGGGCTCACCCAAAAGCCCATGCATTTTGTCGTGCCGCCGCACGAGTATTTCGTGTTGGGCGATAATCGGGATTTGAGCGATGATAGCCGTTACTGGGGCTACGTCCCGCAAAGGAACCTGGTTGGCCAAGCGTTCCTCATCTGGTTTAGCTGGAATACGGCGCATGGCGGCGGCGTGGATTGGAAGCGGATAGGGCGTAGCATCCCCTAAAGAATATAAGGAGAACATCCGCGGGAGGGCTTATGGCGTGGCGAACGGAGCGCGGTGCGTCGTTATGGAGTGCGCTGATATGCGTGATCGTCATCGGATTCTGGGTGTTTCTGGGCTTCAAGATCGGGCCGTCCTATCTGGACAATTGGCAGATCGAGAAGGCGCTTGCGAGTGTCGCCAAGCAGCCGGGGGCGGCATCCATGGGGCGCAGCGAACTGCGCGCCGCCTTGCGGCGGGAGTTCTCGGTAGGCTACGTAAGCCATGTCTCGGTGCACAGGGATCTGCATTTCCAGCGTACCGCGCAGGGGGGGCGCGTCATGGTCTTCCTTTACCATGTGCATATACCCATCATGGCTAATATTGCCGCGGATCTGCGCTTCGACGACCGACATGCGGTGACCGGCCGTTGACCGGGGAGGCGCGACTGTTACAGCGCTGGGGATACGTGTTTCGCGATCCCGAGCGGCTCACCCAGGCGCTGACCCACCGCAGTTACGGGGCATGCAACAATGAGCGCCTGGAGTTTTTGGGGGACGCCGTCGTGAATCTGGCCATGGCCGATGCCCTGTCCGCGCGCTTTCCCGATCTTACCGAAGGGGAACTGACGCGGCTGCGCGTGCGCCTGGTGCGTACCGAGACCCTGGCGGCGGTGGCGCGCGAGATCGGTCTGGGAGGCTTTTTGCGGCTCGGCGGCGGGGAATTGAAGAGCGGCGGCTTCGACCGTGACTCGATCCTGGCGGATGCCTTGGAGGCGGTTGTCGGGGCCGTGTATCAGGACGGCGGCTACGAGGCCGCGCGCGCCATGCTGCTCGATCTCTTTGCCGGCCGGCTATCGGGGATCGAGGTCCATGCGCAGGTCAAGGACGCCAAGACCGCCCTCCAGGAGTTTCTGCAGGCGCGGGGCCGCGAGCGGCCGCGTTACGATCTCGTGGGTGTGACCGGACAGGATCACGAACAACACTTCGAGGTCGCCTGCCTGGTGGCTGGGCTTGCGCCGGTGCACGGCCGAGGCGCGACCCGTCGTCATGCCGAACAGGAGGCCGCGCGGTTGGCGCTGAAGCGGTTGGGCGGCCCATGAGCGCCTACCGGAGTGGCACGATCGCGGTCTTCGGGCGCCCCAATGTCGGTAAGTCGACGCTCATAAATCGCCTGCTCGGGCACAAGCTTTTGATCACCTCCCCGAAGCCGCAGACCACCCGCCATCGCATCCTCGGGATCAAGACCACCGCGGACGCGCAATTTTTGTATCTCGACACCCCGGGCCTCGTGTGGGGCGGAAAGGGGGCCTTGGCGCGGCAGATGGATGGTGCCACGGCCTCGGCGCTCGCCGAGGCCGACTGCCTGGTGTTGGTGGCGGCCTGCCCGCGACTGCAGGACGATGATGAGCGGGCGCTCGATTTCGTGAAGGGCCTGCGCGGCGACCGCCCGCTGATCCTGGCCTTGAACAAGGTCGACCGCATGGCGCACAAGGAGGCCTTGCTGCCGCTTTTGGCAGCGCTCGCCGAGCGCCGTATCGCCACCGAGATCGTGCCCCTGTCGGCGCGCGATGGCAGCAATGTCGAGGCCCTGGAGGCGGTGATCGCGCGCGCTCTACCGGAGCGCGAGGCACTCTATCCCGAGGATCAGTTGAGTGACCGCAGCGACCGCTTCGTGGCCGCCGAATTCGTGCGCGAGCAGGTGTTCCGGCGGTTTGCCCAGGAGATCCCCTATGTGACGACCGTGGACATCGAATCGTTTCGTGAGGAAAAACATCTGGTTCGCATCGAAGCGATAATCTATGTCGAAAAGGAGGGCCAGAAGGCGATCCTGGTGGGGCAGGGCGGGGCCGGCCTCAAGGCGGTGGGCAGTGCCGCCCGGCGAGCGCTCGAGCGCCATCTCGGACGCAAGGTCTATCTCGGGCTGTGGGTGAAGGTGCGGGGTGGCTGGTCCGATGATGCGCGCGCCTTGCAAAGCCTGGGTTATGGGAGCGACAATTGAATTATGCGCACGGACAGCGAACGCGGCTTTGTTCTGCATCGTTACCCTTATGGGGAGACGAGTCTGCTGCTTGAGGCATTCACCCATGGCTGCGGGCGCGTGGGGCTTGTGGCACGCGGTGTGCGCCGGCCCGGCAGGGCCTTCGCTGGGGCCCATCTGCGGCCCTTCCAGCCGCTGCTTCTGAGTTGGTCGGGGCGCGGGGAGCTCGGGACGCTCACGCGCGCCGAGGCCCCGGAGATGGCAATTGGGCTCAAGGGTAATGCCGTGTGGTGCGCCTTTTACGTGAATGAGCTCGTGCTGCGGCTCTTGCATCGCCACGAGGCGCATGCCGATCTTTATGGCGCGTATGACGATGTGTTGCGCAGGCTCGCGGAAGGGTGCTGCCAGGAACAGGCCTTGAGAATATTCGAGAAGCGCCTGCTAGCCGGCCTTGGATACGGATTGGCGCTTGCCCATGATGCGCACACCGGGGAACCATTGCGCGCCCACCGGAGCTACCGCTATCTCCCAGACGAGGGCCCCGTGGCCGACGACGGCGATTCCCGGGGTGTTGCGGTCAAGGGCGCGACCCTGATCGCATTGGCGCACGAGGCACCTCTCGATCCGGAGCAGTTGCGCGAGGCCAAGTCCTTGCTGCGCGTGGCGCTTGCCCCCTTGCTGGGAGATAAGCCCCTGTATACGCGCAGCCTCTTTCGCAGCATGCAGTCGCGCCCATAAATGTCCTGGCAACCCGGCCACGGACGGTCTCCCGAGGTCTATGGGGCATCCCCTATCGCCGACGGAGCCCGTCCCCGGGCGCCGGGCCAAGTCCGGGCTGTGCGGCCCATGATGCGAGCGACGGGCGCATCAACACACCTTATATCTCCCGCGACGCGGGGCGCGGGTAGGCTACGAGGACCCCCATGAAGCTTGGCATCAACATCGACCATGTGGCCACCTTAAGGGCGGCACGCAAGACCCGTTATCCCGACCCGGTGCAGGCCGCGCTCGTGGCCGAGCAGGCCGGGGCGGACGTGATCACCCTGCATCTGCGCGAGGACCGGCGCCATATCCAGGAGCGCGACGTGATCTTGCTCTCGGGGATGCTGAGTGCGCGCATGAATCTCGAGATGGCGGTCACAGACGAGATGCTGGCGATCGCCGCGCGCGTGCAGCCGCAGGATTGCTGCCTCGTGCCCGAACGACGCGAGGAACTGACGACCGAGGGCGGCCTCGACGTCGCAGGCGCCGAGGATAAGGTGGCGGCGGCTTGTGCGCGATTGGCCGAGGCGGGTGTGCGGGTCGCGCTTTTCATTGACCCGGATGCGCGCCAGGTCGAGGCCGCGGCGCGTTCGCGCGCGCCGGTGGTGGAGTTTCATACCGGCACCTATGCCGATAGCAAGGGGACCGAGCAGGCGCGCGAGTACGAGCGGTTGCGTGAGGCGGTGGCGCAGGCGCGTAGGCTCGGTCTTATCGTGCATGCCGGACACGGCCTGCATTACCATAATGTCGAGGCGGTGGCCGCGATCCCGGGTGTGGTCGAACTCAATATTGGGCATGCGATCATCGCGCGTGCGGTGTTTACGGGTCTCGGGCCAGCGGTGGCCGAGATGAAGCGGCTCATGGTTGCCAGCGCTTCGCCCCTGTGATCCTCGGGATAGGCACCGATATCGTCCAGGTGGCGCGGCTCAAGGCGGGTCTGGCGCGTTTCGGCGAGCGTTACGCGCATCGCATCCTCGATGATGGCGAATATGGCGAGTTCGCGACCAGTGCGCGCCCGGAACATTTCCTGGCCAAGCGCTTTGCCGCCAAGGAGGCCGCCGCCAAGGCCCTGGGTACCGGGTTTCGCGGGACGTTTGGCCTGCGCGACATCCGCGTGACACACGATGGCCTGGGATGCCCGCGGCTGGTATTGGCAGGCGGGGCCCACGCGCACGCCGCGCGACTCGGGGTGCGCGCTATGCACATCACCTTAAGCGACGAGGCCGACTATGCGGTGGCGTTCGTGATATTGGAGGGCCCTTGAAGCGCCCGCCGGCGGTGCCGGAGCCTGCAAGGTCCTCGGGTCCCGGGTATAGGCATTCGAACGCGAACGACGGGCGGCACAGGAGGCTGCTATCAGATTACCCCCGTACGGCGCCCCGGCGCGGTGCCCTCTTTACTTCTTGCCGCCGGCGGCCTTGACGACCGGGGGGCGCCCCTCGAACAGGAAGGCGCGCATCATGGCCTCGATGTCGTTTTGGGAGTCGGGGTCGGCGGTATTGAGATGGTGGTCATTCATGAGCACCGACAGCTGGTCCAGCCACTGGCGCCAGGCCTCTTGCGAGACCTCGTCATAGATGCGCTGGCCGAGTTCGCCCGGATAGGGGGGGCGCTCAAGACCGGGCGCGCTGCGCTTCAAGACCCGACACTGAACCATGCGCACGGCAGACGTCCTCTGTAAGTTCGGTATTGCCAGTATAACGGAGCGCGGGGCCCCTTAGGAAGGCGCCCTTACGAGATGTCGCGGCGGGCGCTATACTGGCGCTTTCCGAAGGAGGTCCTCATGGGGCAAGAACAGGCGGTGGTAAGCAGCATGCCGGTGTTTCCGGCACAGCTCACAGACGAGATCCAGGTGACCGGTCCGGCGCAGACGAAACTGGGCGAGATCGTCGCGCAGGCGGCGGCGGACGGGGTCATCGGTATACGCGTCTATGTCTCGGGCGGAGGCTGCAGCGGTATGACCTATGGCATGGTGATGGCCGAGGCTGAAGGGCCGCGTGATGCCGTGTGGGCGAAGGATGGCCTGAAGATCTTCGTGGATGCGGTGGCCTTGAGCTATCTGGAGGGCGCCGAGATCGACTACACCGAGGATGGTGAGCCACGCTTCCTGTTCCGCAACGTGTTCGCGCGCTCCGGGGGTGGTGGGGCATGCGGCGGGTGCGGTGGCGGCGGGTGCGGGAGCCATTAAGGCGACCGCGACTCCTGCTCATAGCGCCGTTCGGGTCCTACCGGACGGTGCCGTTTCTGGCCGCCGCCGGCGCACGCGCGGACGTGGTACTGGTCAGCGAGGGGGCGGCGAATGTGGTGAGCAGTGGACTCCCCGGTCTGCGCCTGCCCTTGCACGACCTCGATGCCTGCGAGCGCGCCGTGCGCCAGGAGATGGATCGCGGGGGGCCCTTTCAGGCGATCCTGGGGCTCGACGACTGGGGGACCGAGGTCGCCGGCGCGCTCGCCACGCGTCTCGGGCTTGCCGCTAACCCGCCGCAGGCGCTCGCCATCGCGCGTCGCAAGGACCGGGCGCGCGCGGTCTTGCAGGCGGCCGGCGTCCCCGTTCCGTGGCATCGGGTGCTGGCGCTCGATGATGCGCTACCGGCGCTCACCGACCTTCCCTATCCGCTGGTGTTGAAGCCGGTCGCGCTAGCGGGCAGCCGCGGGGTGATGCGCGTGGACGACGAGCCGGGGTTGCGCGCGGCGATTGTGCGGCTGCGTGCCATCCTCGGACGCGATCACCGGGCGGTATGGAACCGCGCGCTCATCGAGCGCTTCGTGCCGGGTTTCGAGATTGCGCTCGAGGGCCTGCTCGTGGGTGGCGTCTTGCGTACGCTCGCGATCTTTGACAAGCCCGAGGCCCTCGATGGACCGTTTTTCGAGGAGACCTATTACATAACCCCCTCGCGACTGGATGCCGCGACGCGTGAGGCGGTGCGCGACGTCGTGGAGCGCGGCGCGCGCGCTTATGGCCTGCGCGAAGGCCCGATCCATGCCGAGTGCCGGTTGAACGCCGAAGGCATATGGGTGATCGAGATCGCGGCGCGCACCATAGGGGGTTTGTGCGGGCGATTGCTGCGCTTCGGGACCGGGCTGTCGCTCGAGGAGCTCATCGTGCGTCACGCGTTGGGAGAGGAGGTGGCGGTGGGCGCGCGCGCGGACGCCGCGGGTGTCCTCATGATCCCGATTCCGGGGCTTGGCCTCCTGAAACGCGTCGAGGGGCTCATGGCCGCCGATCGCGTGCCGGGGGTGGTCGAGATCGTGATCGATGCCCGCGAGGGGCAGGAGCTCGTGCCGTTGCCGGAGGGGGCGAGCTATCTCGGTTTTATATTCGCCGAGGGCCCCGACCCGGCGACGGTCTACGAGGCCCTGAAGACCGCGCATGGCCACCTGCGTTTCGTGTTGGCGCCGGTGTGGCGCCCGACGCTTATGCCGGCGGGGGAAGCTGCGGCTGACGCAACCATGACTGCCACAGCGATGCCGCGAGCATGATGAGCAGGGGGCCGGCGATGACCCCCACCAGCCCGAATACCTTGGCCCCGCCGAGGATGCTGAGCAGCAAAGCCATGAACGGCACTGAGCTCTCCTTGCCGGTCACAAGCGGACGCAGCAGCAGATCGGCGGCGGTGATGACCGCGGCCCCCCAGGCGGCGGTAAGCAGGCCGGCAAACACATGGCCTGTGAGCATGAGCCAGCCACACACCAGCGCGAGTACGGCACCGGCACCGAACGGGATCGCCGACAGCAGGGCGGTGGCGATCAGCCAGATCGACCACAGGGGCATACCGGCGAGCCCGTAGCTAAGACCGATGAGCCCCCCTTCGACCAGTCCCACGCCGATGACGCCGAGCATCACCGAGCGCGCCGCATCGGCGGCGGCGGTAAGCACCTGCTGGCCGCGCGGACCCCATAGGGTCTCGGCGACCCAGATCAGTTCCGCACGCATCTTCTCGCCGCGCAGGGCGAGCGAAAACACCACGGCGCTCGCGATCAGGGTATGCAGCAGAAAGATCCAAACATGCCCGAGGCTTGCCTTGATGAGGTCCGAGTGATTGCCGAGATAATGGACGAGGACGTTGGCATTGAGCTTATGGAGGTGCCGCGCGAGCCACGGCCCGATGAAGCGTGCATGGGCGAGTTGCGGGGGCACGGTCACGAGCGGCGCGCCGCTCTTCCAGCGCGCGATGCGCGGCGCGAGTTTGGCGGCGAGCGTCTGGATGACAAGCCAGGATGGCAGCACGATGACCGCAAGCCAGGTCAAGGCATGCAGCGTGGCCCCGCCCCAGCGCGGCAGGCTTAAGGCGCGTTCGACGGCGAGCTGTACGCGCCAACCCACGGTACACAAGACCGCCCCCATGAAAAGCGGCACGAAGTAGGGGCTCAAAGGGTAGAGCCCGATGGCCAGCAAGGCCGCGAGCGCCACACGCCCGTACCAGGCGTTGCGCATCAGGCGCAAACCCAGTGGGTTACGGTGCGATGGGTCGCGGCCGGCGCGCCGATGCCGGTGTCAGCGTGCGATGATGCGTCGTCCCTGGGTGTTTTGCGTAGGCGCGCCCGGCCACAGCGTGCGTCGCAACGGGCCGACGCCTCATGTGTGATGCGAGAATGTTTCACGCTGTGCCCTCCATTGCCCCGGCGTCGAGTCTGTGATGGCCACGAGTCTATCACAACGTAAGACAGGCCCGGCGCGCCGCAGGGGCGTGGGAGGGGCCGGCGTTTGGGGCATCGTGCGGGGCGCACGGCCAGGCCGCCTGCGCCAAGCCCAGGGGTGCGAGTCTTGAGCCATCGCGCTTCGCTAGCAGGCTGCATCCCGCGTGCACGCTTGGCCCCGGTAGTGTGGTGGGCGTGCCTCGAGTGCTGCCACTGGGCGCATGCGCCTACGCGCACGGGGTGTACGGGCACCTGCGAGGCCACCGCGCCATCCCGATCAAGGCGGTTCACGCTTGCCGTCATAGCAGGGCGCACAGGAAAAACTCAGGACATCTGGGGCCCTCTCAGGACCTGGGGAGGCGCATGACGGGGTCCTGGCTTGGCATCGCCCGCGGTGGATTTCCGTGTGGGCCTCAGCTAGGCTTTAAGCCCGGTGCGCAGGCCATAAGCCCCCGGTCGTCAGGGTTTGCTAGGGCGGCGTGCGCGGGGAGATGAGGGCGCCAAGGCGGCGTGGTACACGGCAGGGAGGCCTTTGATCGGAGGTCTCATGTCGGCGTCGTACGCGATCATTCGTCCTGGCGACATCCTGAAACGCCCCAAGGGCCTGCACGAGCATGTCGGGGTGGCGTGGTTCGACGGCCGGGTATTGCACAATAGTCCGCGCCGAGGCGAGCATCTGTCGAGCGTCGATGAGTTTGCGGCCGGACGCGCGGTACGCGTGCAGCCGACGCCAACACACTATCGTAGCCGCGTGCTCGCCAATGGTGCAGCGGTCTTGCGGGCGCCCCGCGGCTACCATCTCCTGTGCAATAATTGCGAACATACCGCCCACTATGTGGTGCATGGGCGACCGATGAGCCCGCAGCTCCTGGCCTGGACGGTGATCGCTCTATTCGGCGCGTTCGTCGCCTTGCGATAACAAAATGATACGGCGGGGCCGTTCTTCGCGGCCGCCGATGGGTTATGCTGGAGTCAAGTTTGGTGTCTCGAGAGGGATGGAGATGGCCATAAAGCATCCTTTTGTCACAGCCGCCGTGCTGGTCGGCAGCCTGTTCGTTGTAGCCGCCCGCGAGGCGTATGCGATGCGCCCGGTGGCGTGGACCATGCACCCGCAACTGCTTCAGGTCGATGATGACGATGACGACGGCGGGGACGACTGGTTCCCGCTATGGTTCGGCTTTCGCGCCTTTGCCCCGCGGCGACGGGTCATCATAGAACGCAATTACTATCCGCCTCCGCCGCCGCCGCAGCCGACCTATTATTATTACTGCCGGAACCCGCAGGGGTACTATCCGCGCATACCGAACTGTCCGAGCGGCTGGCTGCGTGTCCTGCCGCCGGGCGATGCCGGTCCCCCCTAACATGGCCGGCGCAGGGATCATGAGTGGGCGGGCGGTTTCGCCGGCGCGATCGGCCGAGTGGCGCGTGACGCTGAGCCCGGCGGCGCGCCGCGCCCTCGATGCGCGCGCTGCGCCCTTGTATGTGGAGATGGAGCTTTTCTTCAGCTGTCTCATCCGCAAGCGATTGCTTTGGGACCGGCCGCCACCTGCGGATACCGTTCCCCTGCCCTCAGCCGACGGCCACCCGCAGCTCGTGGTGTGGTTTCATCCGGTGATGGCCCGGCATTGCGCCCTGCCGAATGATGCCGCGCTCGAGGATCTGCCGCTCATGGATTTTCCGCTCAGCCGGCGCGAGGCCTTCCGTCCCCATTGGCTGCGCCTCGATTATCGCGACGGGGCCTTTTGCGGGGAGTTTGGCTGGTAGCGCCGCCTTCGCACGTGTAAGGCCGTCCACGGCATCACAGGCACAGCCAGACCTGCTCGGCGGCGCGCGTGACGGCCACGTACAGCGCCCTATGGTAATCGTCGGCATGGCCGCCGGCGGCCATGCCGTAGAGGTCTGCGACATCGATGAGGGCATAGTGGAAGGTGCTCCCCTGGGCCTTGTGGGCGGTCACGGCATAGGCGTGCATGACCGGCGCACAGGCGCGCGTCACGGCCCACGCGCGCCGGAAGTCCTCGGGTGAGCGATGGTCGGCGGCGCGATAAGCGGCCCACGTCTTGCGCACCAGCCGTTGGTACTCGCCGGTATCGTGCGCGAGGAAGAGTTCGACCGGTTCGGCACCCTCGGCCCGGGCCTGCACGCGCCAGGCGGGTATGTCCAGGTAGGGATGGCGCAGGGGTTCGCACAAAGTCACGGTCAGTTCTGTATTGTTGGCGACGAGATCCACGAGCGCGTCCCGGCGTTCGCGATCGGCGCCGTTAGGCGATCCATTGCCCTCGACCGGGGCCAGGGCCTCTTCCCAGGCCTTCGGTGTGCGCTCGGCCATGCGCACTGCGCAGTGGAAGGCGTATAGGGTCTCGCGCGCGATCAAGGTCTCACCCGGCCAGAACGGCGCCTCGTCACAGCCCTCCCCGTCACCGCGCCCATACAGCGCCGACAGCCCCTTGTGGATGTAGCGGTTGCGTTCGTCGACCACGCGATTGCGCCAGGCGATCACGCGGATGTCCTTGGCCGGGCGTCGCCTGCGCAGGGTCACCGCCCCGTCGGCGGCGTGCATAGCGCGCGCCAGATGCACCCCCGGCATTTCGCCACGGCGTTCCGCCAGATAGCGACCGATGGCCGCGGGGTCGAATGTGCCTTGCGCCTCGCCTTCGATGTAGCGGCGGATCTCGCCGGCCAGCTGGATGATGGGATGGGGCCGGCCGGTCGACTTTTGGCGGACGATCTCGGTGAGATCGTGGCGCTCGGCCCCGGATGCGAAGACCGGCGGCGCCAGGGCGCCCGGCCCGCCCAAGGCGAGCCCCTGCTGCCGCTCATCGCCGGCCGGTGTTTCCTCTACGGGTAGCAATTGCCCGGGGTCTCCTATATAGACCACGCGCGTGCGCGCGCTGCGCACAAACCGTTCGATATACGCCAGCAGATCCGGGCCAACCATGCTCGATTCGTCGACGAATACGAGATCGTACGCCTCGAAATACAGGGTCTTCGGGTGGCGATCCAGGGTGATGCGCATCATCCCCTCATGCGTCTCGCGCAGCTTTAAGCCAAGCAGCGCATGCAGCGTGCCCGACCAGACCTTGGCACGCACCGGTCGCGCGAGCTTGGCGGTGATGACCGAGACCGCCTTATGGGTGGGGGCGCACACCGCCACGCGCAGGCCGCTTTGGCACGCCGCCTCGATGAGGTGTACGGCCAGCCAGGTCTTGCCGGTGCCGGCGTAGCCCGACAGCACCCGCAACCCCGCGGTCTCGGAGGGGGACAGACAGAAGGAATGCAGGGCCAGATAGGCGCGGCGCTGGCTTAACGTCGCTCCTTTCGGGCCGGCAAGGCGTTTTGGGCTCGCGGTCTTGGTGCGCATCTCGGGTGGCGGCCATGGTGTCGGCAAGGCCATCGCGCCGGTCCGCCGGGACCAGGGCGATAGGCCGGCCTTGGTACCGGCGCGGTGCCCGTCACCATAGCATGGGCCGGGCCGCCACCAAAGGCGGATAATCGCCGCGCGATAAACGGGGGGTCGGGCGGCCGGGGACGCCGCGTCGGGGTGTAACCTTAGGGCGGGCTCGGCCGTCTTAGTCAGCGAATCGAGGCCATGGGGGCCTTTTTGACGGAGCTTACACAAATGACGATACGAAGCGGATTGGCGGTACTTGCGCTCATGGCGGCCACGCCCGCGTTCGCGGCCTCGGCGGTCGCGACCTCCCAGGTGGCGGCGAGCTTGCAGCAGCAGGGCTTTCCCGCGAGCCGGGCGGCGGCGGTGGCGCGCGTTGCGACCGATCATTATCGCGGGGCGGCGCTGGTGAGGCTGGCCACGGCCCTCCACCATCTCCCAAGCCTGCCGCGCGGCGATTATGCGGGCGCGACCTTGAAGGCGGGCGCGGCCGATGCCTACGCCCTGGTCCTCACCAAGGCTATGATCCGTAGCACGCCGCCGGTCGAGGTGATGGCGGCCGGTCACGCCTTTAGCAAGGCCGTGGATACCGGTACCGATCCGCAGGTGACCGCACGGCTGGTGATCCAGGGGCTGGCCCACGGGCTGCACGGCCGGGCCCTGGCGCGCCTGGCCGATCATTATGCGCAGCGCATCCACAAGGGTGTGGCCGAGAAGGCCGCGTATCGTGAGTCGCTGGCGGCGAGCCTGAGGTCGCGGCCGTCGCCGGTGGGAGGGCCCACGGCCCTCGATCCCACCTCGGGCGCCATGGGCGCTCATGTCAATGGGATGGGTGGTGCCACCGGCGGCGGGATGGCCGGGGCCATGACCATGGGGGCCGGCGCCCCGGGCGGGCCAGGGGCGGCGATGTCCGGGGCGGTCTCGGCAGGCGGTGGCACCCCGATGGGCGGTGGTGCGGCGATGGGGGGCGGTGCTATGGGGCGTCCCTGATCGCGGCCTCAGGTAACGGCGGGACGGGTGGACACCCGCCCGCCTTGGTGATCGGCAGCGAGGAGGCATCATGAGTAATGACAGGCGTTTGGTGTGGGTTTTGGTGGGGGTGATGATGGCCGCGCCGACTTGGGCGGGGATACGGGCGGCGGCCATCGGCGAGGGGGGCGACGGCATCGGGGCCCAGGCCTTGCATCGCCAGATCGCCTCGCCCGAGAGCGGGTATTTCTCGCCCAGGGCGCAATTCAACAATGCGGGGGCAAACGTCGCGAGCCCGGTCGGGGGCTACACCGCCAACGGCTTTATGACATCGTCGGGGCAGGTCATGAGCAGCCCGCAGGGGATGGGCGGCACGGCGCCGGGCGGTGGGATGGGCGCGGCGGGCATGCCCTAAGGTCCACGGATGGGTGATAAGGGGGTTGCGTGAACAAACGATTCAGGGGATGGGCCGCGGTGGCCGGATTCGTCGTGGGCACCGGTGCCGCGCATGCCACATTTTTCGGGGGCGTCGATGCCGGGGCGCTTTGGGAAAGCAATTTCACGGGGGCGACCAATGGGATCCTGGCGTCCTCGGTGTTGATGGGGGTCTATTCGGGTTATGTCGGTGCCTATAAGGGCTTTGACAAGAATCGCGGGGCGTGGGTGGCGTCTGTGAACCTGCAGGCCAACCGCCTGCGCCGCTACAGCGTCCTCGATAACGATATCTTCGGAGGATCGGCCGGTGTGTTTCACGATCTGGGGAAGGACGCCTCGGTGCTCGCCACGGTCGGTGGAGAGACCGTGCGTTTTAGTAACACTGTGCGGAATCTGGCGATTTATATGGCGCGCCTACATTTTAAGGAGGGTAGCCAGACCCTATGGGTGGGAGAGACCGGAGAGTACGATGACGCCCGCGGCCAAGCTGGCTTCAACACCTACCGCGGTTACAGCGCCACGCTCGCCGGCAACTGGAAGCCCATCGCATCCGACGTGATCACCGTGTCGGCGGCGCACGCCTACGATCACTATGACGTCGCGACCGCCTCGATCCGCACGTCCAACGCCGCGAGCCTGGGTTGGCTGCAAGAGCTTGGTCACGGCATCTATATCCGTGCCCAGGCGAGCCGCGAATATGTCCATGTCGCGGGCGGGGGAAGCTTTTACACGACCATCTACGCCACGGGCCTTGGGGCCACGTTCTAGGGCTTTGGCGGTGTCCGGAGGGTTGTTATAGTGACGGCATGGAAGCAACAACAGGAAGCGCACGGCGCCGAGGGCGACAGCTCGTGTGGGCGCTGGTGGTCGCGGGTATGGGATGCGCGTGGGCGCGGCAGGTGCCGTTTCGCCTGCACGCCCCGCACGCGCGCCAGGTACTCGTGTGCGGGAGTTTTACGCATTGGCGCTGCGTGGCATTGCATCGGGGCCGGCACGGGGTATTCCGGGGCCGCCTAGCGGTGGCGCCGGGGCTTTATGAGTACGGTTTTCGGGTCGACGGTCATTGGCGTCTGGGGCGGCACGCGCCGCGCGTGCGCGATGGCCTTGGCGGCCACAACGATCTGTTGGTGGTGGGTCGCTAGCAAGAGACGATCGCTAGGCGTAAGCGCCGGCCGGGGTCTGTGGCGGTGATGATGACCGGGTCGGTGGAGGATCAGGACCATGGAGATGACGAAGAGCGTGCCTGGATCGCGCGTTGCCTGGCCGGGGACAAGACGGCGTTTCGACCGCTCGTCGCCCGGTACGCGCGCATGGTGCACGGCGTCATCGCCCGATTGGCGCCCGAGGCCGACGTCGACGACCTCGCGCAGCAGACCTTCCTGGCGGCCTTTGAGCACCTCGATCAGTACCGCCAGGCGTCGCGATTTTCGACATGGCTCTGTCAGATCGCGGTTAACAAGGTGCGTGACGAGCAGCGCGCCGCGCGTCGCCGCCCGGAGTTGCGCGGCGATGACGATTACGACGGGCGTTACGAAGAGGGGCCTGAGGATCAGGCGCTCGGGCGCGAGCATGGGCGGCGGCTTGCCGCCGCGCTCGCGCAACTGGGCGCGGGCGATCGCGAGCTTTTGGTGTTGAAGTATGTCATGGAGGAGGGCTTCGAGACGGTCGCCGAGATCCTGGGTACGAGCGTCGGGACGGCCAAGGTGCGCGCCCTGCGCGCGCGCGAGCGGTTGCGGCGGATACTGAACGGCGGTGGGATGTATGGCAGACGAGACGGATAGACCACTTTCGGAAGGCGAGATCGATGCCGCCTTGAGGCGCTGGCGGCAGCCGCTCGTGGCCGACGATTTCGTGGATCGGGTGATGGTGCGCATCGAGACCGCCGACAGGCGGCGGCTGCGCCGCGCCATGATGCGCCCGTGGGCGATCGCCGCCGGGGTCGCGATCGCGGTCTTGGCGGCGACCCTGCTGCTGCACGCGGGGGGCGCGCGCGTGGCGCCGCCGGGTACGCGCTTCGTGCGTTTTTCGCTCAGGATGCCGCACGCCGAGCAGGTCGCGGTGGCCGGCAGTTTCAACGGCTGGGGGCGGCGCATCGCCCTGCATGCGCGCGGTCATGGCCTGTGGACGGTGCGCATCCCCTTGCGCGCCGGGCAATACAGCTATGTGTTCGTGGTGAATGGGCACCAGGTGATGCCCGATCCGCATGCCGAAGGCTATCGTCCCGACGGCTTCGGCGGCCGGAATTCCGTGATCATCGTCGGATCGGGGGGGATGACGGCATGAGACGCGCACGCCTGCTGCTCTGGGCCGGGCTTGCGGTGCTGGCCGCCGGTACGGCGGCGTGGGCGTCGGTGTCACCGGTGGCCGCGCTACGGCATGCCGGCGTATCCGCGCCCAGGGCGCGCAGGCTCATGCGGGAGGCGCACGCGGCAGGGGTAGGGGCGGCGACCGTCGAGCGCTGGGCGCGGCGCTTATCGGGACTGCATCGCGAGCGGCTGCCGGTGTCGCTGGCCGTGGATCAAATCTTTGAGGGTCTCATGAAAGGGGTGCCGGCGCCGCGCATTAGCGACGGCTTGCGCGTGTTTGCGCGCGATCTGCGGGGCGCGCGCCGGACGCTCGAGCGCCACGCCACCCCCGGGTCGATCGGCGGCCACCCGCGCGCGGTGCGCCACGCGCTGTCGGATCTCGTGATCGCGCGTCGCGCGGGGCTCGATGGGCACGCCCTCGATCGCCTCCTGGGTCGGCGACGACTTACGGTGTCGCGGTTATCGGCCTATGTCCAGGTGGCCACCGATCTGCGCGGCTGGGGCGTGGGGCGTGGCGATGTGGTGCGTACGCTGGGCGCGGCCCGGCGCCAGGGCGTGTCGCGACAGAGGTTGTTCGTGCTCGATAGGGCGCTCGCCCGCAAGGCCGCCGCTGGGCAAGGACCCCGGGACCTTGGCGGGATGCTGAGAGACGGATTGGGGTTGCGGTCGCCGATGGGCCCCGGGCCCTTATCGGGACCGGCGGGCGCCGTCGGGATGCCCGGGGCTGGGGGAGGCATGATGGGTCCAGGATCCGGCCCCACGCCGGGCCCCGGCGGCGGCATGACGGGTCCGGGTGGCATGACGGGCCCCGGCGGCATGGCAGGCCCCGGCGGGGCGGCAATGGGTCGGCCGTGACCAACGCCCATTCCCGGCCCGCGGGCCGCGGTTTTCCCCGATCATCCGAGGGTTCAGGCGCATCTCTCGTGCCGGCCGCCGGCGCCCGGGCGGCGCCGATGAGTCACGATGACTCGAGGGACTCCCAGCGCGCATAGTGCGCCTGCAACTCCCGTTCGATGGCGGCCAGATGCTCGAAGAGACTCGCGATCTGGGCCTGGTCCTGCTCATAGAAGCGCGGATCGGCGCTGGCGGCCTGAAGCGAGGCGCGCTCGGCCTCCAGGGCCTCGATGCGCGCCGGGAGCTCATCGAGCTCGCGTTGTTCCTTATAGGGGCGCTTGCGCGGCGGCGCGACGGCGGGCGCGGTCGGGGCCTTCGGGCGCGCAGGGGGTGTCGAGGGTGGCGCGGGCGATGGCAGGTCGCTGTAGCCGCCGACGTGTTCGCAGACGCCGCCTTGGCCATCGAACAGCCACGTGCTGGTTGCCACGTGATCTATGAAGGCGCGGTCGTGGCTTACGATCAGGATGGTGCCCGTAAACTCCATCAAGGTCTCCTCGAGGAGCTCCAGGGTGTCGGCATCGAGGTCGTTGGTCGGTTCGTCCAGGACCAGGAGGTTGGCGGGCTTGGCGAACAGGCGCGCGAGCAAGAGGCGGTTACGTTCGCCGCCGGAGAGCATGGCAACCGGTGAGCGCAGGCGCTCGGGCGGAAACAGGAAGCGACGCAGGTAGCCTGCGACGTGCTCCTGGCGGCCGCCGACGGTGATGGTGAGCCGTCCTTCGCCGACACTGTCCATGACCGTGGCCTCGGGATCGAGCTGCTCGCGTTGCTGATCGAAGTACGCCACCTCCAGGCGCGTGCCCCGCCGGATCGAGCCGCCGGACGGCGCGACGTCACCCAACAGGGCGCGCAGGAGGGTGGTCTTGCCGACCCCGTTGGGACCGACGAGCGCGATCCGGTCGCCGCGTTGGACGGTGGCGCTGAAGTCGCGGACCAGGGTGCGCTGCTCGTAGCTGAGCGTCAGGCGATCGGTCTCGAAGACGATGCGGCCGGAGGGGTCGGCGCCATCCAGGCGCAATTCGGCGCGCCCCACGCGCTCGCGTCGTGCGCGCTGCTCGCGGCGCATGGCCTCGAGCGCCCGGACCCGGCCCTCGTTACGCGTGCGCCGCGCCTTGATGCCCTGCCGGATCCAGCGCTCCTCCTCGGATAGGCGCTTGTCGAACAGGGCGTCGCGCGTCTCCTCCGCAGCCAGGGCCTCGGCCTTGCGGCGCACATAGTCCTCATAGGTCCCGGGCCATGACGACAGGATGCCGCGGTCGAGTTCGATGATGCGCGTGGCAAGCCGTCTGAGGAAGGCGCGATCATGGCTGACGAACAGTACCCCGCCGGTGAAGTTCGCGAGATAGTTCTCGAGCCACAGGATGGCGCCGATGTCGAGGTGGTTCGTGGGCTCGTCGAGCAGCAGCAGGTCGGGTTCCGCGACCAGGGCCCGTCCGAGCATGACACGCCGCCGCCATCCGCCCGATAGTTCGCCCATGCGCGCATGGGGATCGAGAGACAGTTCGCTGATGACGGTGTGCACGCGCTGCTGGAATCGCCAGCCGTCCTGGCTGTCTAGGATCTGCTGCACGGCCCCCAGGCGCGCCAGGGTCGCGTCATCGGCACCTTCGGCGAGGCATCCCGTCAGATGATCGTATTCGGCCAGCGCAGCGCCGAGGGCCGCCAAGCCCCCGGAGACGATCTCGAAGACATTCGCGGTATCGGCGCACGCGACCTCTTGATCGAGGGTGGCGATGCGCACGCCCGGTGACGTGCTGCACGTGCCGCTATCGGGCCTGATGGCCCCGGCGACGATGCGCAGGAGCGAGGATTTGCCCTCGCCGTTGCGCCCTATGAGGCAGACGCGCTCGCCGGCCTCGATGGCAAGCGAGGCGTGGTCGAGCAAGGGGTGGTGGCCGTAGGCAAGGCTGATATCATCGAGACGCAGTAGGGGCATGACGGGCTTTCAGGGTGCGGCATGGGCCGGGAAAGCCGGGTATAATCGCAGGTCTGCGGGATCTGGGCAACGGTCATCAAGGCCGGGCCTGCCACCGGGAGGATATTCATGCTCGACCTCTATTATTGGCCGACACCCAACGGCCACAAAATCACCATCTTTCTGGAAGAGGCCGGCCTGGCTTATCGCATCATGCCGGTCAATATCGGCCGCGGTGAACAGTTTGCGCCGGATTTCCTGGCCATAGCCCCCAACAATCGCATGCCCGCGCTGGTCGATGCCGATGTCGAGGGCGAACCGATCCGGCTGTTTGAGTCGGGGGCCATCCTCCAGTATCTCGCGGAGAAGACAGGGCGTTTCCTGCCGACCGACCTACGGGCCCGGTTTATGGTCCTGCAATGGCTCTACTGGCAGATGGCGGGCCTGGGTCCGATGGCCGGCCAGAACCACCATTTCGCGCGCTACGCCCCGGAGAAGATCCCTTACGCCATCGACCGTTATGTGCGTGAGACGGCACGCCTCTATGGTGTGCTCGATCGCAGGCTCGCCCAAAGCCCGTTCGTGGGGGCCGCGAGTACTCGATCGCCGACATGGCCTGCTACCCATGGATCGTGCCGCATCGCGATCAGCAGCAAGACCTGGAGGCCTTTACGCACCTGAAGCGCTGGTTTACGCAGATGGCGGCGCGCCCGGCGGTGGTGCGCGCCTATGCCGTCGGCGCACGCATCAGCCAGGGCGGCCCCTTGGACGAGGAGGCGCGGCGTCACCTGTTTGGTCAGGGGCGCCCTTGATCGCAGCACGGTTTCGGGTCATTTAAAGGGGGGCGCGGCGCGCCCGGGGGTATTGTCATGCCTAAAGGATCTCCATGCTATCGTTGATCGGCAATGTGTTGTGGTTTGTCCTGGGGGGTGCGGCCATGGGCCTTGCCTGGTGGCTTGCCGGGCTGATTGCCCTTGTGTCCATTGTGGGCATTCCCTGGGCGCGCGCGTGCTTTGTCATCGGGCAGTTCACGTTCTGGCCGTTCGGACGCGAGGCGGTCAGTCGCAGCGCGGTGGGCCGCCCGGACATCGGCACGGGCCCTCTTGGGCTCATCGGCAATGTGTTGTGGTTCCTGTTGCTCGGGGTGTGGCTTGCGATCGGCCATATCTTGGCGGCACTCGCCAATTTCGTCACCATCATCGGCATTCCGTTTGGCATCCAGCACCTGAAGCTCGCCGTGATCGCCATGGCCCCCATCGGCATGACGATCGTGGACAAACGCCCCGCCCGGTAATCCCCGTCGGCCCGTCCGCGGGCCGTCCCCACGCACCACAAGAGCGCACGCGCACCGGTTTGGCCCGGTGGCAGGGCGCCTATCCCTCGGCGCGACGCGCCCGGGACCGCGCCCGTAGCGCGCATCGGGGCCGGTTTGGGCCCGGTGGCGCGTGGCATGGAGATTGCTAAACCCTGGGTGCAGGGATTTTTTGAGGATGACATGGCTTAGGGTTGCATCGATCGAGAAGGCGTAACGGATTCTAGGGTTCCAGCCGCGTGCGGTGTTCGGTCCGAGAGAATCCGCCCCGCGATGTGCGGGGTACACGGAGGGATAAAAACCCGGGAGGCAGCATGTTGCCGTCCCGGGTTTTTTTTGGTTTGGGCAAAAATTGCGAGGGGATGATATGCACACGGTGAAGAAGCTTCTGGTGGCCGCGGGTTTTGTGGTCTGCGCGCAGTTGGGTCTCATGACGCAGGCCAGCGCGCGTATCACGCTCGGGCTGTCGGATTGGCCGGGGTGGGTGGCGTGGTATGTGGCGCAACACAACGGCTATCTGAAGAAGTACGGGGCGCATGTGCGGCTGGTGTGGTTTCCGAGCTATATGACCTCGGTCGAGGCGCTGTCGGCCGGTCGCATAGACGCCAACTGCCAGGCGCTGATCGATACCATCGCGCCGATCGTGAAGAAGGTGCCGCTCAAGGTGATCCTGGTCACCGACAACTCCGCTGGCAACGACGCCTTGATGGTGAACAACTCCATCCATTCGTTCGCGGGATTGAAGGGGAAGTCGATTGCCGTCGAAATGAATTCGATCGAGGAGTACCTCGATGTGACGGCCCTTCAGGAGCATCACATGAGCGCCGCCGACGTGCATTTCATCAACATGTCGACCGGTGATTCCGCCGCTGCGCTCATCACCGGACGTGTGGCCGCAGCCGGGGTGTGGAATCCGTGGATCCAGAGGATCGAGGCGCGGCACGCCGGACATGCGCTCTTTACGAGCGCCCAGGCCCCGGGACTCATTCCCGACCTCGTGGTCGCCCGCGCTAGCGTCGTCGCCGCCCACCGAAAGGATTTCGTGGGGCTCGCCAAGGCCTGGTTTGCGACCGTGCGCTTCATTAAGGCCCACCCCCGCAAGGCGGCGGCGATCATGGCCCCGCATGTGGATCTCACGCCCGCGGTCTATGCCGCAAGCCTGTCTGGCACCAGGCTTTTCGGAAAACACCTGAATCACATTGCCATGAATCCCGGTCCATCGAGTGCCTCGCTCTATAACAGCACCGTCCACACCGGGCGTTTCCTGGAGCAGGTGAAGATGGTCAAGGCGATCCCCAACCCGCGTACCTTTATCGACGCGGGTATCGTGGATCAGGCGGGGCGGTGATGGGCGCCGTGACCGCAAGGACCCACGGGACATCCAGCGTCGGCGGCCGCAAGGCGGCCGCGCAGCGCACCCGGGTGCGTGCCTGGTTTTCACGCATACGCGCACCGATCCCAAGGGCGCTGTATGTGGGTCTTGCGGTCGCGGGGTTTTTGCTGCCGCTCGCCTTCTGGCAGGCGCTGTGTGCGTGGCATCTCGTAGGGGCGCTTTTTCTGCCGTCGCCGGCCGATGTGTGGATGTCGCTGCGCCATTGGTATGCAAGCGGGCTTTTGCACGATACCGGCATCAGCATCTATCGCGTGGTCGCGGGCTTTGTGTTGGCGGCCTTGATCGGGGTGCCGCTTGGGCTTTTCATCGGCGCCTACAAGTGGTGTGAGGCGCTCTTGCAGCCGATCAACGACTTCGTGCGCTACATGCCGGCCTCGGCCTTCATACCGCTCGTCATCCTGTGGGTGGGCATAGGCGAGGGATCGAAGATCGCCATCATCTTCATAGGGGTCGTGTTCCAGATCGTGGTGATGGTCGCCGATGCCGTGCGCAAGCTCCCGGACCGCTATCTGGAGGCCGCCTATACCATGGGGGCGCGCCCGGGGGAGACCATGAAGCTTGTCGTGTGGCGCGGCACATGGCCGCAGATCGTCGACATCCTGCGTATCAACATGGGTTGGGCCTGGACCTATCTGGTGGTGGCCGAGATGGTGGCCGCCGACAGCGGCCTTGGGTTTGCCATCCTTCAGGCGCAACGCTTCCTTGATACCGCGAAGATCTTCGTCGGGATCATCGTCATAGGTCTCATAGGGCTTGCCTTCGATCTCATGTTTCGTGCGCTGCACAAGCAGCTTTTTCCCTGGTACCGGCCATGAGCGCGCCGCGTGTCAGTGTGGAGGGCGTGGGCCGGGACTATGAGGGCCGGGACGGTGTCCCGTTCCCGGTCCTGAAGGGTCTCGACATGGTGGCGTCCGACCATGAGTTCGTGGCCATCGTCGGGGCCTCGGGGTGTGGCAAGTCCACGCTCTTACGGCTCGTCGCCGGGCTCGATGAGGTCACCGAGGGGGTGATCCGGGTGGACGGACGTCCCGTCACGGGGCCTGGGCCGGATCGCGGGATGGTATTCCAGCAATCGACCCTGTTTCCGTGGCTCACGGTCTGGCAGAACCTGCGTTTCCCGCGCGGCCTTGCGGTCCACGCCGAGGCCACCAGCCGCGAGGTGTCGGAGTACCTCTCGCGAAGCGAGGCCCTGCTCAACATGATGGGTCTTGCGCGCGTCCGCGACAGCTACCCAAACCAGTTGAGCGGCGGCATGCAGCAGCGCGTCAATATTGCGCGCGCGCTGGTGGCCAACCCGGCGGTGCTGCTGATGGACGAGCCCTTCGGGGCGCTCGACGCGCAGACCCGCGAGACCATGCATGACCTCGTGCTGCATCTGTTCGCCGCCGAGAAGACCACGGCCTTGTTCGTGACCCATGACGTCGAGGAGGCGATCTATCTCGCGGACCGGGTGATCGTGCTGGCCCCCAACCCCGGGCGCGTGGACTCCGTGCACAGCATCCCCTGGGGGCGCGCGCGCACCCAGGATCTCAAGCTCGATGGCGCGTTCGTGAGACTGAAAGGCGAGATCCTGGCGCGCATCCGCGCCACCACCGCGGTCCATGCCGATCGCGAATTATTGGAAAGTATGACGGCGCGCACGCGCGCATCGTCGCTTGCAGAGGAGAAAGGAAAGTCATGAAGGAACGGGAAACAAGCGAACGGACCGTACTTTGGCAGGAGCATGTGCCCGGGGGATGCCACGCCTCGTTTCGGCTAGGGCGCGGCCAGGGCCTGCGGCTTACAGCGCTCGCGCCCAAGGCCAATGCCTCGGTGCTGCTCTTTAATGACGACGACCGCAGCGAGCGCTACAACATGGCCGACACCCTGAAGGCCCAGCATACCGCGGCACTCGGCGCCGGGCATGTCCTCATGTCGGATATGGGGCGGGCGCTGGCGGCGATCTGCGAAGAGAGCGTGAGCGACCATGATCCGATCTGCGGGGCCTCCAGCCGCGCAGACATCGAGCGGTGCTTTGGCGCGCGCCGCTTCGAGCATGCGCGCAACGCCATGCACCGCAGCGGCCAGGAGGGCCTTTTGATCGAGCTCGCCAAGTGGGGCCTCGGTAAGGAGGATCTGGTGGCGCCGATCAATTTCTTTAGCGCGCTTGCGATCGACGACGAGGGCCGCGTGGCGTTGCGTGGCGATGGCGTCGATTGCGGCGATTTCGTGGAGTGGACGGCGGTCTTGAATCTCCTGTGTGTAATATCGGCGGCCCCCCATCCCTTGGCCGCCCCCGGCACCTATGCCCCGGCCGACCTGCGCGTCATAGCCTACGCCCAAGGCGGCGACACCGGCGCAAGCGTCGCGCGATGCGCGGAGAACGCGCGCGCCTTCATGAACAGCCACCGTTATCTCGGAGATTGCTGATGCCAAAGCCCATATTGCAGGAAAGCGCCCGCGACCCGGCCGACGCCCTGTGGGATGTCGTATGCCCGGCGGGCGAGCCGTGGATGGGGGAGGTGCTTGCCGGCCAGACCGTGCGCATCGTCGACCTCATGGGCAACCAGGCGGTCGATACGCTTTTTTATAACCGGCATGACCGTCGCGAGCGCTACAGCGCGCAGGCCACCATCGTCGCCCAAAGGGCCCTC
Organism: Acidiferrobacter thiooxydans; assembly: GCF_003333315.1. Taxonomy (GTDB): domain Bacteria; phylum Pseudomonadota; class Gammaproteobacteria; order Acidiferrobacterales; family Acidiferrobacteraceae; genus Acidiferrobacter; species Acidiferrobacter thiooxydans. Next base: position 1,301,539 of record NZ_PSYR01000001.1, read on the forward strand.
TATCTTACGACCGGCTCGGTATTGATGTCGTCGGAGGGGCGGCCCATGCTGACTATCGTCGCCGATACCTGCGGGCGCCACGATACCCTGGGCGGGGCCTGTTCCGCGGAGAGCAACACGGTCCGCTATGGTCATGACAAGGGATATATGCACAGCTGCCGGGACAATTTCCTGCAGGCCTCGCACCACTGCGCATGCGGCCAGCGTCTGGGCCTTGGCAAGCGCGACCTCGCTTCCAACATCAATTTCTTCATGAATGTCCCGGTAGAGGGTCGCGCATTGCGGTTCGCAGACGGGGTCTCGGCTCCCGGAAAATATGTCGAGATGCGCGCCTGCCAGGATGTGGTGATCCTTATTTCGAATTGCCCGCAATTGAACAATCCCTGCAACGCCTATGATCCGACCCCGATTCGCATCATGGCCTGGGGGGCGGCGGAGGGTTGATCGGCATGGGGACGACCCCGTGGCCTATGAATTTTGCGGGACGGCCCGCCGATGCGAGGTGTCATGTTAAAGACCGTATGGGTGGCCGATTCCGGAGTGGGTGCTACGCGCGTGAGACAAACGCTTGAGCGTCTGGGGATCGCCATGCGCTGTGCGCCGCCTGTGATCGTAGAAGGGGCGGAGGTGCGCGCGATCACCGCCCTGGCGGCCGCCGCCGGGGCCGATGTCGTCCATCCCGGATATGGCGTCCGCGCCCGCGATGCGCAGCTCGCGCGCGCGCTCGCAGGCTCCGGGATCGCCTTTGCCGGGGCGCGCGCCGACGACATCGAGGCGTTCTCGGACCCCGGGCGGGCGCGCGCGCTCGCTTGCGAGGCCGATCTGCCGCTGCTTGCGAGGAGCCGTCCCCTGGAGGATCTTGCGGATATCCTGGCGGTGGCGGCGACGATCGGCTACCCGGTGGCGCTGTGCTGCGAGAGCGCCCTGTGGGAGCGGCGCTGTGCGCACCCCGAGGCCGTGCGTGCGGCCTGGGAGCAGTGGCGGCGATCGCCGCCTCCCGGCCTGGGGGCGCTGTGTGTGGAAAGGCGTCTGGCCCAGGCCCGTTGCCTGGAGGTCCCGGTGTGGGGCGATGGGCGCGGCGCGGTACGGGCCTTGGGCGTGCACGATGTAAGCCTGCGGCGCGACGGCCGGGTGCTGCTGGAAGAGGCGCCCGCCGGGGGATTGGCGTCCGGGGAATGCCAGCAGCTCATGGATAGGGCGGTGCGCCTGGCGCGCCACGTGCGCTATCGATCCGCGGGCGTGGTGCGTTTCATCTATGATGAGCGCGAGCGCGTGTCCTATTTCGTAGCCCTGGACGCGGCGCTCGGGGCCGCGCACGCGCTCGCCTCGATGGTCATCGGGAGCGATATCGTCGCGTGGACGTTGCGACTCGCGGCCGGGGAAGACGGTGTGTTGGACGACGATCCGCGAGGCGCCGTCGGGCATGCGATCCTGGCGCATGTACGCGCCGAGGATTGGGCGCGCGGACTGGCACGTTCCGCAGGACGCGTGACCACGGTGTCGTGGCCACCGGGGGCAGAGATCGCGGCCGCCATCGCCGCGGGATCGGAGGTGGCGCTGGCGGGCGATGGCGAGCTTGCGCATATCGGTGTGGCGGCGGATGATCGCAGGCAGGCATGGCAGGCGCTCGATGAGGCGCTGGCGCAGACCGTGGTGCGCGGGGTCGAGACCAATAGGGAGTGGCTGCGCGCCTGGGCGCAGGATCCGCGGGTGCGCGCGGGCCGTCCGGATGTCGATATCCTGGCATCCGACCGGCGGCCGGCCCCGGTGGTGGAGGTCCTGAAGGGGGGGGCGCAGACCACCCTCCAGGACTGGCCGGGACGGCTCGGGTATTGGCAGGTGGGCGTGCCGCCGTCGGGGCCCATGGATGCGCTCGCGCATCGCTACGCCAACGGGCTTGTGGGCAACGATCCGGGGGCCGTGGTTTTGGAGATGACGCTGGCCGGCCCGCATCTCAAATTCCATGCGCCGGCGCTGATCGCGCTCACCGGCGCGCCATTTTCGGCACGGCTCGACGGACGCGTACTGCCGATGTGGCAGGTATGTCGGGTGGAGGCCGGCAGCGAGTTGCTGTGCGGCACGGTGCGTACCGCCGGGGCGCGCGCCTATCTGGCCGTGCAGGGAGGCTTTGTCGCCGATTGCTATCTCGGCAGTGCGGCGACGTTTGCCCTCGGCGGTTTTGGTGGTCACGAGGGGCGCGCCCTGAAGGCGGGTGACCGCCTGACCATAACCGCCATCCGGGACGATAGCGTAGTCGGTCGGCCATTGTCGCGGCGTTTGCGGCCGCGCTACGAACGCCACTGGACGCTCGCGGTCTTGTATGGGCCGCACGGCGCCGATGATTTCTTTACCACAGACGACATTGAGGCCTTTTTTGCCGCCGATTGGCAGGTCCACCCGCAGTCCAATCGAACCGGTGTGCGCTTGATCGGTCCGCGTCCGCAGTGGGCGCGCCCCGATGGCGGAGAGGCCGGTCTCCACCCTTCGAATATTCATGATAATGCCTACGCCATAGGCGCGATCGACTATACCGGCGACATGCCGGTGATCCTGGGGCCGGATGGACCGAGTCTCGGCGGCTTCGTGTGCCCGGCGGTGGTGGTGTCCGCGGACCTTTGGAAGCTCGGGCAGTTGCGTCCGGGGGATACGGTGCGTTTTGTGCGTGTCAGTCTCGCGGCGGCGCGTGCCTTGCACCGGGATCAGGAGCAGGCATTGGATCTGCGTCCGCCGCCACTCAGGCCGGGCCTGCCGGTCATGGCCCATGAAGCGGATGCAAGGGAGGCGATCATCGCGCGCAGCGACGGGTCGCAAGCAGGGGTTGCGGTCGTGTATCGACGCGCCGGCGATGCCAATGTCCTGATCGAGTACGGGCCACCGATCCTCGATATCGGTCTGCGCCTGCGCGTCCATGCGCTCATGGAGTGGCTGCAGTCGCGCCGCCACGAGCGCTTGAACGACGCCGTGATCGACCTCACGCCCGGCATACGCTCGTTGCAGGTCCATTACCGCCCCGATCGGCTCTCGCAGGCGGCGCTGGTGGCCGTGCTCGGCGAGGCCGAGGCCGACCTCGGGGACTTGCGCGAGGCCTGTGTGGCCTCGCGCATCGTGCATCTGCCGCTCGCCTGGGATGACAGTCAGACGCGGCTTGCCACCGCCCGTTATCAGCAGCTCGTGCGTCCCGATGCCCCCTGGTGCCCGCGCAACATCGAATTCATTCGCCGCATCAACGGGCTAGACAGCGAGGAGGCGGTGCGCGATATCGTCTTGGCCGCCGAGTATCTGGTGCTCGGCCTGGGGGATGTGTATCTCGGGGCACCGGTCGCGACCCCGGTCGATCCCCGCCACCGGCTGGTCACCACCAAGTACAACCCGGCGCGTACCTGGACCCCGGAGAATGCGGTGGGCATAGGCGGGGCCTATCTGTGCATTTATGGCATGGAGGGCCCGGGGGGTTATCAGTTCGTGGGGCGCACGCTGCAGATGTGGAACCGGGGGCCTGCGGTCGCGCCGTTTGTAGACGGTGCCCCGTGGCTGTTGCGGTTCTTCGATCGCATCCGGTTTTTCCCGGTGAGCGAGGAGCAGCTATTGGCGATGCGCGCGGATTTCGCGCAAGGTCGCTTGCCGCTACGTATCGAGGACGGGCGCTTCTCATGGGCCGAGTACCAGCGGTTCCTGGAGGCCGAGAGGCCCGGCATCGAGGCCTTCAAGGCGCGTCAACAGGCGGCGTTCGTGCGCGAGCGCGAGTCCTGGGCGCGCAGCGCCGATGCCGCCGCCTGCGGGGCTTAGCCTCGCGCCTGCGCGCTCTCGGGGCGTGGCCTGTTTGGTGGAGGCGCGGACGTCGTATTAAGCTTGCGCTCGGTTGCATCCGCGGCGTCCTCGCTAGGGTCGCCTGGGTGTCGTCTTGCGGAAAGACCGCGGGGCCGTTGCGGAATGGGGATGATGGCGAGCGGAGATCTGGGCGGCCTTGCGCAATCGCCCGAGCGGGTGCTGTATTTCGTGCTGCTGCAGCTGGTGGCGATCATCGCCTTGGCGCGGGCGCTGGGGTGGCTTGCGAGAAAGGTGGGCCAGCCGCGCTCGGTGGGCGAGATCATCGCCGGCGTGCTGCTCGGTCCCTCCCTGTTCGGGCGCCTCGATCCCGGATTGTTTCATTATGTCTTTGCGCGCATTACGCCCCTGCCGCTTGTGATCATGAGCCAGATCGGGCTTACCTTGCTCATGTTTCAAATCGGCATGGGCTTTGATTTCTCACACCTCAAGGAGGCGGCGAACGGGCGCGCGGCGGCGGCCACGGCGGCGGGCTCGATCGCCCTGCCGTTTGTGCTAGGCGTGGTCCTGGGAATCGCCTCCCAGCCCTATCTGGCGCGCGGGATCCCGGTCGTCCCCTATAGCCTTTTTATCGGCACCGCGTTTGCCATTACCGCCGTGCCCGTGCTCGGCCGGATCCTGGTGGAGTACGGTCTGGCGCGCACCCGCCTAGGGGCGATCGCCATCAGCGCCGCGGCCGCCAATGACGTGGCCGGTTGGCTCTTGCTGCTGGCGGTGGCGGCATTTGCGAGCGCGCGGTTCTCGGCGGCGGCCATGGCCTGGCGCCTTGCGTTTCTCGGGCTTTATCTCGCCGTGGCCTTGGCGGTGGTGAAACCGCTCGTGCACCGCATGCTGGCGCGCCTGTCGTGGCCCGAGGGGCCGGGGCTGCCGCCGGATGTGCTGGCGGCGACGCTGCTTTTGGTGTTCATATCGGGCATGATGACCTACGAGATCGGTATATTTACCATCTTCGGCGGTTTCGTGATGGGCGTGATCGTCAACGCCAACACCGAGTTCGTGACCCGGTTTCAGCAAACGGTCGGCGATTTCATCTTCGTGTTCTTCCTGCCGATCTTTTTTACCTACGCCGGTCTGCGTGCCGATCTCGGCGGCATCGACAATGGCATGCTGTGGCTATGGTGCGGGGTCATTGTGCTCGCCGCCACGGTGGGCAAGGGCGCCGGGGCCTATGCCGGTGCGCGCCTCGGGGGACTCGACGCCATGAGCGCGCTGGTCATGGGGGCGCTGATGAATACCCGCGGGCTCATGGAACTGATCGTCATCAATATCGGGTACAGCGCCGGATTCATACCGCATATCGTCTATACGCTGCTCGTGGTCATGGCGATCGTGACCACGATGACCACAGGGCCTGCGTTACGCGTGTCCTTGCCGCGGCTTGGCCATGTGATCCCAAGAGACATAGACGCCTAGGTGGGGCCGGGCGGTGTGTCCTAAGGATACCCGGGATGCGGCTATGTCTCGCGAAAGGTCGCGCGACGCCGGTGCCCTTTATGGCCGCCACCACGCCCGCGTCGGGCCGCCGCGGTCAGGGAGGGTGACCGTGGCGCCGGTCTCTCCCCGGGTATGGGCGATGGCGGGGCCAAGACCCTCGCTTGCGCTGGTGGTGCGTGCGCCCCGATCCACGAGACAGGGGGGGGTATCAGGGGCCCCTTCTGATATCGATGTGAAAGTCCTGACCCACCCAATCCCCGGTCTGCCAGCGCAGGGTGAACTGCACGGTGTTTGCGGTGCGTAACGCCTCGCGCGTTAGGATGGCGACATGCAAAAGCCCCCAGTCCTCGGACGGCGTGTCGCGCACTGCCTGCCAGCCGTCCTGACCCCAGTGGACGGTAAAGGGTGCGGCGAGCGCAATGCGCAGTTCCTCGCCGACACGCAGGTACTGGGGGCGCTGGTGGAACTGCCAGATGCAGAACCCAGGTGTGGGGCGCACGCCCCGATAGCGTCTCCAGGTCGCCACCGGGCGATCGACCGGGACGCCAAGCACGTGGCTGTGGCAGAGCTTCACGAATTCGCCGTGTGCCCACACGAGCGGCATGGCCGATCCGCTCGGGTGTCCCGGGGTGAGATCGTACTCCGGGATCGGGGCGCTGTCCCATACCTGCTCCGGCAGCAGACCTCCTTGTCCGGTCATCGCGGCCATCGCCCGCAGGTAGGGGAGCGCGTCCTCGCCGGCGGCGATCGCATAATGGCCGCGTTCGCCGGTGAGCAAGGGCCAGCCCCGGCCGATGCCGGTGCCGTCGAAGGGCCGGCCATCGGCGTGTTCCCCATAGCCGTCGCCATTGTAGCGGTGCCAGACGGGCCCGCTTGGTGTCTCGGTCTTCAAAAGACCGTCCATGACGGCCACGGAGGCCAGGATGCGCGGATCGTGGGCGTCGCGCAGACCATAGCGCACGAGTTGCAGGAAATCGTTGGATACCTGGCAGCAGGCGGCGAGTTGCGGGTCGTCGGCGCGGTTTTTGATGGGCAGCACCTCGCGGTCGGCGTCGCGGTCGGTGAGGATGTCGGGCGGGGCCACGCGGATGTAGTGGCCGGGAACCTGGAACTGCTGGGACAATGGATCGCCCACGGCATAGGTCCAGGCCTCGATGCGCGCATTCCAGTAGTCGGCGAACATGAGTGCGCACGCTTGGGCGCGACCGTCAAGAAACGCCGCCCCTTCGACCAGCGCGGCGATCATCACGGCCAGCGTGAAGGCGTTGATGCCGGCGTCTTCCTCCCAGCGATCTTGGGCGGTGACCGGGCCTTCGCAGACGATGAAGGAGAGCGCACGGAAGACCATGTCGGTGACCGCCATGTCGCCCAAGGCCCCATGCGCCTTGAGGGCGCTTGCCAGCAGCACCGGAAAGCCCGCCTCATCGAGCTGTACGCCATTCCAGAAGGGTTTGCCCCCGAGCCACTGGTTTTGCAGCCAGTGACCGTCGGCCTGCTGTGTCCCGATCAGATAGGCGAGGATCTGACGGGCCTCCTTGTGCGCACCGAGGGCGAGGAGCGCGCCCGCGCTCTCGACCAAGTCGCGGGACCATACGAGATGGTAGCCGCCCAGGGTGTCGCTGGTCTCGCCCCATGGCACCGAGAGGCTCGCCACCAACGCCCCCGGGAAGGTGTGATCCTCGTGGACCTTGATCACCGTAGCCGAGCGCGCATAGAGCTCGGCGATGCCGGATGGGAGTCGTGCGCCGATGTCCTGGGGGCAGACGCGGGCCGCGTGCCATGCGTGCCAGCGCGCAGCGTATTCTCGGGCGGCGCGCGGAAATCCCTCGGCAAGCGCCGACCACGCGTTGGTCGCGGCGGCCTCCTTGCTACTGCCAAGCCCGAGGGCGAGTGTGCCACGGGGCGGCAGGGCGCCGCCGAGCGCAACCTGTCCGGGCCCGGCCTCCGTATATCCCCAGGTCATGCGGCCATTGAGATGAAAGTCCTGCCAGAGGTCGCTCGCGCCGACTTCGCCCACCGAGCAGGTATCAAGCGCCGCATAGCCATCGGCATCACGGCAGTGGATCGCCAATCCAAAGGGCCCTTGTTCGGCCCACAATACGCGCCGCCCCTCCCACGCGCCGACCCACGCGCGATTGGCGTGCGCGTCCTCACCGAGACGCGGGGCGCACAGCAGGTAGGGGCGCAGCCCGGCGTTCCCAGTGAGCGCGAAATCGATCAAAAGGACATCGCGGTCGGGATCGGCGCAGACATGAAGGGTGAATTCGAAGCGTTCGTGGTGGTGACGCAGGCGCGGCAAGGGGACGTGCGTATCCTCGAGTTCTAGTACGCAGTCGGGCAAGGCCTTGATCTCCTGCCAGAAACCGCGCCCGTCTGCGATCAGGAACCCGAGGTCGCGAATCTGCGGGATATCGATGCGCGGATAAAAGACCTCGGTGACAATGCCGTGACCGATAGTAAACCAGAGCCGGCTGTAACCAAGCGCTGTACCCACGCAGTCCTTGCGACCCGTAGACCACACCGGACGGCGCCAGAGCGCGACAGGGGCGCGTATGGTCCTCATGCGTCGATCCGTGCGCGCGGGGCTTGTTGCGGTGCGCACCGGAATGCGCGTGTCGGCCCTATCGTGTCCACCAAACCCCCCTCATGTGGCTGTCCAAGGCCCTAGTCTAGACGTCCGGGACCAGGTCGGGAATGCGGATGGACCCGCTGCCGGCATGATGGCCTCGATCGTCCGCCGGCGAGGCAAGAAAAGACGCAGTCGTGTCGCTGGGGCCTGAGCGGGGTCAGGCGATGGCCGCGCACCCGACCCGAGACTACCGCGTGCCCGGAGGTGGCGCGTGGCCCATTACGCCTTGTGGTGTCGGCCGGGGTGTCGGGGTTTTGGTGCTGGGGGACCGGGCCGGTCGTGGCGGTTTTTCGTGAGAGGTATCGGCGGGTCGCTTGGAGCTTGATTTTGCGCAGGGTTACTCTTAGAGTAGCGAGCCTTCCATGCCCATCGCAGGCGCCACCGCGAGCAGGGTCGAGGCGCAGAGCATTAAAGTAGTCCCCATCGTCTAGAGGCCTAGGACATCGCCCTTTCACGGCGGTAACAGGGGTTCGAATCCCCTTGGGGACGCCAATAAAATCAACAACTTACAGAAAACCCTCCCGAAAATAACCCCATTTGGTAACCTGATGGTAACTTCAGATACCAAAACGGGAGGGCTGTCATGGCATGCTTTCAAAAGCGGTCGGGGTCTTGGCGCGCCATCATTAAACGCAAGGGTTACCCCACCCAGACCCGCACGTTTGACCTGAAAGGCCAAGCGGAAACCTGGGCCAAGCAAATCGAAAATGAAATGGATCGCGGCGTCTTTGTCTCGCGGGCCGAGGCGGAGTCCACTACGCTTGCCGAACTCCTCGACCGGTATGAGAACGAGATCACCCCACAAAAGCGTGGGGCCGCAATGGAGCGGTCCCATCTAAAGGTGATCGGCCAAGATCCTATCGCCCGCTGCTTTGCCGCGCGGATCACCGGCCGGGAGTTGACGGCCTACAAGAATCGACGCCTCGCGGTGGTGGCGGGGTCCACTCTGAACCGCGAACTGAATGTCCTCTCCCACGTCTTTACGGTCGCCGCGCAGGAATGGCACATCCACCTGCCGTGGGGCAACCCGGTACGATTGCTGAGCCGCCCGCGCGTGAACGACAAGAGAGACCGCCGTCTGGTCGGCGACGAACTGCCGCGCCTCCTGGCCGCCGCGCAGACCTATGGCGGCTCGGCCCCCCAGATGGCGGGCCATATCGGCCCGATCATCACCTGGGCCATCGAGACCGCGATGCGCCGCGGGGAGATTGCCGCCATGCGCTGGGAACACCTAGACCGCAAGGCCCGGGTGCTCCTGATTCCGGAAACGAAAAACGGGACGCCCCGGCGGGTGCCGCTCTCCACGGCGGCGCTGGGGGTGCCGGTCCGGCATTAGCCGAAGCGTACAACCGGATTGCCCGGCAGGTCGCCGAGAAAAAACTGAAGCCGATCGATGCCCCTGCACCAGCCGCAACCGGGACCGCCACCAAGCCCCGGACAACGGCAACGGGAACCCCGGCGACCGTTGCGCCCGGCTACCACCCTTCGGGGCGGCGACTGGCACCCGGGGAAAAAGTCCGGGAGGACGGGTTAGATTTTTGACACATTTCCTCCCCTCTCGTAGGGGAGACACACACTCACATAGGAGCACATCATGACCGACAGACTGAAACTTTTTATCTCCCACGGGGACAATGGCGGCACAGGCAAATCGATGGCCGCCGCCATAGCCCTCGATCACTGCCAAGGCGACCGCCCAAGCGCCGCGGATTAGCGCCACGGCCGCCAACCAGCCGCCGGTGATCGTTGTATTGCCGCATCACCCACGGCTTTAATCGCAAGTGTGAAGAGGAACTGCGGAGGAGGGAGAACAAGGCGATGGTATTGGTGTCGCACCACCTGGATATCATCCGTAACAACTGTGATCACGCGGCCTTTTTGCAACACGGCAAGCTGCACTTTTTTGATTCGGTGGACGAAGCCATCTCCGCCTATGAGCAGATGTGATCGAGCCTGTTGAGTCTTTTGCCTGGTAGTGCCGAACTTGACGAAAAACGGTGCTTTGTAGTAACGTTTATACGTGTTAGTTTGTCATGAGATATCTGGGGTACCACCATGGCCATCACAACCTTGACTAGCCGTGAGTTCAATCAAGATACTGGTCGCGCCAAGAAGGCCGCGGCTGTGGGGCCCGTGTTTATCACGGACCGGGGGAAACCTGCCCATGTGCTCCTCAGCATTGAGGAATATCAACGGCTCACAGGCCGACACCGGAACATCATCGAAGCCCTGTCCATGCCGGGCCTCTCGGATATCGATGTGGAATTTCCCCGATTGCGGGATCTCACGCGTTCAGTTGATTTTGCGTGATGTTCTTATTGGACACCAATGTTATTTCCGAGTTGCGCAAGGCTGGCGATGGCAAGGCGGACGGTCGGGTCGTAGCCTGGCTTTCCAGCGTGGATGCCGCGGCCTTTTATCTCTCCACTGTTACGATCATGGAGCTCGAGCTCGGCATTTTGCGGATTGAGCGGCGCGATGCGGCCCAAGGAGCGATGCTCCGATCCTGGATGGATGGTTATGTCCTACCGGAATTCTCGGAACGCACCTTTTCAATCGACACGCGTGTGGCGCTGCGCTGTGCCCGCCTGCATGTGCCCGATCCTTGTTCTGATAGGGACGCGCTGATCGCCGCCACCGCATTGGTGTATGGCATGACGGTCGTTACTCGGAATATGGCCGACTTTGCGCCAACCGGCGTTCCTCTATTGAACCCATGGGATGCGCCCGTGGTAAATAAACATAAAGACAAATAATTGGGTTTGTTGCAAATGCCTCTAAAACCCCGCTGGCCTTTCGCGACGCGATTAGAGCCCGCCCTGATTGCGCTCTCGGATGCCGACTTTGTAGAAGCGCTCTATCAGCGTCACCTCGGTCGAGTCGCCGATGGCCACGGGAAGGCGTATTACCTGCGCTTATTGCAGCACGGCTGGACGCGACCTCGGGTGCTGCGGGACTTCAAGCGCTCGCCGGAGGCTCGCCGGTACGCCCAGCATCAAAAACGCCGCGATCTCCTGAAGGCGATTTTGCGCCCGGAGCAGCCCCCCTTACTGCCTGATGAACTGCGCCGATGTCCGGCACAAAAAACCGCGTACCGCGCTGCTCGGTACCTGCCTTGCGGAGAGCTTGCTGCAGGTGGCCCTGGATGGGGGCTGGCCCATACGGCATTTCCTCATGGATTCAGGCTTGCAGGAAGTCGATCGGCAGATAGTTGCCGAGGCCTTTGATGCGGTTCTCGTCAATCTCACCCTGCGCACCCTCCTCAGTATGTCCGTAGAAGAGGGCGATGGTGATCTTTTTTATCTGCGCCCAGAGCGGAATATGGGGCAGATTCAGGCGCAGGCGGTCCTCAACTTGCGGCAGGTGGTGGACCATATATTAGCCGCCATTCCCCCAGGGTTACCTGTGTTCTTCGTGTCCTTACTGGAGCCTCCTGCGCAGGTGGAAGGGGTGCTGGGGCGTAATCGTCATGGTTCTTTGTATCGCCTTGTCCGAAGTCTGAACGATGCCCTGGAGGATCATCTGTCCGCGTTGCCGCAGGGCCATTATCTGGAAATTAACGATATCTGCCGCTATTACGGCGACGCTAGCGTGTACGACGGCTATCTATCCCACTACACCCATAACGGTTTATCGCCATTGAGTGTGCAGGGCGAATGGATAGCGCGGGATATTCTGGAGCGCCTGGATGGCGCCGTGCGGGTATTGCGCGCGGAGGACCCCGTCAAACTGATCATCACCGACCTGGATAATACCCTGTGGCGGGGCGTGTTGGCAGAAGAGGACGAGATCATCCCCTGGCAGCATACCGAAGGCTGGCCGTTGGGCTATGCCGAGGCCCTGCTGGCCTGTAAACAGCGCGGCATTCTGCTGGCGATATGCAGCAAGAACGAGGAGGGACCGACTTGCGAAAGGTTCCGACAGCTGTGGGGTCAGCGCTTGCGTCTTGAAGATTTTTGCTCCGTGCGGATCAACTGGCAGCCCAAATCCCAAAACATTGCCCAGATTCTGCGCACCGCGAACATTCTACCTGATCATGCCTTGTTTATCCTTGACGCTCACGCGAACGAACCCACCTTTGCTCATGGTAACGGACCCACCCAATAAACGGACCCACCCCACAATCGCCCCCTTGAGGTCACGGCAGGTCCGCATTCGCTGCCATCCCTTGGGTCATCCTTAAAGCATCGCGCATTGACCTCCCGCCGGTTCGCGGCATTCTCGCAATCGGGATTCCGGGGCAAGGGAGGGGACCACGATGTCGACCATGCAGCGATGCGCCGGCTGTCGGCGACTCTTTCGGGGGCGCGCGCAAGTCCGCGGCCAACGCTATTGTGCGGCGCGTGCCTGCCAACGCGTGCGCCGTAAGCGCTGGCAAAGAGCCAAGCGCCGCACCGACCCCGACTACCGCGAGAACCAGGCGCGCGCCCAGGAGGCCTGGCGCATCCGCCACCCCGACTACTGGCGGGTCTATCGCGCCACCCATACGCACTATACGAACGCCAATCGCGCCCAACAGGCCCGCCGGGACGCCGCTCGCCATCTTGCAAAGAGGGACGTGTCAACGGCCTTTTCCCCTGGAGTTTCCGGTATTTACCGATTGTCTGCGGCCGGCGGCGGCGATCTTGCAAAGAGTGACGCGTGGACCGTGGAATTGACTGTGCTATCAAGGATTTAAAGCGCCTTCAGTGTAAATAATCGGCCAACCCGTCTTGAGTCAGTTGAAGCTTTGAGTTAGGAGCGGGGCGGTTATCAGGCCCACCCAAAAAAGATTGCTGGACACGAGGATGACGGTGCTTTAGTATTCCCTTCATGTTGTACGAAGCCTCGCACACCCCTGATATGTATTGACCTGTCAACTACTGGTATGGGGTTTTCTTTTGTCTTTTCGCTCCTTTTGTCCGTAAGTCTTTGAGTCAAGGCACGAGCGGCTGTTAACGACGGTCGATCACTCTGATATACGCGGGTTGGATACCGCCTGACTTCGCTTCGTCGTGGAGCTGCCTCGCTCTATAATCGAGGGTCACCGGGTTGAATCGGCGCCTCATAGGGGGGCCGAGGATTCTCCCACCGGGCCACTCCTGCCTTGATATAAAGACTCACGTCTCATGGTTAATAGTTTACCAGTCACACTGACAATTATAGTATACTCGAAGTCTTATGCGCTATGTTGGTTACTGGGTCTCCGTCTGGACGGCACAGGCCACGGCCCACAGGAAGCCTGTGAGCTCACGGGCAATGGCCGTGCACACCTGCACCTTGTCTTGCCGGCGCGGATCAGGTGCTGGTAACGGCCGCAGAGCCGCTTTTGGGCCTTCCAGGCGATGGCCTGCACGGGATCGCTGGTGTTCTTGGCCCGCCGTTGCAGATGCGCGGTCTTGCGCGCCGGGAAGCGGTAGCACCAGGCGGCCTCGGTGAGCACCCGCCGGACGTGCCCATTGCCGGTCTTAGGTGTCCGCCGCGGCGGGTGGTGGCGCCGCTCGAGGATTCGGAGGGCACGAGCCCCAGAGTGCTCATGAGCTGCCGGGGCGAGGTAAAGCGCGTGAGATCGCCGATCTCAGCGACCACGGTGAGGGCCGTCACGAGCTGTATGTGTTACGTACCGCTCTAATTTCGGCCCAGCGTCCCGACCTATTTAAGGTGCGACAAGGGAGACTCTCCCGCGTTTCGTGCGGACGAATCGCCGCCTAGCGGAGCGCGGGAGAGATCTCGGGTTTTAGGGTGGGGAGACCGTACCCCACAGAGAGAGGATGGGCTGCATCTGATGGGGGGTGACGAGGCAGTCGAGCCGCAGATTGCGCGCATGAAGGATTTTCGTCAAGGTGAGCAGATCGCTGAACAGGCGGTCATCGGTATCCGCTCCATTAGCCCCACCGTCCCATACCTGGCTTCGCACTGATATCGCGTAAGCCATGGATAGGTCGATCGGGTGAACGAGGCAACCGGAGTGGGCATCGCGTCGATCTCGTATCTCGCCCTGAAGTGTTACGATAGGCGTTGCCGCGGAGGGTGGTGCTTGGGGGCACCTTCCAAGGGTTGTCCGACAGCGGCCGTGGGGGCACCCTTCACGTTTATCGAATCCGGCTACATACTGACACTGAAGGAACCGATTGATCATGGATAACACCGAATACTCCGACGGCATCGAGCGTAGTACGGCCATCCAGGCCTCGCGCGGGCGGGTATGGCGCGCGCTTACGAGCGCGGAGGAGTTCGGGCGCTGGTTTGGCGTCGACCTGAAGGGCCAGGCCTTCGTGGTAGGGCAGCAAACGCGGGGCCAGACCATCTACCCCGGATACGAGCACATGAAGTTCGACGTAGTCGTGGAGCGCATCGAGCCGATGGATCTGTTCTCTTTTCGCTGGCATCCCTACGCCGTTGATCCCACCGTGGACTACGCGCAGGAGCAGAAGACGCTCGTGACTTTCACGCTCACGGATGCCCCGCGAAATGGCACCCTGCTCACGGTTGTGGAGTGTGGATTTGATCATGTGCCCCCGCATCGCCGCGTGGAGGCATTTGGCATGAATAGTCGCGCGTGGGAGTACCAGATGAATAACATCATGCAATATATCGCCACCTACCCGGGAGAGCATGGTCGTCGTTGAGGGCTGCGGTCTGGGCGGGGATTACGGGCGCGCAGGCGGGGCTTGCCATCATGCGGGGGAGCGCGGTGGCCGCGCGCTTTTCCGGTCGCCCCGTTGTCCCGGCGGCGTGTGTTCGATCGCATAATGGCGTGCGTGGGCCCGTACCGGCCGGCGAGACGGGCGCGTCGGCCCGTCGTGCGTCGGATCTCTTTCGCCCCATGGACCGCCGGTGACGTGGCGCCGGGTGAAGGCGCGGGGTGATGCCGGCGTTTAAGGCCTGGGCAGCGGCTGCGCCAGTACCCATTCATTCGTGCGCATCTGACGCGCCAGTCGGTGCGCGCGATCCCCGACCTGTTGGGCCCATAGGCTGTCCAGCATCTGGTGGGCGCAGGCCTCGTGGTCGCCACGACGGGCCGCCGCCAGGGCCCGATGAAAGCCGTTCAGGCGCCCTATACCCATGTTGAAGGCCATATTGACGAATACCGCGTGGCGCACAGGGCCGAGCCTCCTGGCCCACGGTAAGACCCGATCCACGTCGCGCAAGGCGGCCGCGCAATCGGCGCGCAGCATCGCGAGCGCCTGATCGTGCGTCCAGATCATGCCGGGGCGCGATGGCGTGTGGCCATAGCCGATGGTCCAGTGCCCGAACACGTCCTGATAGGCGGTCAGGCGCAGACCCTCGTCTTGTTGGAGTTGCGCGATCAACTCCTCTGGCACATCGCTATCAGTCATTCACCGTCCTCCAGGCTTCGCGTCGGTTACGGGCGTATCCGCTCGCATGATGCCAGCGATATCGCAGGCCTTCGAGCCCCGCCATGGCCCTTAGCGGCTAGGCGGGGGTCAGCTGTTCGACTATGGGGCCAAGGGCCAAGGCCGGGAAGAAGTTAAGGGCCCCCACGAGCAGGATGACACCGATGACAAGGGTCCCAAACAGCAGTCCGTGCGTCGCGAGCGTGCCCGGGCTCTGAGGGACACGCGGCTTGCGAGCCAATGAGGCCGCCATGGCCATGAGTGGCAGATAGCTTCCATAGCGACCGACAAGGATGCATAGGCCGAGCGCCGTATTATAAAAGCCGGTGTCGGCGTTCAATCCGGCGAACGCGCTTCCGTTATTGCTGGAGGCGCTAGTGAAGGCGTAGAGGATCTCGCTGAAACCCTGGGGTCCGGGATTGAAGGTGCCGGCGCGGCCGGCTGCGAGCGATACCGCAACGGCGGTCCCGACCAGCACCAAGAGCGGCATCACCAGGATCGCGAGCGAGGCCATGGTGATCTCAAAGGATTCGATCTTCTTGCCGAGATATTCGGGTGTGCGTCCGATCATGAGCCCGCCCAGAAAGACCGCGAATATCAGGAACGCAAGGATTGTGGCAAGCCCCGTGCCCACGCCACCGAACACGATCTCGCCGAGCTGCATGAAGAAGAGATTGACGAGGCCCGAGATTGGCATGAACGAGTCGAAGGCGCTGTTGCCGGTACCTGTCGAGGTGGCCGTGGCGAGACTGCCAAAGAGCGCGGAATTGGCGACCCCAAACCGATCTTCGACGCCCACCATATTGCCGCCGCCGGCGTCCGCGGCATGATTGGCGGCGGTGATGGTGAGGCGATGAAGGGCAGGGTTGCCCAAAAGCTCGAAATGCTGACTTACGAGCGCAAGCGGCAAAAACAATGCCAGCATCACCCCCATAATGAGCGCGCCTTGCCGGCGATCACGAACCATATGGCCAAACATGATGACGACGGCCGCGGGGATCAGGATCATGGCCACCATCTGCAGAAAGTTCGTAAATGCGGTGGGATTCTCAAAGGGGTGCGCCGAACTCACGTTGAAAAAACCACCACCGTTATTGCCGAGCATCTTGATTGCTTCTTGCGATGCCACCGGCCCAAGCGCGATAGTCTGATGCGTGATCTCCCTATGGTCGTGCCGGAAGGCAGCGATGAGGTGGGCGTGCGCGTAGGGGCTTAGTGTCTGTGGTACCCCTTGCGCTATCAGGACGAGCGCAAAGAGGATAGACAGCGGTAACAGAATGTAGAGCATGCTGCGGGTCATGTCGACCCAGAAATTCCCCAGGGTCCCGGTGCGAACCCCGACAAGGCCGCGGATGATCATCAGTGCGATGGCAAGACCCTCGGCCGGGGCCAGGAACATCTGTGCCCCGAGCCCCAGCATCTGCGAGAGATAGCTCATGGTCGATTCCCCGGCGTAGGCCTGCCAGTCCGTGGCCGTGAGGAAACTTGCGGCGGTATTGAAGGACAACGCCGCCGAAAGATCGGGGAGGTGTTCCGGGTTCAAGGGTAGGCCCTGCTGTACGAGCAGGAGGGCATAGAGAAATGTGGTACTCAGGAGGCTAAAGACGATGAGCGCAAAGGCGTAGCGTTTCCAATCCATCTCATCGTCGGGGGGTATGCCGCAGAGGCGGTAGAGCCCGCGCTCGACCGGACCGAGCCATCGGGTCACAAAAAACGACTCGCCGGCATAGACGCGTGCCATGTAGCGCCCGAGTGGAACGGCCAGGATGAGGGCGACGAGCAAGACGGCGCTGGTGCTTTCCAGGGCGGACATCATGCCGGAGCCCTCGGGGTCTGGACAGCGACGGCGACCGGCGGGTGGAGTCGACGGGTCTCCTGGACAGCAAGACCCGTGCGTGCGGCCCTGTGGGGGATCATGCGCCGCGATTGAATTCCGCGATGGCCAAGCGAAACCTGCGCTGCTTTCATGGCCCGGTGTGTGTCGGGGGCCTGTGTTCGTGGGCCGCCCGCAGCGCGCGCTCGTGACGGGGCCCGGTGAATCGGGCTTGGGCCCCGTGGATCGCGGTAAGGGTGCTTGGTCCTATGGGGAATGGATGTGTGTCTATTCAGAGGATCCTCCTGTGCCTGATCGGTTCCGGTCTCGTGGTGGCGCTGGCCCTAGGCGTACCACCGCGGCCTGTGAGCCCGCATGAGAGGGCGTAAGCCGCAGCGGTATCGGCCTTCAATAAACCGAGGGGCGTTATGACGGCATTGCGGGGATCACCCTGGGCTCGGCCCGATACCTGCCGTCGTCTTTCGGTGGCAATATCCGTGCCGGGCAGGAAACCGCAATAGGGACAATCAGTTGGCGTATGCCCAGGGCGGTGCTGGGATCATAGGCCCGCGGGACGCCGCCCGGGCGCGGTGGCCATGAAAGAAGGAAGGGGGTCGGCGTGGCGAGGTCGCGGAGCGATGGGCTCAGGCCGCGCTTGTGGTCGGTCGTCCGCCGTGACGCAAAATGGCCGGCCAGGCGCCAGCAGCCCTCTCAGGGCGAACTCACTGGCGCCGGCGGCTATTCCCTGCGGTTTGGCAGGAGGGCCTTACAGGGACCTTTGATCGACGCGCGGCCAGTGTGCGTCGCGGTCACTTAGCTGCGATGCGCTGCGGCGCAAAACGCCATAGCGGATGGTGGAAATGGCCGGGGCCACGGGCGCGTCGCGTGAGTCCTCGAAGCGCGTGAATTCTAAACGCCCTGCCGGCTGACTGGCGCGCGCCATGGTGCCGCCAATCGTGTGGGCCATCTCGCTGGGCGGCATGCCATGCAAAAGCACTGCGGCGGCCACCAGGGCCGCCCCCAGAAAGCCGGTTTCGATCGCCACCGAGCGTGCGAGGTGGGAGAATGCGCGTTCGTCGGCCTCGTGCGCGGGGGCGCTCAGGTTGTGTGGTGCCGGTGTGGCGGCTCGGATTCGGGGCACGAACACGAAGCGGTTGGCGGCGCCCAGGGCTATGGCGATCGCGACAAGCGCGAGCTTCACCAGCAGTGTGTGTCCGTAGGCCGAATGAAACAACGGCCCTAAGCCGCCGAGGTAGTGATAGGCGGACAGGACCCCGGTTACGAGAATGGCGGCGAGCGCGATGGCGGCCACTGACGAGAGCCTTTCTACCAGGGCCAGGCGGACGGGTGTCGATAGCTGCGCCTTGGGTAGAAGCGGGAATATCGCGACCGTCATCGCAAATAGCCCCCCGGCCCACACCGAGGCCGCCATGAGGTGCACGAAATCCACCCATTCAGGCGCCGTCCATTGTCCCTGGTCTGCGGGATGGCCGGTCGCGCTACGCGTAAAGGCGATAACGGCGGCGGCCAGCAGCAGGCCATAGGCGGCGCGATGGCGGGCCGGCCTGCGCCCTATGAACCATGCCGCCCAGGCCACGATCAGCATGACCGGCCGCACCATCCAGATGTGACCAAAAGAGGTCTCGCGCACGACCAGGGGTAGCCAGTGGCCGACATGGCGGAGCGATTGACGGCTCATCTCGAGGGTGCGCCCAACGAGCAGCACGACGCTGCTCACGGTGAGCGCCACAAGACTGAGGCCAGTCAGGCGCCACAGGCGGCGATGGAAGGACTCGCGGGCCCCCTCGGGGATGATCCATAGACCGGTGGCAAGCGCGCCGATGACCGCGGCGAGCGCCATGATGTCAAAGGCGCTGATGGCGATATAGGGCAGATGGGACGGCATTGGTATTAACCCCCGACACGGAACATGTAATGACCCTCGGTGTGATGGCCGTCGACTGCCACGACACTCCAGTAGACGCGGTATTTGCCGGGCGCCAGCGGCTTGACGGTCGTTTCCAGGAGCCGGTCATGGCTCCCGGAGACGACATGGCCGCGTCCTTGACTTACCACCTGCCCGGCTGCGTTTTTCACGATGAGCGAACAAAACAGCGCCTCAAGGCCGGCATCGAACCAGATGCGCACATGGTGCGGCGCGGTCTTCACAGTGGCGCCCACGCGCGGTCGCGATCGATCGGGAAATGCGTGCGCGTAGGCGGCGACGGGGACTAGGAGGGTGAGGAGTACGGTCAGTGCGGCGCGTGTCACAGGTGGTCTGGTGGTCATTTTAGGTGGTCCTTGGGGTTGCGGGGAAGAGTGGTGCGCCCAGGCTATGGGGAAAGAGGTCGTCAAGATAGAAGCCGACGCCCAGTATCACGCCCAGGCCCCGGCCGCTCGCCCGGTTGACCGGGATCGTCGCTTCTATACCGACCTGCCCATAATGCCCAATCCAGACAAAGCCCGGATCGATAGTGCCGAGCGTCTGTCCGGCATATGGCCCGCTCGTATAGGTCTGCATGGGGATTTCCACGAGCGGCACGAGGTTGTTGAAAGGGGCGTGTAGTCCGATATCGCGCACGTAGGACTGGAGATAGGGGAGGCTGTATTGGACCGACACACCCCAGCTGACGGATCGTGCGACGTTCGCCGCCGACGGGATATTGGCGGCCACCATACCGGTTATCGCAAACGGCCGCAGCAGCCGGATCTTGCTTGGCAGATCGCCGAGACCGCGCCCAAATAGCAGTGTCGGGGAGAATACCGAGTAGGGTTCACCCACCCCCGCGCTGCCGGTATCGTTGAGGGATTCGTTCAGGGCGCCGGTGATAAGCGCCTCTTGGCTATCGCTCTTCCACAGCAGATAGCTAAGGCCCACCGCAGCGTTCCCGAAACCGCTCGGCCCGGCGTTACCGCTGGCGCCCTGGTAGCTACCACCGATACTGAAGGCCAGGTCTTTTGTGATGGTCTTGGATTCCGTCGCGGAGGTCGTCGAGACGTAAGGAGAAGGGCCGCCTGGCGTCGTGCTGAGGGCCGCGCGGCCAAATCCCAAGTCGAACTCGTCGGTGACCCCTGGATCCGGGAAGGTCAGGGTTCCAGGGAAGACGCGCATGCCGGCAATGGCGTGCGCCTGAGCGCTTACGGTGAGCGTGCGCAAAACGACCGCCACAGCGATCGCGGCGTATCTTCGGACAGGCATGGATGATTCCTGATAATAGGGTTGTCGGTCAGTTTTTATGAGCCTAGGGGACCTTATATTACCATCGCTTGAGACACGGGCTCAGCTATTTTGTTCCATGGCCGATAGGAAACCGCAAGCAGCGACAAAGCGGCCGGGGAAGGTAGGGCATTCCCATGCCCCATACCGCTCGTGGTGGCCCGGGATCTGTCCGGCGCCCCGCGCCCTGGCGACTGAGTGGGGCGGGTCGAGCATCAGGGATGACACGGGGGCGGACCGATGCTGACCGGCGCTTGGCCGGGCAGGGCCTGTATACTAGGCCGCGTACCGGGGCCCGTGAACGCAATCCGAGCGGTCCAACCCGCGGGCGCCGGCGGGGGTCGGCGCGGGGGCATAACACCCCCGTTTGAGGGTGGCTCAACCAATAGCCCCGCGTTCTGGGGCGCGAGCTGTCGGTAGGCGTGTGTTATATCGGATGGGAGATCGTAATGACCGAGAACGGAGTCCACACCCATGCGCCGCATGAGGAGTTCGTCCAAGAGGCCGCACAAGGCCCTCACAAGCATCATAGCTTGAATCAGTGGGTGGCGATCTTTACGGCCATCCTCGCCTCCCTGGGCGCGATGGTGAGCTACCAGGGCACGCGCACCATGAACGAGGTGCTCCTTTATAAAAACGAGGCCATCTTGCAAAAGACCCATGCGGCCGACCAGTGGAATTATTACCAAGCGGTCAGTACCAAGGCGCATATCATGCAGTTGGCCCTGGCCCTCGTGCCGCCTTCGAAGGCAAGGCTGTTTCGCGAGAAGATTGCAAAGTACACGGCGCAAAAGGTGACCATTAAGGCACGCGCCGATGCCCTGGAGGCGCGTTCGCGGCACGCGGACCGGGAATCGGCGCGACTTGATCGGCCTCACAACGGCATGGCCTTGAGCCTCATCTTCATTCAGATCGCCATTTCGCTCGCCTCGATCACGGCGCTGACTGGCCGTAGGTGGCTCTTTATCGCGGCGGGTGTCGCGGCGGCCCTGGGCGCGGGGCTGTGGGGTTACGCCCTGTGGTTGGTGTGAATGCGGCCGTCGGCGGGCAGCGCGCACGGGGGCCAGCGAAGCCTATGTGCCGGTACGCGAGGCACCGCAAGCTCCGGCGCGCCTGTCCCCATGCGCCGGGGTGGGTGATGCGCGCCTTTGTAGCCGGTCGCTGTCGGCCTGTCGGGGATGCCGGCGCCATTGACGGCTAACGGCGCGTGGCAGGCTGTCGGAGGTTGACCAGGATATTCGAAGAATATCCTGAGTAGACCTTGCGAACGGTGTGATGGCCTAGTCGCCATGGTGTCTATCTGGCGGGCTATGGGGGATGGTCAGGGTACGTCTATCGAGGCCTGTGTAATGTCGGCGCCGCGCGCGGGATCAGGGCGGAATCGCGAAACAGCGCGGCTCGATATCGGTAATAATCGGTGAGGGCGCGTAGCTGGGTGATGCGCGAGGCGACTAAGTTGGACTCCGCGGAGATCAGGTCGAGCATATTGGCAAGGCCGATCCGATACTGCGTACCTATGCCCGAGAGCGCGCGCCGTGCACTGATCGTGGCGATCGTCGCGCTGTGATAGGAGCGCATGCTGCTTTGCAGTCCATAGAAGGCCTGCCATACCGCCAGCAATACCCGATGCGCCTGTTCGCGTGTCTGCGCGCGTGCGGCGCGGTATGTGGCCCGCTGCTGTTCAATACGATAGGTGTTCGCAAAGTTGATATTGAAAGGCACGTTGATCTGAAGTCCGACAGCAAAGCTGTTCACATCGGGGCCATGGGGAAATTCGTCGTTGCCGGCACTCCCAAGAAGGGATACCGACGGAAGCGCCTGGGCGGCGGCCTCACGGATCGCTTGGTGTGCCTCTCGCGCTAGGGCAAGGTCGGCGAGCAGTGACGGGTTATGGGCAAGCGCCGCCTGCAGCCAGTGTCGTATGGTGTAAGGAAGCGGGCCTGCGGGAGCCGGCAGGGAAACGACGCTGAGCGGGGTCCCCACGGGTAGCCCGGCGGCTTGCGCGAGTTCGCCACGGCGCACGCGTTCGAGCCCCCTGGCCTCGGATAGGCTGGCGCGTGCCTGCGCCCATAGGGTTTTGGCGAGATCGAGATCGGTTATGGGCTTTAGGTGGGCATGATACAGGCGGCGGGCGGCTGTATAGACGCGCCGGGCCTCTCGGACATCGTAACGGTAAATCGCAACGTCCTGGTGGGCTTCGGCCAGATCATAGTAACGATCGGCCACTGCCAGGGCAATTTGCTGAATGGCATCGTCGACGTTATAGCGTGCCGCGAGGAAGGCGGCCCGCGCCTTCGCGACCGAGGCGCGGCGGTATCCGAAATGAAACAGCACCTCGTCGAGAGACAGGGTGCTGTATAGCCCGTTGGCCGGGCCCACGGAGGCCGCGGGTGCGCGCACCATGGTGGCGCTGCGTTGGGCTGCGAAGACGCCGTTTACTGCTGGGAGCCAGACACTCTTGGCCACGCCGAGCGCGGCGGCCTCTGCGCGCCATTCCTGCCACGCAAGGGCTGTGCGCGGGTTGTGACGCAGGGCCCAGGCGGTGAGCGCGGGCAGGGAACGCAAATCGGCCAGTACGGCGCGCGGGGGTCGCTTGGGCCTGCGGATCCGCGGCAGGTGATGGCGCCCTGGGCTGTAGGTCCCGGGCGGCGCCACGCGCGTCATGAGCCCCCACGGGTCATCGAGGATGCCGGGGGTGACGGATCGCCCGTGCGCGGCGGCCGACCCGACACCGGCCATGACCAGCGAGGCGAGCACGAGCGCGCGCCGCGCCCGGCACGGCCCTTGGGGCCTTCGAGCCGGATCCCCCGGGATGCGTATGCCCTCAGCCCTCTGTGGCAAGGTGTACCTCGCCGGGCCGATAACTGTCCATGGAGACGGCCGTGAGAACGCCGTTATCGAGGCGATAGATGTGATCGCACTGGGCGATAGTTTCGCGTCGGTGGGCGATGTGGATACGCGTCACTCCGAGGGCGCGCAGGTGGTCGTTGACCGCCTTCTCGCGAACGGTATCGAGATGGCTTGTGGCCTCATCCAGGATCAAGAGCCGCGGGCATCGTAATAGGGCGCGCGCGAGTAATATGCGTTGTTTTTGCCCGTCGGACAGCACCGATCCCATGTCGCCGACGAGGGTCTCGTAGCCCATGGGCATGGCCATGACCTCGTCGTGGATGGCGGCCTGCTGGGAGGCCGTGACAATATCGTCCAGAGACGCGTCGGGGTATCCCAAGGCGATGTTGTTGGCGATGGTGCCAGCAAACAGAGGGTCGGACTGCAATACGCAGCCGACCATGTGCCGGTAGCGGGCGAGGCCCAATTGGCGGATCTCGATGCCACCGAGCATGATCGTGCCGGCGGTAGGTGTCATCAGGCCGAGCAGCAGCTTGGCCAGGGTGGACTTGCCGGTGCCTGAGGGGCCTATGATCGCCACCGCGCTGCCGGGCTCGACGGTAAGGTCTATGTGGCGCAGGATCCAGGGGTCGGATTGCGAGTAGCGAAACGCAAGGCCGCTGACGGTGAGTCGCGGGCCAGGATCGGGTCCCGCATAGGTACCATCAATGGCCTCTTCGGGCGGCGTCAAGGCAAGGTCGGCCAAGCGTTCGCCGTATAGGCGCAGCATCCGGAACTCCATGACGATGTTCACGAGTGTGTCGCCGCGGGTGAGGAATTGGCTCGCGAAAAGCGAGTAGGTCACGAGCATGCCCACCGTAAACGCCCCGCGCATGACCATGAGCGCCGCGATCCAGATAACCACCACGTGGCCCACGCCCATCAGGAACTGCTGGCTGGCATGGGACAGCGCGGACAACTGCTGGACACGGACATCCTCGTTCGTGGAGTCGACGACGAGATGGGCAAATTGTGCGGCCCGGCGGCCCTCGCCGTTGAAGAGCTTTATGGATTGGGCGCCGCGCAGGGATTCCAGTAGATAGGTCTGCTGTCTTGCGAGGGCGTGGATATGGCGTTCGGTGGCGTCCCGTAGCGGGCGATACGTTATCCAGCGGGCGCTGAGATAGAGCAGGAATACCGCCAACACGAGGATCGTGAGTTTCACGCTATAGAGGGTCAGGACGACGATGATGGCCACGGCCATGACACCATCGAGCAGCGCCGACACCGAATGGGCCGTGATCGTTTTCTGGATGTTACGGATGGCGTCATAGCGCGATACGATATCGCCGATGTGGCGTTTCTCGTAGAACGTCTGCGGCAGCCGCATCATGTGGGAAAACAGGTTAGTAGCCCATTGCGATCCGACGATGGCATTGACATGGATGACGACCCACGAGCGCAGCATGGAAAAGAGCGCGGAAAAGATCGTGACGGCGACATAGGCCACGCCCAGCAGCGTGAGCAGGTGGTGATCATTGATGACCAGGACACGGTCAATGAGCCACTGCATGAAAAACGGTCCCAGGATGCCCAGGATCTCCAATGTCGAGGAAAGGGCCAGGACGCGTGCGATCGCGCCGCCGAGCCCGCGCGTCGGCCCGATCAGGGTGCGCCAGGAGATGGGGGTCTTGTGTGTGGCCGGGCGGAAGCCTGGGGCAGGGATGAGCTCGAGGGCGATTCCGGTGAAGGCGTCCGAGATTTCCGATGGCGACACGAAGCGAGCCCCGCGCGCAGGGTCACGGATGACGGCGCCGCGCTTGGTGAGCCGTTCGAGCACCAC
Organism: Acidiferrobacter thiooxydans; assembly: GCF_003333315.1. GTDB lineage: Bacteria > Pseudomonadota > Gammaproteobacteria > Acidiferrobacterales > Acidiferrobacteraceae > Acidiferrobacter > Acidiferrobacter thiooxydans. The sequence continues at coordinate 1,326,466 of NZ_PSYR01000001.1, forward strand.
ATAGTGGTTCATCTCCCAATGGAGGATGCATGGCAACCGCAGGTGATGGAAATCCGAGGGCTCGATGCGTAGGGCGCGCGCATTGAGCTGGCAGTCCCTCGCCATTTGTATCAGGCGCCCAAGGCCTGTGCCCTTCAGCGAGGCCCCGAAGCGCCGGCGCATAGTGGCGATGTCGCTATGATAACCGTGGAAGGCTGCGACCATGACCAGACAAGCCAGGCCGCATTCGGAGATCTCTGATTGAAGGATGGTCGGCATCGGCCGCCGGAAGCCTAGACGCAAATGGGCGGCAACCTCGGCGGGTCTCACGGCCGTGATCCGGGTAGTGAGGGCATGGCAGCGGTCGATGCGGGGGTCGCGCTCGCGGCGGCACGAATGGCGCGGGGCGGACGATTCGCGCCCTTGTGATGCGCCGGGAGGGGGCCATAAATGGAGTTGATGGCCCACTGGAAGAGGCGTTGGCGGCTCAGCGGGATTTCGGCTGTGACCGGCATGCCGGGACGTAGGGGGCGCCGCTGTCCGTTGACCGTAATGACGGTGCGCCGCAACGCCACTTGCACGGGATAAAGGGGTTCGGTGCCTGGCCGCCAGGCGACGCGCCGCGATTCGCTGCGTGTGAGCGCGCTATAGGACACGCTCTTTACGGTGCCGTGAAAGGCCCCAAACTCCTGGTATGGAAATGCCGCATAGTGCAGGAGAACTGGTGATCCGGGATGCAGGAACGAGACCGCCGTGGCGGGCACCAGGAGCCGGGCCATGAGTGCGTCATGGCGGCCGACGATAGTCAGTAGCGTGCGGCCTTCGGTGACTGCCTGTCCCGCATGGACGGCGAGATTGGCAATCACGCCGCTGCGGGGCGCGAGCACCGTAAGGGTATGGCGGGCGGAAGTCTGGGCGATCGCGCGGCGGATCGCCTGGAGGCGCGCTTTGGCGTGCGACTCATGGCGCGCGCGGGTAAGTGGCAAGGCCATGAGCTCATGGCGTGTCGCGCGCAGCTTGTCGGCGAGCGCCTGGCGCTCGCGCGCCACATGCGCCCATTGGGCGTGGGCGTTCAACACCGCGAGGCGCTGTTGTTCGAGGATGGGGTCCGAGACCAGGCCGCGGGCCCGGACGCTCAGGAAATCCTTCAGGACCCGCTTGGTATCGACGATATCTTGGGCGCGGATACGCAGCTCGCGGCGGGTTTGTGCGTACTGCGCGCGCAGATCCAGAAGCCGATCTTGCAGGGTCTTGCGCTGTATGGCGGCCAGCGATGCGTCGCGCTGAATATCGCGGATCAGCAGGCGGCGTTCCTCGGCCAGCGAACCCCGGATGATCCGGTCGACGGGACCGAGCGCCGGACTGAACGGTCTTTGCGAGACCGTCAATAGCGGGCGACCGGCGGTGACGTCCTGACCTAGGTGGACCAGGAGATGCGTGGCGGTGCCGGTGAGGGGTGCGCGAATAGACAACACCCCGCCACGAGGCACCAAGGTACCGCGCGCCTTCAAGTGGCTGGTGTAGCGCCCGAAAATGAGGAACGCCGCAAGGGTCAAGGCAAAAAGGGTCGCCGACCACGCAAAAAGGTAATGACTTGCCGGAGCCCGGACCGTGATCGTGCCGATCCAGGACGATGCGGCGCGGGCCCGCGCCTGCGGACGATAAAGGGGAGGAGGGGCGTTTGCGGGGGTCATGCGTTATTCGCGCACCGACGGCTCCGGAGATGAGATGAACGGGCTTGCGATGGGCGCATTTCCGGTCGCACGTTCGTAGAGGGCGGATGGCGAGGATCGCGCGGCGCCCGTTCGTGCGTCCCGGGTTCAGCTATCGGTGGTGGATGCGTGACGCGCACCGCACGGCGACGGCCTGTCATTTTCCGCCGAATCAAAAGTGGAGACGCAAGCCACCATCCGCTGGCGGCTTGCGTGGCAGGCCGCACCCCCATTAGCGTGCGGCCGGCCGGTGTTACACGTCCCTGTTCAGAGCTTTCCGAGCACGCCGCCGACGGCAGTACCGACCAGCGAGAGCGTGGGGGTGACGATACCTGTGGTGCTGACGCCCACGCCTACGATCGGCATGCCGAGCGCATCAACACTGACGCCAACACTCGCGCCCCCGGATACTTGGGCGATCTCTTCCTGGCTGAGTTCTCTGATGGAATGCGTGTTGTCCATGAATGGCTCCTTGCAGTAATTTCTGACATTTTCCGTGTCGATATAGATAGGTTGATTACTACGCAGGCGATGGAATAGTCGCCTGCGGATTTTTTTAACACCGCATCAAAGGGGCTGTCAATGCCGGGTGGGCGTTTAATGGGATGGATGGCCCGCTGTGCCGGACATGCGGTCTTTGGCACGGTGTGGCCGGCGGCAGTTCCCAATGTTCAAACCATTCCGCAGGCCGCCCGCCATGCGCGGGATGGTGATCGTTTCTATGGGTGTGTTGACAAAGGGCGGCCCTTCCTGATCGGCGCACGAAGGAGATAGCAAGGGAGCCGCGGCATGTGCGGGTGTCTGTGGTTATTCACGCACCCAGGGCTCCGAGGTAAACTGGAATCGGCGTGCGATGGGCGTATGCATGGTCGCGCGTCCGTACAGGACAGATTGCGAGGGGTACAGTGATCCCGCCTTGCCGGGCCCCGAGTTGCGCCGAGGCTTTCCTGGCACGCCCTGCATGGGCACACTCTATGGTGCTGCCAGCCCCCGTGAGATGACCATAGTGAGCGCAGCGCCACCGCGAAAGGGTGATCACTCATGGGGAAGAAACATGAAGCGAGCCTGCGAGAGATCATCCCATTCACAATGTTCCGCTCGCCCTGGATAAACAATCGCATCGCAGCTCAGGACTTTAGGAGGTCCACGATAGCTGCCGTCGCGAGGATTTTGCAGCCCGGCAAACTGTCTCCACGAGGAACCATCGTCATCTTTCGCCAGCGCGATCTCCGTTAAGCCCGCAGAGGCTTTTGGGTAATGGCCGTTGCAACAAGGCGGCGATCTCGCCTTCCCTCGTGGAAATCACATTGGCATCGCAGTGAAGTGCGGCCGGATGTCCGCCAACAAGGCCATGAAGATCACGTCCTCGCGGCAGCCGCGCTCGACCAGACCGCTGGAGGCGATGGCGCGTGCGTAGGCGTAGAGAACCGTCTTCAGTAACGGCACCATGTCATAGGTCGCTGTGCCGGTTTCATCATTGCCATAACGCGGTTCGAATATTGATATGCCGATCGTATGATCGAGGATAGCGGGGCGTGTATTCAAAGCGGCCGGGTAGGATTTTCTCAGAAAAGCTGATCCGGATCAGACTCGTCTGGCGATAATCGTAGTCCTCGTATCGCGCCAGGGACTTAACCCCCCCCTCAGCAAGGGACTGTCACCGGTCATACGCATATTTCTCGGGCATTGGTAGCGCTCTTGTGATGTTTTCGACAGCCTAAACGTTTGCTACAACCGGCTGCCCAAAGCCGCCTAGCGAAGCGCCGCAGCTTTTGGCAGTCCGAGGTGGCACCGTTGTTAGGTTGCGGGTTTGATGGCCTCGATGGTTGCCGATACCACATATTCCGCAATATCTGTTCCTGGCGCCCAATCGCCGATGAAAGACTTGCTCTCATCTTTCGGTGCCACGCGAATCTCCGTAAATCCGCACTCCTGCAGCATGGCTTCGACTTCCGATACCAAGGAAGCGCCGGCCATACAACCTGTATAAAGCGTCATGTCCTTCCGGACTGCCTCCGGCAACAAGGCGAAGGCGACGACATCCGAAATCGCCAATCGTCCTCCCGGCTTCAAAACGCGGTGCGCCTCCCTGAATACGCGCGCCTTATCGGGCGACAGATTGATGACACAGTTGGAGATGATGACATCCACGGCGCCATCCGCCGCTGGCAAATTCTCGATTTCGCCAAGGCGGAATTCGGCGTTACGATAACCGCCTTTCTCGGCATGGGCTCGGGCCTTGGAAATCATTTCAGGGGTCATGTCCACGCCGATGACCCGACCTGTGTCGCCCACTTGCCGGGCCGCGAGAAAACAGTCAAAACCGCCACCGCTGCCAAGGTCGAGCACAACCTCGCCTGTTTTCAGTGCGGCGATAGCTTGTGGGTTTCCGCAACCCAGCCCTATGTTCGCACCCTGAGGTACGCTACCAACGTCATCAGCCGTGTAACCGAGCCCTTGGGACAGGGTGTCTGCACTTGCCGTGGGTGTGCCGCAGCATGTCGGGCCGCAACCGCAGCCTGCACCGCCGCTTTCAGCCACACGGCCGTATTGCTGGCGCACGGCCTGCCGGATCTCGTCGCTCTTCAAGGCATCCATAAATCTTTCCTGTCATTCAAGGGTTGCGACGTTTGTAGCGTCGTATCCCTGTAGACGGAGATTCGGCAAAAAAGACGCAGGCTTCCCCGTCAGCCGCAGCTGCTCCCATCGCGGTTCTTGTCGCGTGGCGCGTAACCGATGATGCCGCTTCGTCCGGTTTCGATGTCACAGCAATCGAGCAAGCGCTGGCGCAAATTCCCTCTGCCGCGTTGTACTCGGGATTTTGCGCCGGAGAGGGAAATGCCCAAACGGTTGGCCACCTCTTTCTGGGGCAGGCCCTCTAGCTCCGATAGCACAAGGGCTGATCTGAAGTGGTCCCCCGTTGACGGACCTCTAATGGATGGATTAAACCAACCACTTGGAGGTCACTATGGAACGTCAGGTTCGTGCTCAATATACCGCCGATTACAAGGCGCAGGCAGTGTCATTGGCAGAGAGCCTCGGAGCGGCAAAGGCTGCCCGCAAGCTCGGTATTTCGGTCAAGACGCTGGCTAATTGGATCCGCATTTCGCGTGATGGAGCAGGGTTCGCCAAGGACGGGAAGCGCCGTCCTGTGAGCGATGTGGAAGCTGAGAATGCACGGCTTCGAGCCGAGAATGCTCAGCTGCGCATGGAGCGCGATTTCATAAAAAAAGCCGCAGCGTACTTTGCGAAGGAGTCCAAGTGAAGTACGCCTATATCGCCTCGCAGCGGACTCACTACCCGATCGGGTTCATGTGCCGGGTACTTGAGGTATCGACGTCGGGATTCTTCGCCTGGCAGGCCCGAGAACGTGCGCCACAGAGCGACGCGGACGCTCCGTTGCGTGCAGCGATCATACAGGTCCACGAGGAAAGCCGGCGCCGCTATGGTCGCCGGCGCCTCACGCATGCCCTGCGCGCACAGGGCATGCGCATCAACCCCAAACGTGTGCATCGAGTGATGCGCGAGGAAGGCTTGCGAGGCGTGCGTAAAGGGCGCTTCGTGCCGCGCACGACCGACAGTGCCCATCAGCGCGCCATCGCCCCGAACGTCCTACAGAGGCGATTTAGCGTCGACACAGCCGTGCCGGCCTGGACAAGCGACATCACGTACGTTGCCACTCGTGAGGGCTGGCTGTACCTGGCGGTGATTATCGCCTTACAGACACGCCAGGTGCTCGGCTACAGCCTCTCGGATCGCATGCCCGATGAGCTGGTGCTCAATGCGCTGCGCAATGCCTGCCATCTCCAGACACCGCCATCCGGTACGGTGTTTCATTCCGACCGCGGCAGCCAGTACGCCAGCGATGATTTCCGCAACGCTCTCGGCGCACTTGGCATGGTGGCCAGCATGAGTCGCAAGGGAAATTGCTGGGACAATGCGGTCTCGGAGAGCTTCTTCGCAACACTGAAGACCGAAGAAGCGACCGAGCCGTATGCGACAAAACAGGACGCCCACAGAGCGATCGCGCAATACATCCACGGATTCTACAATCCTGTCCGCCTGCACTCATCACTCGGATACTTGTCGCCCAACGAGTATGCGCGCAGAATGCAACACCCAGATCAAGACCCGTCTATGAGGTCCGCTGCGTAGGGACCACTTCAATCGGTAAATTTCTGGCAGATCCGCGATCAATGGCCGAAGACAGCTCGCCAACTCTGTGACGTAATCATGCTCAGGCTCCGGTGCCGCGAGTTCATCAGGAAGCTCATCCCACGGTTTCTGCGACCGGTAGTGGTCGGCTATCGCGTTCGCGGCAATGCGGAACAACCAGGCGACAATGCTGCCATGGGATTTGACCATATGCAGGCTCGTGTGGGCTTTGAGGAATACATCCTGAACAATGTCGTCCACCGCATAGCTCTCCCGTACACGTCGGGCAACGTAGCTGCGCAATTGCGTCTTGTGTTCTTGCCAGAAATCAGGCATCGGTGCTATGGGTTGAGCAACCTAAGGTTTCGGCCGTGCGGCGCCGGTCAATGAAGTGTCAGGAAACACGGCGCGCTGTCCCAGGCGTCCGCGCGAGCCGGTTGTTAGGGCACCTTTTCTTGGGGCAAATCTCGGACGCGCCGGGAGACGTCAGGATAGTAACGGCTATAGTTACCTGTCAAGCGCAAACAGGGACCGTTCTCTCAGTCCCCCAAAAAGAACCCGGGCATTGTGCGTGGCTCAAGCCTTAAAAAGCCAACCAAAGTTACAGGGCTATAGGTGATGATCGCCTCGCATAATCTCGATACAGCCTTGGATCCGTAACGCGCCCCCATCGCACCTCACCTGGTGTCTCTTAGTGGCTTCGGAGACCCCCTATTGTCGAGCGCCTCGTAGCGCTGACATAAGTTGCGTGTAGTGCAGTATTTCCAGTGTGGTCTCTGCGCCAGAGGGTCAATTATTTCCAAGCGCGGCCCCGACGGGCTTTCGCGGATATCGCCGAAACGCACCATGCCATTTTCGGCTCCTCAGCAGAATTAGTGGGTCTAATTCACGACCGACATGCTCTTCATCGGCGAGGTGCGTGGCCCGCTCGAGGCCGCGGCGGTGGTCTTGCAGGCCGGCATCGGCGGCCCGATCATCACGACGATCCACGCCGAGTCCGTGGAAACCGCCATTGAACGCCTCACGGCGCTGGCCGCCCATGAAATAGGTCCGGAGGGAGCCACCTCCCAGATTGCCGCGCACCTGGCGGCCGTCGTCCACCTCACACTGTCCTCGCGGCCGATCGGGACCTCCCGTCGCCACGGTGTGACACCGGCACCCCTCCTGTTGCTCTCTACGCAACTCCTGCGCGTACGCCCCCGAAGACGCGGGATTGGGTTCCGCCATCGAGCGGCACGAGACCTCTCAGATTCAGCAGGCGGCCTATACGCAGAATGTGCGGCGGACGCAGCAGTAAGGATTCAGCAGGAAGACGGATGCTGCATGTGAGCACGGCAAATTCTGATAGAATCCCCATCAAGCTCATAGGGATTGCGAATACGACCCTGTGGCCTCCCCTTGAGGGAGGCCACAGGAGCCCCGGAGATTCCGATGTACAGCGCTTCAGATCAATCCACCACGCTTCTCACACAAGAAGTCATGCCGGAAAAAACGCTGACTGTTCTTCAGGAGTTTTCTCGTGGCCGCCTCATGTACAGAGAGGTCATGAACACTTTGTCGTTAGACAGCGACGAAATGTTATTTCGGTTGATGGCACAAGCGGACCTTCCTATGCCGCATCTGTCCGACAAAGAAACGAACGCCATGATATCCCAGTTCAGACAGTTTTTGCGGCATGCCGGAATCTAACGTCACACAGTGTGAGTTGGTCGTACCCGATGCCGGACCTCGCATCACCTTGGCTTACGCGGATCGGCTGGATCTCCTGCTGACTTTGCGCGTTACTGTGGTGGTGGTAGATAGGGTGTAGTACGAGCTTACCCGGCACCACACAGAAACCAGCCAGCGAATCCTGGCCTTTCTCCATCACAATCACATCCCCATTATGCGAACGACCATTGGCGAAGAGGCCCGGACTCAGGGACCGGCATTTCGCAAACAGCATGCGGGGGAACGCGCAGTGCAGGATTTCCTATTCGATTTTCACCATAAAAAGTCACCAGGAGAGAAGCGTTACGCAACCTTGTTATTCGAGGATCATAAGATTGCGGGTACTGCGTTTGTCTTGCCTGATAATGTGTACTTGCTGTCTACGAGGGCATTTCGCCTTGAGTTAGAACATCGACATATCATTCAGTCCGCAGAAAAGATTTTACAACAATCTCAAGCGGCCAGCCGTATACCTTCCAAACGCTCGGTCAATACGCCCCAAAATCGAATTCTCGAATCAAGCCATTTTAAATATGACACCCGTGCCTCCTAGGCGGGACTGTAATTCTGGATAGTGCAGACCGACATTGACTTCTGTCAAGAGAAGGGTGCGCGCGGCCGCTGCCGGGGCATTCGCTCTCCGTCACGTATTGCACGAAGCCAGTTGGGGCGTTTAGAGCAGCCCGCGCGATGCCGGTGCGCACCGCTCCGTTGTGTCCGTCAAGTTGTGCAAGTGCCTTCCTGGTGTAAACAGCCCCGACCTAAGGTCGGGAGCTTTTCACCACATCACACGCAGGCACAACCGCGCGAAATCAGGCTGGTTTATGGGCCTCAGCGGTCCTTACAATAAAGCCTGCAGCAAGGCATGTTGGGGTGAGGAGAATGGATTGACCACTGTCACTCCCGCCCATGTAAAGCCTTCCTGAAGGTCTTCGGATAACAGAAGGCGACATCCTGATCGCGAAGCCGCAGACAAGATCACGGCGTCCCATATCCCGAGATTATGGTCGACCGCGAGATCGGCTGCCACCAACATCACATCGAGTGAGGTCTCGATCACGGGGAAGGCGTCGCGCCAGCTTGAGAGCGCGTTGCGCGCATCGGCTCGGGGTTTTCCTGCTTTGCGGACAAGGACATTAAACAGCTCGCCTAGGACCTGAGCGGGTACGACGGTCGCCCCCGGCGGTAGGCGAGCAATAAGGGTAAGGGCGACATTTCGCCGCTCAGCCCCATTAACCCCTTCCGCGTAGGCAAGCACATTCGTGTCGAGCGCAACCCTCACCGATCATCCTCGTAGAGTTCCTCGCGCGTCCACCGTCCGGCATCGCTAAGCGGCTGCCCTTCTAAACGCGACAATAAAGCAGCGCGCCCGCGCATCGCGACATCGTCGTCCTTGTTGACGGGAATGAGCCGCGCAATGGGTTTACCGTGGCTCGTTACCACGTATTGGCGACCCTCGCGAACCTCACGTAGAAGGGTAGAAAACTGGCGATTGGCATCAGCTGCGGAAATGAACTTGTCCATGACGTCCGCGTAAAGTAGTAATAATAACTACTATACAATCCTCACCAAAAAGCGCAAGCATTCCTCGATTTGCGGCAGGGTTACAGCAGGATTACCGTAAACTAGAGGGTGCGGGGGGGTCTGTAAGCGCTTGATTTTATGGTGGAGCCAGGCGGGATCGAACCGCCGACCTCCTGCATGCCATGCAGGCGCTCTCCCAGCTGAGCTATGGCCCCTTAGCGCGCGGCTACTTTAAGGTCTCGCCTCTCGAAAAGCAAGCGACTGCGCGACGGCCGCATGGAGGCGTGATACGCAACGCTCACGTCCGAGCAGGGCGCAGGTCACATCGATCGGCGGCGAGACCGAGCTGCCGGTCACGGCGATACGCACCGGCTGGGCGAGTTTACCGAAAGTCAGCCCCTGATCGGTGGCCACGGCTTCGAGTGTCGCGTGCACGGCCTCGCGTGTCCAGGTGGACTGCGTGGCCAACGCCTCGGCGAGCGCCGTGAGTGCCGCATGCGGGGCGTTAGCCAGGATGGCCTGATTTTTCGGGTCGTCGATCGTGACTTGCTCGTGATAGAAAAAAAGTGCCTGCGCGGCCATCTCCACCAGTGTCTTGGCACGCTCCCTGAGGGCCAGGACGACGTCGGTGAGTGCCGGACCGGCGGCGGGATCGGCGCCGCGTTCGACGAGGAACGGCCGCAGGCGCTCGGCAATGTCAGCGGCTGGCAGGGTCTTTATGTAGTGCTGATTGAGCCACAGGAGCTTTTTGGGATTGATGGCGGCCGCTGCGGCATGCACGTCCTTGATGTCAAAGAGCGCGATCATCTCCGCGCGCGTGAATATCTCCTGGTCGCCGTGGGCCCAGCCGAGGCGCACGAGATAGTTGATGAGGGCCTCTGGCAGGTATCCTTCGTCGCGATACTGCATGACGCTCACCGCCCCGTGGCGCTTGGAGAGCCGCGCGCCGTCTTCACCGAGAATCATCGGGATGTGGGCGTAGGCCGGGGGCTTGGCGTCGAGCGCGCGCAGCATGTTGATCTGGCGCGGGGTGTTGTTCAGATGATCGTCGCCACGGATCACGTGCGTGATGTCCATGTCCATGTCGTCTACGACTACCGTGAAGTTGTAGGTCGGCGTGCCATCGCTGCGGGCAATGATGAGGTCGTCGAGCTCGTCATTGCGAAACACCACCCGTCCCTTGACGGCATCGTCCACCACCACCTCGCCTGTGAGCGGGTTTTTGAAGCGCACCACGGCCTCCGGCGACGGCCCGTGGCCGAGCTCGCGACAGCGGCGGTCGTAGCGCGGCTTTTCCTTACGCGCCATCTGCGCGGCGCGCTGCTCCTCGAGCTCGGCCTTCGTGCATGTGCAGTAATAGGCGTGGCCGTGGGCGATGAGTTCCGACAGGACCTCGCGGTACCGATCGAAGCGCCGGGTTTGGTAGAATGGGCCCTCGTCATAGTCGAGGTTCAAAAACGCCATGCCTTCGAGGATCGCGGCCACCGACTCGGGTGTCGAGCGTTCGAGGTCGGTGTCCTCGATACGCAGGACGAAGCGCCCCTGATGCTTGCGGGCAAACAGCCAGGAATAGAGCGCGGTGCGCGCCCCGCCGATGTGCAGATAGCCCGTGGGGCTTGGAGCAAAGCGTGTGCGTATCGTCATAGTGGGGGGCTATGGTACTGAAAACCGCGAATGAATTCACGGGCGGCGCGGATTCCGAACTCTACGCGGCGCTGGCCGCCGGCGCATGCGTCATCACCGCCAACAACCGCCTCGCGCACCACCTGCATCTCGGCTATGCGCGCCACCTGCGTGCCACCGGTCGCCGGGTGTGGGAGACGCCCGACATCCTCCCCTGGTCGGCCTTCGTACAACGCTCGGCGGAGGCCGCGCGCGCCCATGCGGGAGGGCGCTCGCCGCTGACCGCCGCCCAGGAGCAGTGGTTGTGGTCGGAGCTTGTCACCGAATATGACCCCGGTTTTCTCTGCCAGGATCGGGCATTTGCGGCGCAGGCCGCCGAGGCCTGGCAGCTGCTCGCCGATTATGCCTTGCCGCTGCCGGAAGCGGGGGGCGATCGCGAGAGCGAGATATTCGTGGCGCTGGCGCGGGCCTTCATGCGGCGTCTTGCCGCCCTCGGCCGCGACGACGCCGCCCACGATCCCACGCGGGTCGCCGAGGCGATCGGCGCCGGGCGCATAGCGATCAGCGCCCAGGTCCTATGGGCGGGCTTTGAGCGCCTGACGCCGGCGCAAGAGGCGGTGAAGAGGGCGTGCGCGGCGCGCGGCGCGCACGTCTCGGTCCTGCCGCTGCCAAACTGGGGCGGGGAGGGCGACGCGCGCATCTTTGCGACCGCGACCGAGGAATTGACCGCGGCGCTCTTGTGGGCGCGGGAGCGCATCGCCCGTGAGGGCCATGGGCGCTATGCGCTGGTGGTGGCGGATCTTGCCGCCGAGCGTAGACGCGTTGTGCGGCTGGCCCATGAGATTCTGGCATCCCACCCGGGGGCCGAGACCGTACCCTACGAGATATCGCTTGGCACGGCGCTCGGCGAGGCGCCGGTGGTGGCGGCCGCGTTGCGTGTCTGGCAATTGGCGGGCGGGATGTTGGCCGCCGGGGAGGCCGCCGCACTCATCCAGTCGCCGTTCCTTCATGAGGCCAAGGCCGAGCGTTCGGCGCGCGCACGGTGCGCCTATGAGATGTTGATGGGCACGTCCGAGGTCGATGTGACGGCGCTGGCGCGTGCCCTGCGCGGTGGCGCGCCTAGCGCGCACGCCGGCTTTGCGCGTCTTGCGGGCATCGTCCGCCGCTGGCCGCGGCGGGCGTCGGCGAGCGCCTGGGCGGGACTGCTCATGGGGGCGCTCAGCGCCGTCGGCTGGCCGGGCGCGGCCGCGCGCGAAGACTATCAGGCGATCGCCGCGGTGCATGACGTCCTGGAGTCATTTGCCACCCTGGAGGCGGTGGCCGGGGGGATGTCCTACGCGAGGGCGCTCGGGTTTGTGCAAGGCGCGCTCGGTGACCGAGTCTTTCAGCCGCGCGGGGGTGATGCCCCGTTGCAGATCCTGGGACCGCTCGAGGCGATAGGCCTCACGTTCGACGGTCTCTGGGTGATGAATCTGCATGACCGGGCGTGGCCTGCCGTGCGTCCCCCCCATCCGCTGCTGCCGCTGGCCTTTCAGCGCGCCCATCGCCTCCCGCATGCCTTCGTCGAGGACGATATTCGCTTTGCCGGGCGCGTGCTCGAGGATCTCGTGGGCGCCGCGCCCGAGACCATACTGAGTTCCGCCCGGCACGACGCCTCCGGTGCGCTGCGCCCGAGCCGGGCGTTGATCGCGCGCGGTGCGGTGGATGGGCAAGCACCGGCGTTTGTGAGCCGCTTTGGGCAGGCGTTTGCCGCGCGCGCGGCGCTCGAGGACTATCCCGTGCGCGCCGCACCCTTGGACGATGCGCGCACCGGACCGTTCGCGGCCGGACTGCTCGCCGCCCAGGCCGCGTGCCCGTTTCGGGCCATGGCCCAGTACCGTCTGCGTGCGGACGCTCTCGATGCCCCGGGATACGGACTGACGCCGGCTGTGCGCGGCGCGGTGGCGCACAAGGTCATGGAGATCTGGTTTGGCGAGTTGCCGGAGCCGCGGGCGTGGCTTGCCCTGGACACGGATGCGCGCGCGCGCCGTATCGCCGAGACCGTGGCCGCCGCGCAGGCCACGGCCGCCGACGACTATGCGCGCTTCCCGGCGGCGTTCGTGGTCCTCGAGGCGCGCCGCATGGAGCGCTTGCTGGCGCAATTCCTCGAGCGCGAGGAGGCGCGGCCGGCGTTTCGGGTGGTGGAGCGCGAGAAGGAGGTGGCGCTGCGCTGCGGGCCGCTTGCGATGCGCGGCCGCATCGACCGTGTGGATGTGGTCGACGGGCGTACGGTGCTCATCGACTACAAGACCGGCCGGATGCCGGCCGTGGATTGGATGACCGACCGCCCCGAATACCCGCAGCTTTTGTTTTATGCCGTGGCCGAAGGTCCGCAGGTGGCGGGTATCGCGTACGCGGGATTGTCGGCGCGCGACGGCGGCTACAAGGCCTGGACGCGTGATGACGCGCTCCTGCCGGAGGCCACGGTGGTGGCCGATTGGGGGCAGGTGACCGGGGCGTGGCCGGCGCTCCTGGCGCGCCTGGCGGGGGATTTCGCGGCCGGCGGCGGGGCCGTGGATCCCTTGAACGGGGCCTGTGAATATTGCGGGCGCGAGGGTTTCTGTCGGATTGACGAGGGCGGCGGGGGTGGTGATGACGAGTGATGCCGAGGCCCGGCGTGCGGCCATCGACCCGACCCGCTCGCTCGTGGTTCAGGCCCCCGCCGGATCCGGCAAGACCGCGCTTTTGATTCAGCGCTATCTGGCGCTGCTCGCGCGTGTCGAGACCCCCGAGGAGATACTCGCGCTCACCTTTACGCGCAAGGCCGCCGAGGAGATGCGGTCGCGGGTGCTGGCGGCCTTGACGGCGGACTTCACGGCCCCCGGGGACAGTGACTACGAACGCGAGCTCGCGGCCCTCGCGCAGGCCGCCGCGCGCCACGGCGAGCGGCGCGATTGGTTTCTCGCCGATTGCCCGGGACGGCTGCGCATTCAGACCTTCGATGCGTTCTGTGCGCAGATCGTCAACCAGTGGCCGGCGGCGGCCGGTGTCGGCGTGGCCCTGGAGGTGGCGCAAGACCCTGCGGCCCTCTATGCCGAGGCCGCGCTCGCGACGTTCGCAGACCTGGGGGCCGATGACGCCGTGGGCTTGGCGCTCGCGACGCTGCTGCCGGCCCTTGCCAACGATGTCGATCGTTTCGTGGCCCTGGTCGGGGAACTCTTGGGGCGCCGCGAACAATGGCTGCCGGTGGTGCTCGAGACCGGGTCGGCCGCCCCCGAACAGGCGCGCGCGCGTCTCGAGGGGGTGTTTCTGCGTCTCGCCCATGAGGCCATGGCGCGCGCCCGCGCCCTGTTTCCGGAGGAGGCGTTGGGACCGGCCTGCGCGTATCTCGCAACCCTCACCGGTGATCCGGACTGGCAGCCGGCGAATCTGGGCGCCGACGGGGTGGAGGCCTTGCGACTCTGGCAGCGCCTCGCCGGGTATTTCCTGACCGGTGGCGGGGGGCTGCGTAAGCAGCTCAAGGATTGGCCGAAGGATCTCGGGCCGACGCGGGCGTACATGGCGCAATTCCGCGATCCCGAGGGGCTTGCAAGCGCGCTCAATGCGCTTGTCGCCTGGGGGCCGTGCATCTACGGCGATGACCAATGGCAACGGCTGTCGGCCTTGCTGCGCATCCTGCCGGCGGCCTCGGCGCAGCTCCAGATGGTGTTTGCCCGCCACGGCGCGTGGGACTTCACCGAGGCCGCGCTACGCGCCCTGCAGGCCCTGGGTGCGGAGGGGGAGCCGACCGCCGGGGCGCTGCGGCTCGACCGGCGCCTGCAGCATATCCTCGTCGATGAGTTTCAGGACACCTCGGTCCTGCAATACCGGCTGCTCGAACGCCTGACGAGCGAGTGGGTGCCGGGGGAGCCGCGCAGCCTGTTTGTGGTCGGCGACCCCATGCAATCGATCTATGGATTCCGCAAGGCCGAGGTCGGGTTGTTCTTCAAGCTCAGAAATGAAGGGCTCGGGTCGTGGCCGTTGGAATCGGTGACCCTGAGCGCCAATTTCCGCTCGCGCGGCGGTCTTGTCGCGTGGGTCAACGAGGCCTTCGCGCGCCTTTTGCCAAAGCGCTTCGTGAGTGACGAGGGGGCGGTGCCGCACGCGCCCGCGACCGCTGTGCGCGGCGCCGGCGGCGCGGTGCGCGTCCATGGGCTCGTGGATGCCGACATGGCCGCTGAGGCCGACTATGTGGCGCGGCTGGTGGGCGATATCCGCGCGCAGCGCCCGGAGGTTGAGATCGGCATTCTGGTGCGCTCGCGATCGCATGGGCATGCCATCGCGGCGGCGCTCAGCGCCGCCGGGCTACGCTTTGCCGGCGAGGAGCTCTACGCCCTGGGGACGCGCCCCGTGATCCGCGACCTGCTAGCGCTCACCGAGACGTTGCTGTTTCCGGCGGCGCGCCTGAGCGCCTTGAGCGGTCTTCGGGCCCCCTGGTGCGGGCTCGATCTCGCCGATCTGGTGGCGCTCTGCGAGGGTGACCCGCGAGCGCTCGTCGACATCCTCGCAGACGAGGGGCGCGTGGCGCGCTTGAGCGCTGACGGGCGCGCGCGCGTGGCGCGGATGCGCGAGGCGTTGTGCGCGGCCCAAAGACAGCGCGGGCGCGTGCCGTTATCGCGCTGCATGGAGGAGACCTGGCTTGCGCTCGGCGGACCCGCGGCCCTGACTACGCAGGCGGCGCTCGACGAGGCCTTAGTGTTTTTCGAGGCCTTGTCGGAACGCGAAGTGGCGGGCGAGGTAGACCTCTGGCAGCTGCGCGCGCACCTGCAAAAACTCTACGCACCCGCCGATCCACAGGCCTCGGGCCTGCATATCCTGACCATCCATAAGGCCAAGGGCCTGGAATACGATGTCGTCATCTGTCCGGGGCTCGGGCGTCGGACGCGCGGCGACGGACGTCCGCTGTTGCTCGTGCAGGAGACCGAGGGCCCACGCGGCACGGACCTGCTGCTCGCGCCGCTCAAGGCCCATGATGAGGACAAGGACTCGCTCTACGATGCCCTGTGGGCCTTTGCGGCGCGTCGTCGCGAGCATGAGGTCCGCCGGCTGCTTTATGTAGCGTGCACGCGTGCCCGCGAGGATCTGCATCTCATCGGTCATGCCCAAGGCAAGGACGATGGTTCGGTGCAGGCGGCAGGCCTTTGGACGGTGTTGTGGCCCGTCATAGGGGAGACCTTCCGGCAGTCATGTGTGGCGTGCGGGTCCGGTGCCGAGGCGGTTGCGCTCCCGCCCACCGGTCTGCGCCGGGTCGCGCGCAGGGCGTTGACTTGGGTGTCGCCGGGGCCCTCGTCGGTCATGCGCGAGGAACAAGCGGCGAACGTCGACGCGCCGGTGGCCTTCGATTGGGCGGGCAGCCGTATCCGGCGCATCGGTATCGTCGTGCATGCCCTGTTGGCGGAGTTGGCCGAGGCCGGCCTGCCGGAGGGCGGGGGGCTCCCTGATGCCCTGGTGACGCGCGCGCAGGGCCTCCTGTATGGTCAGGGATTTGCGGCACAGGACTTGCCATCGGCGCACGCCACGGTGATGGAGGCCCTGACATCCACGTTACAGGATGCCGACGGGCGCTGGATCCTGGCGCCGCACGCACAGGCGCGCAACGAATACGCCCTGAGCACGTTCGACGGCGGGGCCGTGGTCACCGCGCGCGTCGATCGCACGTTCATCGATGGCGAGGGCGTCCGCTGGATCATCGATTACAAGACCGGCCGCCACGAGGGGGCGGACCGCGAGGGGTTTCTCGAGCGCGAGCGCGAGCGCTATAGCGGACAGCTGGCGCGTTATGCGCGTCTCTTTCAGGATCTCGATGGGCGGCCCGTGGAACTCGGGCTGTATTTCCCGTTGCTGGCGGCCTTCCGCCATTGGCGCTACGAGCCCGGCGACGAACGGCGCGACGGGTGATTGATTCGGCGTTTTCGCAACCTATGTCTTGATAGCCATATCCCGGATTCTATGATCGATTTTGGTGTGGCGTTCGTGTATAAATATTGAGGATATGCGTGGTTGATCGTGGAGGATTGTCATGCCTATTGGAATGCAGCGGGCCGTACCTCGACTTCCCGTATCCGGGCTGCGCGACTACATCTTGGAGTTCGCCTCTGCTCGTGGCGTCGTCTACGTCGAAACACCGGCTGACAAGCTGGCCGACACGATCACGCGGCTCTCCGACGACGAGATCCACCTGGACGAGATCGAGCGCTTGCTGATTGCCCTGGAGCGTGCCGGCGTTGTTGCGAGCAACAGCGTGGTGCCGCTGCACATCAATTACCTGCGCGAGGAGCTGAATGTTCGATCCGTTTAAAGATTTCGCGACGGCAGGCTATCTCCGGAATCGCTTTCAGGAAAAGGATTTCCGGATCATAACGCATATCGAGCACGAGGTCTTTGTCCGCAACGCGCCCGTGGCGCAGTAACAGCGCGCCGGCAAAACCGAGGTCTCGTACTTGGATGTCCTGACCGTTCATCGCACCTTTTCTCGGAGTTCTACCCTTGGGCGGGGCAAGATCGCGCCGCCACGATGCCTGAGAGCGCGGTGAAGAAAGGAACGGTCCTGTTCGCGCATCCGCTCTCGGCAAGGCTCGCAGTAGAGCAAGGCCTGCGTCTTGGCCAAGACCGGATTGTGGGCTGGGCATGTAAAGCAGACACGGCATGCCCGCGAATATCCTGAACCTGGCGGCCTACAGCGTCATCGATATCGCTGAGGACGAGGACGACTATCACATAGACGCCGAGGCGAAGAAGCCGCCCGCGTGCTGCCCTCACTGCCAATCCGACAACCTGATTGGATTCGGGCGCCGGGAACAGATGATTCGCGACATGCCGATGCACGGCCGCCGTGTCGGCCTCTACATAGACACTCGCCGCTACCGCTGCCGAGCCTGCGACAAGACGTTCTACGAGCCGCTGCCGGAGATCAACGAGAAGCGGCTGATGACGCAGCGCCTAGTCGATTGGATCGGCAAGCGGGCCGTCAAGCACACCTTCGCCAGCATCGCGGAGGAAGTTGGAATCGACGAGAAAACCGTTCGGCTGGTCTTCGGGGACTATGTTAATGCTCTTGAGGCGACCATCCGCTTCGAGACGCCGAAATGGATGGGCATTGACGAAATCCACCTCATCAAGCCCCGAAGCGTCATCGCCAATATCCAGAACAACACCATCGTCGAGCGGCTGCAAAACCGGAACAAGGATACCGTGGTGCGCTACCTGTCGCGCCTGGAAGGCCGGGAACATATCCAGTACGTTGCCATGGGCATGTGGGCACCGTACCGGGATGCGTGCGCGGCGGTCATTCCGGGCGCCCAGATCATCGTGGACAAGTTCCACGTCGTCCGGATGGCGAACGACGCTGTGGAGCGCGTGAGGAAGGGCGTGCGCGAGCGTCTGACGCTCAAACAAAAGCACGGTCTCATGCATGACCGTTTCGTGCTCCCAAAGCGCGAGCACGCTCTCGACGACCGGGAGCGCTTATTGCTCTCTAGATGGACGCGCAACTACGACGAACTGGGACTGGCCTACCATCTCAAGGAAGAGTTTTTCGGCATCTACGACGCGAAATCACTGACGAGGCACAGGGGCGCTACATCGAGTGGAAGCGGCGCATCATGCCGGAGGTCGCACCGGCCTTCGCCGACCTGGTGCGGGCCTGGGAGGACTGGACACCGTGGATTCTCGGCTACTTCGACCATCCAGTGATCGATGCCTACACCGAATCCCTGAACAGTCTCATGCGCGTCATGAATCGGCTCGGCCGCGGCTACAGCTTTGAGGCGCTGCGGGCCAAGATTCTCTTTGCTGAGGGCGTCCACAAGCGCAAGAACAGCCGACCGAAATTCGAGCGGAAAGAGCATCGGGCAGCGCCCAACATGAAAGGATTCGAGATGGGCCGCGAGATTCCGGCGGGC
Organism: Acidiferrobacter thiooxydans; assembly: GCF_003333315.1. Taxonomy (GTDB): domain Bacteria; phylum Pseudomonadota; class Gammaproteobacteria; order Acidiferrobacterales; family Acidiferrobacteraceae; genus Acidiferrobacter; species Acidiferrobacter thiooxydans. Next base: position 1,345,088 of record NZ_PSYR01000001.1, read on the forward strand.
GCCCGGGGCTTCATGAGTGGTAACGAACTGCCTTCCGCTCAGAAACGCTATCCGGAGCCATCAACGCAGCCGGAGAAGAACGACGGGGCCGACATCTCAACACTCGTCCGACTCATCGAGTCCGGAGAGCTTTGACCCCATTTCAATCATGGATTCCGTGATGCCCCCAAAAAAAGCCCCCTTCCGTGGGGAAGGGGGCCCCACCATCGTCCTTGATGGGTATCGACGCATCCTTGCGACGGGTTCTACTGTACCTCGCCGCGCGCGGCCGCGCCCTCCGACTTAGGTCCCGGCCGATGCCGCGCGTGCCGGTCCCGCCTGATGGCGCGGGTGGGCGTGGGACTGCGCATGCGCGTGACCGGTCAGCGAGTGGCGCGCGTGCGGCAAAGCCGGGCGGTGGTCCCGGATCGTATTCTCCACGGCTACGTCACGACCGTTGCTGGCCACCACATGGAAGTGTCCGTAGCGCGCCCATGAGGCTTGATCCTTGATCGAGCCCACGATGAATACCCGTTGCCGCCGTGCCAGTGCCACCAGGGCCTTGCCGGTGATCAGACGATGCGCCTCGGGGTAATGGCGGACGCCGTAATAGAGATCCCCCTGGCGCGGATCGAAGACGTAGATCGGCCGGTGGAGATAGAAGTCCAATGACGAAAGGTCCTCGTAATGATGCGCCACGAACACATAGGAGTGCGGCGTGAGATGCGGGATCAAGGCCATGGCCAGGTCTTTCGAGGCGTAGCGATTGGGGTGCGCGATCGAAAACGTCAGATACAGCGCGGCAAAGGCCGCGAGCGACCCCACGGCGGCCACCGGCAGCACACGCATCATGCGTGGCTGCCGCTCCCAGAGCGCGGCCAGGAAGAAGCCGAGGTAGATGAGCGCTGCGCCGATGAGGTAGGGACGCATGGTCGCGTGCGGGATGTGCAGGGCCACGATCCCGGCGATCACGCAGAGCACGGCGAATGCCGCCAACAATCGTACGAGCGAACGGCCCTTGAGATCCGGCATGGCGCGTCCCAGGAATAACGCGAGCGCCGGCATCGCCGGCAGCATATAGTAAGACGATGAGGTCTTGGACAGCGTAAAGAAGATGACATAGGTCGCCGCCCAGATGAGCAGGAAGCGATCCAGGCGGTCGTACGGCCGCCTCCTCATGAAGGCCTCCAGGAAGAACGGTGTCCACGGGAAGATGCCTAGCAGCAGGTGCTCGAAATTGTAGTAGAACGGCGGCCGCCGGTAATCCATTGGCTTCAGGGTCCCGAGGAAGCGGTCGAAGTGCTCCTGGATGATGTAACGATCGAAGAATCCGGGGACGTGCAGCACCATCCAGATGTGCCAGGGCAGGGCGATGACGAAAAAGACGCCCCATGCGGCGAGAAACGGCCGCCAGCGTATCGTGCGCCGCTCGAGCGCCAGGAATACGATCACGATGAGCCCAGGCAGGACGATCCCTATGAGGCCCTTGGTAAGGCACGCCAAGGCACTCGCGGCCGCGGCCAGCATCAACCGCGAGGGCCTTTCGGGGTGCTCGATGTAGGCGTAGAACGCAAGCAGCGTGATGGTATGAAAGAGCGTGAACGTCATGTCGAACATCGCGAGCTGCGACATCATGTAAAAGCCGATCGACGAGAACAGGATCACCGTCGGCCATAGCGGCTCACGAAGCCGCGCGCGGGCGAAACGCGTCACAACCACCAAGGTCCCGAGGGCGGCCAGGGCCGAGGGTAGGCGCGCGGCGAACTTTCCTATGCCGAAGATCTTGTAAGACAGCATGATGAGCCAGTAGAGGATCGGCGGCTTCTCGAGGTAGGGCATGCCATCGAGGCGCGGTATCATCGGGTTGTGCGTGAGCATTTCGCGCGCGGCCTCGGCATAGAGACCTTCGTTCAGATTGAAGAGCGGCCGCAATGCGAGTGGGACGAAGGTCAGGACCAGTATGGCTAAGATCAGGACGGCGGTGGCGCCGCGACGTGTGACAGGAGACGACATAGGCGCATGCTAGCAGACACGACCGCGATGCGTAAGGTGTCGGCGACGGTGGACAGGCGGGGGTGTGGCTTAGGCCGTGCCGGAGCGCTTGCCGGCGGGAGGCGCGGGCGCAACATCCCGGCGGTCGCTTGCCGCGGCGTCGGTGGGGGCGCGGAGCGCGCCGATGTAGCGCAGGAGTTCTTGACCGCAGCGGGACAGGGTCGAGGGATGGGCGTAACGCATGGTCTCCCGGCATCCCTCCCATGCCGACAGAATGAACAGCGCGGCGGCCTCGCAATCGATGTCGGCCTGCACGAAGCCTGCGTGGCGCGCACGTGTGAGACCGGTGCCCAGTCGCTTGCGCCAATGCGCGAGTCGCTCGCTTATCAAAAGCTGGGCGGCCGGGTCATGCGCCACGAGCTCTGCGATGAGCCGCGGCAGCGAGTGGTGGGTACAGGCCTCGCCAGTGGCGATATGGCGGGCAAGCCCTGCGGAAAGCCGCGGCAGGGGATCGCCTTCCGATGCCAGAGGCTGTATCCATAGCTGGTCGATTTCCCGGCCCATGGTCTCCAGGAGTGTCGTCACGGCCAGGGATCGCTTGTCCGGAAAGTGATGATATAAGGCGCCCTTGGTCACCCCAGCGCGCGCGGCGATGCGATCGAGTCGCGCGGCCTTGAATCCCCGTTCCCGGAGTTCCTCCCACGTCGCCTCGATGAGGCGCGTATAGGTCGACGGTCCGGGCCCCCGTGTCATCGGATCACAGGTGATGCCGGCGCAGCGTGAAGCGCCGCGCCCCCGCCGCGGATCAGGCCCGCGTTGATGAGCGGCGGATCCCCAGAGCTGTGCGGCTCGGGGTCATGGTCATCACCCAACGAAAACGCAGGGTGGCGCGTGAGCCACCCGCGCTTGCCCGGGCCGCGGGGGTCGGCGCGCCGGATCGGGATCACGCCGCGGTCTGCAGGCGCGCGGCCAGCCGCGCGACGTGTTCGCCCTGAAAACGCGCGATCGAGAGCTCGTTGGCGCTTGGTTGGCGGCTGCCATCGCCGCCCGCGAGCGTGGCCGCCCCATAGGGGCTGCCGCCGGTGATCTCGTCCATGCGTGTCAGTCCGGCGCAGGAGTAGGGGACCCCGACTATGATCATGCCGTGGTGGAGCAGGGTGGTGTGGAAGGAGGTCACGGTCGTCTCCTGGCCACCGTGCTGCGTGCCGGTGCTGATAAATACGCTGCCGATCTTGCCGATCAACTTGCCGGCACGCCACAGCGGACCTGTGAGGTCCAGAAAATGGCGCATCTGTGCGCACATGTTGCCGAAACGCGTGGGTGTGCCAAATAGGATGGCATCGTAATGTTCGAGATCGGCGGGCTCGGCGATGGGCGCCGCCTGCGTGGTCTTGGCATGCATGGCCGCCAGGGTCTCAGGCGGCAGCAGTTCCGGTACGCGCTTGACGTCGACTGTGGTGCCATCGACCGCGCGCGCCCCTTCGGCGACGGCCTCGGCCATGCGCTCTACATGTCCCCAAGTGCTGTAGTACAAAACGAGAATACGGCTCATGCAACCCTCCTGTGAGGAAACGCGTTATGATGATGGCACTCTAACCGCACTTAGTTATCTTTGTGAAGTAGGTATTTAAAAGTAACTATGGAGACATCCTCGCCCTGTCCGGTCGATGCCGTCCTAAAGCTCCTCGCGGGGCCATGGACGACGCATGTCTTGTGGGTGCTGCAGACCCAGGGCGCGCTGCGTTTCGGGGCCTTGAAGCGCGCCATCCCCGGGATCTCGAGCCGACTCTTGACCGAGCGCCTGCGGCGGCTTGCGAGCGCAGGCTTCGTGGCGCGCGAGATGGTGCCGAGCGTCCCGCCGCAGGTGACCTACCGCCTGACCGAGCGCGGCCGCCGGTTGGGAGAGGTCCTGGCGCAGCTGCAGCCTATTGTGAGTGAGTGGGAGGCGCAAGCGGCCAGCGAGGTCGAGGCGCCTTTGGGGTTGCCGTGACGGCAGCGGCCGTGCACGGTCTTGCCGGCGTGCCCCGGCGCGGGGCGTTATGAGCACGGTACTGGCTGCCATCCTGGGGGCGCTCGCCGGCGGCTTGGCCGGCGCGTGGCTGTGGGGGCGGGAGCGGGGCCGCCAGAGGCGCACGGCCGCGGCGCTTGAAGAGACCCGGCAGGCGCTGACTTTGCGGGATGCTGAGCTGCAGCGCACGAACGCGGCGCTCAACGCGCTGCAGATCGAGCATATGAAGCTCACGGAGCGCGCGCGCTACGAGGACCAGATTCATAACGAGCGCTTGGCGTCCTTGCGCGATGCCCAAAAGACCGTAGGCGAGATGTTCAAAGGGCTGTCACAAGAGGCCTTGCAGCGCAACAACGAGTTATTCCTGGGGCTTGCCCAGGAGCGTCTGGCGAACCTCACCCAGGGTGCGAGCGCCGAGCTGCACGCCCGCGAGCAGGCGATCGCGCACCTCGTGGGGCCGGTGGTGGAGCGCCTCAATCGCGTCGATGCCCTGCTCGCGCAGCTGGAGGTCAAGCGCGAAAGTGCCTATCAATCGCTCACAGATCAGGTCAAGGCGCTGATCGAGAGCCACCTGCCGAGACTCCATCGGGAGACCGCAAACCTCGTGAAGGCCCTGCGCGAGCCGGCCGCGCGCGGGCGTTGGGGCGAGCTGCAATTAAGGCGCGTAGTGGAAATGGCCGGTATGCTCGATCATTGCGATTTCATCGAGCAGGCCCAAAGGACCGGGGACGAGGGGCGCATCCTGCGTCCCGATCTGGTGGTGAGGCTGCCCGGCGGCCGGCATGTGGTCGTGGATGCCAAGACCCCGGTCGACGCCTATCTGAACGCCGTGGAGGCCGATGACGAGGTGGTGCGGGCCGCGTCCCTGAAGCGTCACGCCGCGCAAGTGCACACGCATCTCGGTCAACTCGCGAAAAAGGCCTATTGGGAACAGTTCCCGCGGGCCCCGGAGTTCGTGGTCATGTTCGTGCCAGGCGAGGTGTTCTTCAGTGCCGCCCTGCGCGAAGATCCGTCCCTGATCGAGACCGGCGTCGACCAGAAGGTGATTCCGGCAAGCCCCACCACCCTGATCGCGCTGTTGCGCGCCGTTTCTTATGGCTGGCAACAGGATGCCATCGCGCGCAACGCCGAGGAGATCGCCGCGCTCGGCCGCGAGCTCTACAAGCGTGTGGCCCTGCTCGGCCGGGGCTGGTCGGATACCGGCGCGAAACTGGCGGCTGCGGTGCAGGCCTATAACAAGACCGTCGGCACGCTCGAGGCCCGGGTCCTGCCGCAGGCGCGGCGTTTCCGCGATCTGCGCGCCGGCGACGAGGAGGAGATCGCCGCGCTCGATGTCCTGCCCGAGGAGCCGCGTCCGCTATCGGCGCCGGAGCTTGCCGGACCCGCGAATGCGGAGGACTGAGGAGGGGGGTGCGAGATGACGCGCCCCGGCCTTTGCGTGTAGACTGCGCGGCTTTGTTTGCGCAAACCCCGATTCGGTTCGGTAGGACTCTCGTGCTCTCTACTACTCAACTCACCATGCAGTTTGGGGCCGCGCCGCTCTTCGAGAACGTGTCCGTGAAGTTCGGTGCCGGACACCGTTACGGTCTGATCGGCGCCAACGGCTCTGGCAAGTCGACGTTTCTGAAGATCCTGGGGCGGGACCTGGACCCGACCTCGGGCACGGTCGCCTGGGAGGCCGACAAGCGCGTCGGCAAGCTCAGGCAGGATCAGTTCGCATTCGAGTCATACACCGTGCTCGACACCGTCATCATGGGCGATGCTGAGCTTTGGCGCCTGAAGTCGGAACGCGAACGGCTCTATGGCCTATCCTCCCTGAGCGAGGACGACGGCATGCGCGTGGCGGAACTCGAGGCCGATTTTGCCGCCCGCGACGGTTATACCGCCGAGTCGCGGGCCGCCGGGCTGCTCACTGGACTTGGGGTGCCGATGGCCCAGCACAATGGCCCGATGAGCGCGGTGGCGCCGGGCTGGAAGCTGCGCGTGCTGCTTGCGCAGGCGCTGTTTCCCGATCCGGACATCCTGCTGCTCGATGAGCCCACCAACCATCTGGACATCCACACCATACGATGGCTGGAGGAGCTTCTGGTGGCGCGCCGCAGCACCATGGTGATCATCTCCCACGATCGCCATTTCCTGAATCAGGTATGCACGCACATCGCCGATCTCGATTACGGGGAGGTGCGCATCTTTCCGGGCAATTACGACGAGTACATGACCGCGGCCACCGAGGTGCGTGAACGGCGCCTGGCCGACAACGCCCGCAAGAAGGCCCAGATCGCCGAGCTGCAGGCCTTCGTCAGTCGTTTTTCGGCCAATGCCTCCAAGGCCCGCCAGGCAACCTCGCGTGCCCGCCAGATCGAAAAGATCCAGCTCGACGAGATCAAGCCCTCGAGTCGCGTGAGCCCTTATATCCGCTTCGACATGGGTAAGAAGCTCTACCGGCAGGCCGTGGAGGTGCGCGCCCTGGCGCAAGGCTATGACGATCTTTTGTGGCGCGAGCTCGATCTGTATGTGGGGGCCGGCGCGCGCATCGGGGTGATCGGCGCCAACGGTGCGGGCAAGACCACGCTTTTGCGGACCCTTGCCGGGGAACTTACGCCACGCGCAGGCGAGATCCAGTGGGCCGAGGGGGCGCGCGTGGGGTATTGCGCACAGGATCATGGCGAGGCGTTTGCCGAGGATCTCACGCTGTTGGCATGGATGAGCCAGTGGGCGCAGCCGACCCACGACGAGCAGGCGATCCGCGCGGTGCTCGGGCGCTTGCTGTTTTCGCGCGAGGAGAGCGAGAAGTCGGTGCGCGTGTTGTCGGGCGGCGAACGCGCGCGCATGATCTTCGGAAAGCTCATGCTGCTTGCGCCCAACGTACTGATCCTAGACGAGCCCACCAATCATCTGGATATGGAGTCGATCGAGGCGCTCAATCTGGCGCTCGTCCACTATCCCGGCACCTTGATCTTTGCCAGTCATGATCGCGAGTTCGTGTCATCGCTGGCCACCGAGATCCTGGAGCTCGACGGCGGGCAGGTGACGGTCTTCGGCGGCGGCTACGAGGATTATCTGAAGACCCGCGGGGCGGGGATGGGGCCGCGCTCGGGGGTATCCTGAGGCGGGCGCGCCCGGTCGTGACGGGCGAGTAGGGTCGGTAGATCGACGGCGCGCAGCCCGCGCGCCTGCAAGCCCCGCAGGAGCCCCGGCAGGACCGTCTCCAGGACCGGCCGCCCGGCATAATCGCGCGCGTTGCGGCCATCATGCAGCAAGAGCACGGCGCCGGGCATAAGCCCCCGTGACAATCGTCGGGCGATGCGCGCGGGTGCCGGGTCTTGGGTGTCGAAGGCGCGGTGCGACCAGGCGGCATAGTGCAGGGCGCGCTCGGCGAGCAGCGGCGCAAGCCAGGGGTTGCGGAACCCGAGTGGGGCCCGAAAGCATGATGGTGCCCGGCCGCTTACGTCGGCGAGCAGGTCTTGGGTGTCATCGATCTCGCGCGCCAGGCGGCGCGATCCAAAGAGCGCGAAGCGGGGGCTATGGTCCCAGCTGTGGTTTTCGATACTATGGCCGGCGCCTACGGCGGCGCGTATGAGGTGCGGCGCCTGGCGGGCGCGGCGGCCGATACAAAAGAAGCTGGCGCGGGCGTCATACTGGGCGAGCAGCGTGAGGATGCGCGGGGTGAGCGTCTCGTCTGGTCCATCGTCGAAGGTCAGCGCCACCTGGGGTTCGGCGGTGGCCACACGGGTGATGACAGGGCCAAGGAATGAGCAGCGCGGACACAGGCAGGACGCCGTCAGCGCCGCCTGGGTCGCGGCGATCGCCGCCACGGCCGGGATGGCGGCCACGGCATGCCAGGCAGCCCCGGCGGCCAGCAGGCCATCGAGGGCGTTGACGGCCTGAAAGACGTGGCGGGCATCGAGGCGCGCCATTACGGGCCCCCGGGCGGCCACCGGACCGGGCGGGGGCGGCAGGGCCATGGCGCCCCGTGCGATGGGAGAACGGGGCCTATGCCCCCCATGGGAGTAGTCTGATGCATGAGTGTAAGCCGGTTGACCGTCATCTGCGACGGGTCGAGGCCCTGATATCCCTAGGGCGCGTCATGACCGGGGCTTCCAGGGTGAGGGGTGCACGGATGGGGGCTTGGCATGGCATCGACGCTACACGGATTCGCGGGAGGCGGCAAGGAATGGCGGGCCCGACGATGAAAGGCGCGGCACCGGGAGACCCGGACGGAGGCCGCGCGCGCAGGCCTTCGCGAGAGGTCGTGTTGAGCGCATGAGGATCTTCTATTATCCGGCGGATCGACGTCAGGAACTCGAGGGTCGGGGTGATATCCTCGGGGTCGTGGGTTATGGGACCCCGGCGACCTGGCAGGGGCGTGCGCCCTATGTCGCCACGGCCCTGGTGCCCATGGGGCCCCCGATGTATGAAGTGATCGCCGGGGGCCCGGCGATATCGGCGACACGCGAGGGCGTCCACTACGCCCACGACGGCGAGTGGCTGTTCGCGGCGGTCGCGCTCGGGGCCCGTGAGCCAATGGCGTCGGTCGCGGCCGAGGCCTATGGACGCATCCTGCGCGTCGCCGAGGGCGAGGGTTACGGATACCTGATCCGTGCGTGGCAGTATTTTCCGGACATTCATGGCCTAGACCAGGGGCTCGAGCGGTACCGGCAGTTCAATCGCGGTCGCCACCAGGCCTTGGAGGGCTATCTGGCGCGCGGCGGGCTGCGCCCCGCGGCGACCTGCATCGGTGCCCCGCGCGGCGATCTGACACTGCATGTACTGGCGCATCGCACCCCCGGTCTCGCCATCGAGAACCCGCGACAGGTCAGTGCCTACCGCTATCCCGACATCTATGGCCCGCGCCCCCCGGATTTCGTGCGCGCCATGAAGGTGGCCAGTGCCGGCCGCGGGTGGTTGTGGATATCGGGCACGGCGGCGATCGTCGGCCATGAAAGCCAGGCCCCCGGAGACCTGGAGGCGCAGGCGCGCGAGACCTTCGCCAACCTCGATGCGCTCGTGGCGTGCGCGGGCCTCGGGGCGGACCGCCAGGTGCTGGCCGTCAAGGCCTATGTGCGCGTCCCGGACGGTGCCCGGCTGTCCTGGCCGCAACCGTGGGGGATGGCGCCGGCCTTGATCCTGCGCGGGGATATCTGCCGCTCCGAACTCGGCCTGGAGATCGAGGCGGTGGTGGTGGACGGCGAGCGACGATAAGGACCGGGCGTGGATATCAGGCGACGGGCGCAAGCACAGCCTATGGGAAGCGAGCTGGCGGCGGATCGGCGGGGCGCGTCATGGGGTGTGCGTCTCGGGTGTATGGTCCTGGGGATGTTTGGGGTCGGCACGGTGGCGGCCCAGACCGCGCACTACCAAGGCGGTGTGGGGGTGGCCCTCTTCCTGGCGCCTGCCTATCCGGGTTCCGACAGTGAGCGGCTATTCGCCTACCCCTACCCGTACTGGGACTACGAATCCCCCACGCTGCACCTGCACCACCAACACCTGCGTGCGAAATGGGCCCGTCATTCGTCGTTCAGTATCGGTCTTGGGGCCAATGGCTCGCCGCCGGCGGCGGCCGGTACACCGGATGCGCGCGCCGGCATGCCGAACCTAGACCCGACCGTGGCCCTGGGGCCGGATATCATGATGCGCCTCCCCGCGCGCGCCGGCGGCTGGCGCATCTGGCTGGGCGCCCGCGCCCGCTATCGTTGGGCCATGGGCCCCGGCCTGCAGCTTATGCCGCTTGGCAGCAGCGCCTCGGCGTTCGTCGAATCGCGGACCCCGCGCGGGCGCGTCTGGCCCATTGTGGTAAGCTTTGGCCCCGTTTTTCGCGGCCATGGGGTCAACGAGTATTTTTTCGGCGTGCCACCAGCCTATGCGGCGGCGGGGCGGCCGGCCTATTCCGCCCCTGGCGGTTATGCCGGGGTACGGCTTACGGCGGCCGTGAGCACGCGCGCGGGCCCTTTCGATTTTGCGATCTTCGGGCGCTATCGCAACTACTCGGGTGCGGCGTTTGCATCGAGCCCCTTGCTGAAGGTGTCGAATACGCTCATCGTCGGGGCGGCGGTGGTATGGGTGTTTGTTCGCTCCGGGGATGATTGATGATGGCGCTATGAGCGATCGGGTGGCAGGTCCGGCGCGTACGGAATATGGCTTAGGTTTCGAGAGGATAGCGGAGTGAATAGCAGGCAAACCGATTTTGAGCGTGAGATTGCGCAGCTGCTCGTGAGCAGCCTGAACCTGGCGCTCGATGCGGACTCGATCGATCCCGAGGCCCCGCTGTTCCGCGAGGGTCTGGGGCTCGATTCGATCGACATGCTGGAGATTGCGTTGGCGATCTCCCAGCATTACGGTATCCAATTGCGATCCGATGACCCGGAGAACGCCGTCATCTTCGCATCCCTGCGGGCGCTCGCCGCGACCATCGGCGCGCGCCGGACCTAAAAAAGGCACGGACTGCGGTTTTTTGGGGTACGGTGGGTAAGGGACGGCGATGGCCCAGGCGTGGTTTGAAAAGCGTGAGCGCGGCAGCCGCTTCGGGCTGCGCGCGGCGCGGATCCTGGCGCTGCGCCTGGGACGGCGCACGGCGCGCGTCCTGTTGTGGCCGATTACCGCTTATTTCTTCTGGGCCCTGCCCGAGGGCCGTGCCGGCCTGCGCCGCTACTATCAGGCCTTGGACGGCCAGCAACCCACACGCGCGCGCCTGTTCGGTCATTACCTGACCTTTGCGCGCACGATCCTAGATCGCGTCTATTTGCTGGCCCGGCATCGCGACGCGCCGCGTTACGAGATTCGCGGCTTCGAGGCGGTCGCTTCGTACCTGGACCACGGCCAGGGCGTCATCCTGCTGGGCGCGCATATGGGCAGTTTCGAGGCCGCGCGCGCCGCCGCGTTTTTGCGCCCGGAGCTGAAGATCCAGGTCATCATGCATACCGGGGTATCGCGCAAATTGGCCGAAGTCCTGACGGTCCTACAGCCCGAGGCGCGGGATTCGATCGTACCTTTGGGGGGCCGGCGTCGTTACTGCGGGTACGCGAGTTTCTCGCGCAGGGGGGCCTGGTGGGGTTCATGGGCGATCGCACCATCGCCGGCGAGACCACCTATCCCGCTGATTTCCTGGGGGCGACGGCGCCATTCCCGCTGGGACCTTTGCGGCTTGCAGCCGTCCTGCGCGCCCCGGTATTCTTCTTTACCGCGCTCTACCGCGCGGCGGCCGACGGTGTGTGCCGCTATGAATTGGTATTCGAACCGCTGTGCGGTCCGGCCCCGGACGCAAAGGCGCGTGAGGAATGGATGCGACAGCTGGGGGAGCGCTATGCGCAAACCCTGGGGACGTTCTGTCGCCTGGCCCCCGACAACTGGTTTAATTTTTATGACTTCTGGCAAACCCCGGACGGGGATTCGTTTCGCCGCAGCGCTGCTCGCGATCCTGACGACCGGGATGGCCCGCGCGGCCAGTCGCCCATGGACGGTCCCGATGCTGCTAAAGACCCTGGCGCACACGGTGACCCATAAGGTGCGGTTTATCGAGGTCAATCACCTGGCGAGTCTGCGGCGCCCCGTGCAGGCGCATGGCACGCTCCAGTATGAGAAGCCCGATACCCTCATCATGACCCAGAGCGCGCCGCGCAAGGCCGTATACCGGATCGTCGGTGACCGGCTGTTTGTCAATCAGGCCCGCCGGGGAGTACCGGTCAGCCGTTATCCCGGCGTGATCGCCATGGTGTCCGGGTTCGAGGGGCTTTTGAGCGGGAACTACGCCTTGCTCACGCACGATTTCCACGCGCGCCTGCAGGGGGATCGCAAGGCCTGGCGACTGCTGCTGCGCCCACGTCTTGCCGCCTTGAAGCGGGCCCTGGTGAGTGTCGCGATCAGTGGGCATGGGGCGCGTCTTGCAGAGATCGTGACCCGCGCCCCGAACGGTGATAGCTCGGATATGCGCATCCTTCCGTGAACGCCAGACCAACGGCATTTACGGTGACCGCCGTGTGGCTGGCGGCGTTGGCGATACTGGCGGCGCTGATCGTCCATACCGCGCGCTTTGGAGGGAGCCTGACGGCGTTTCTGCCGCGATCGGGCAGCACGGTGCAGCGCGCCCTGGTGCACGGCCTTCACAAGGGCGCGGCATCCCGTCTTTTGTTGCTGGCGATTCGCGGCGGTACCGGGGTAGCGCGGGCGCGGGCGTCACGGGCGCTCACCCGGCGATTGCGCCGCGATACGCGCGATTTTGCGCTGGTCGCCAATAGCGGAGCGGCGGTAGCGCGGGGTGTCGAGGGATTTCTGTTCCACGACCGCTATCTGCTGGCGCCGCGCACGTCGTGGACGGTGCCGGCGCTACGCGCCGATCTGCGGCGTGATCTGGCCATTCTCGAGTCCCCGGCGGGCTTGAGTGCCACCAAGGTCCTGGCCGATCCCACGGGCGCGGTCATGGCCGCGGCCCGGCCCTGGCGGGGCGCGGCGGGAGGGCCGCGCTCGCGCCATGGCGTGTGGGTGTCGCGCGACGAGCACGCGGCGCTATTGCTCGTGGAGACGCACGCGTCGGGGTTTTCGGTGGGACCGCAGCGCCGTGCGCTCGGCCTGATCCATGCCGCGTTCGCGCAGGTCGCGGATCATAAGCCGCTGTCTCTGGAGATCGGCGGCACCGGGGCGATAACGGTGGCGGCCAATGACAAGGTTGCAGACAGCGCCAAGCGTCTGACGATCATCGACCTCATCTTGGTGGCGGGGATCTTGGGATTCGTCTATCGCTCGGGACCGCCGCTGCTCGTGAGCCTCGTGCCGCTTGCCAGCGGGGCGATGGTCGCCACCGCGGTCATCGGTTTGGTGTTTCCGAGACTTGCGATCACGACGCTCGGGTTTGGCACCATGCTGATCGGCGTGGCCATGGACTACCCGACCTATGTGCTTTTGCATGTTCGGGGCGGGGAGAGCGTTCCGCGCGCGGCACAGCGCGTGGCGCGCGCCCTGGGACTGGCGATGATCGCCATGGTGATCGGATTTTCCACCATGATCACCTCGCATCTCGCCGGTCTCGTGCAGCTCGGTGTATTCGCGGCCGTAGGGCTTGCGGCGGCGGCATTGGCGGCGCGCTATGTCCTGCCGTTCATGATCCCGGCATGGCGTCCGCTCGCCGATCTGTCCGTGTGGGACGATCGCGCGGCACGGGTTTCCGCCCGACTGCGTCGTGCGCGCGGTGCGGTGGTGATAGTGGCGTTGGCCGCCATCGGGGTTCTCTGGCAGCACGGCGGCCACGTATGGGATGACCACCTGTCGGCCTTGAGTCCGGCGTCGCATACCCTCATGCGCGAGACCGGGCGACTTAGCCGGGCGTTCGGAGTGCCGGGGCTCTCGTCGCTCGTGGTGGTGACCGCCGCCAATCGTGAACGGGCGCTGGTGGCCTCCGCCGCGCTGCGACCGGTATTGGCAAGGCTACGCCGGGAGCGCGCCCTTGCCGGTTACCGGATGGCGGCCCAATACCTGCCGAGCGTGGCTGTGCAGAGGCGCCGGCAGCGCGCGCTGCCAGCGCCTGCGATCCTGCGCCGGCGACTGCGCGCCGCGGCCGTCGGCATGCCATTTCGCCTACGCGCGTTTCACGAATTCGTGGCGGCCGTCGCCAAGGCGCGCCACGCGGCCCCGCTACGTCCCGCCGATCTGCCGGCACCGATGCGCATGCAAATGGGTGGCCTGCTTATGCGGGTCCATGGGCGGGGTGTGGCGTTCGTGCCTCTATCCGATGTCCGCAATGCCCGGCGCGTGGCCCGGGCGATACGGGCAAGCGCGGTCGCGGGGGCCCACTATGTGGTGGTGAAGCGTGCCGTGGGGCGTCTCATGGCCGGCTATCGCGCGGCGCTGTTGCGCCATGCGCTCATCGCCGGGGCGCTCATGGCGGTGGTCATCGCCATCGGTCTGCGATCAGTGCGCGAGGCCACGCGCCTTGTGCTGCCGATGGCCGCGGCGATCGTGACCACCTGTGCCTTGCTGGTGATGACAGGTCCGGGCCTCACGCTTTTGAACCTCGTGGCCTTGCTGCTCATTGCCGGTCTTGGCATGGGCTACGCGCTGTTTCTCGGGGAGCATGGGCTCATCGCCGAACGCCGGCCGCTTGCGCCCTGGGTATGCGCCGCCACCACCATAACCGGATTTGGGGTCATGGCCACGGCGCCTGTGGCGATGTTGCGCTCGGTAGGCCTGACCGTGAGCCTGGGGGCGCTGCTCGCGCTGCTCTTTACCGCCGCCTGGTCCTTGGGCGCGTCGCGGGCCTCATGATGGAAGACGGTCTCGCCATCACGCACTATACGCTCACGAGCGCCTTCGGCCGCGGCCTCGCCGCCCAGCGCGCCGGGCTCATGAGCGGGCGGTCGATGCTGGTTCCGCATACCCTGGCGGACGGGACGGCGTGCATGATCGGGCAGGTCGCGGGTCTGGAGGAGGTGGTCATGCCCGCGGCCCTGACACGCTATGATTGCCGCAACAATCGCCTCGCGCGGTTTGCGCTCGACGCCGATGGCTTCGCGCAGGCGGTGGGCGCGACTGCGCGCCGCGTGGGCGCCTGGCGTATCGGGGTGGTGATCGGCACGAGCACCTCGGGGATCGCCGCCACCGAGGCGGCCTATCGGGCCCCGGTCTTTCAGGGGCCGGGGGCACTGCCGGTCGATTTCCCGTACCGCGAGACCCACAATGTGTTTTCGTGCGCGGACTTCGTGCGCCGCTATCTCGGTGTGAAAGGCCCGGCGCTGGTGGTGTCGACGGCGTGCTCATCGAGTGCCAAGGCGTTCGCCACCGGCGCGCGGCTCATCGCCTCCGGTGTCTGTCAGGCGGTGGTGGTGGGCGGCGTCGACAGTCTCTGTGATACCACGCTTTATGGCTTTCATGCGTTGAATCTTTTGTCCCGGACGCATCCCCGGCCGTTCGATGCCGACCGCGATGGGATTGCGATCGGCGAAGCGGCGGGATTTGCGCTCCTCGCGCCGGCCGGAGATTGTGGCGAATCCCGAGGATTGCGCCTGGTGGCCACCGGCGACAGCGCGGATGCCTACCACATGACCGCCCCGCATCCCGAGGCACGGGGGGCGCGCGCGGCGCTGGAGGCGACCCTCACGAGCGCCGGCTGGCGACCGGACACGGTCGACTATGTGCACCTGCATGGCACCGGGACTGCGCACAACGATGCCGCCGAAGATCTGGCGCTGATGCGCGTGGGTCTTGGTGCGGTCCCGGCGAGCTCCACGAAGGGGGCCATCGGGCATACACTGGGGGCCGCGGGTATGTGCGGGGTGGTGTTGACGGCTGAGGCCATGGCTGCGGGATTCCTGCCGGGGACCGTCGCTACGCGATTGCCCGATCCGCGATTCCGGTCGCGTCTGCTGCTTTCAGGCGAGAGCGGCGCAATCCGCCGGGCCTTGGTCAATACCTTCGGATTTGGCGGCAGCAATTGCTGTCTCGCGCTCGCATGGCGCCCGTGAACATATATGTTGCCGGATGGGGCGTCCTGGGTCCGGGCCTTCCGGACGCGCAAGCGGCGCGCGCCCTATTAGCAGGGGAGCGGGCTTATCGGCATGACAGGGTGCGCATGCCGCTCGCCGAGGGACTTTCCGCCAATGAGGCGCGGCGCTGTCCGATGTCCGCGCGCTATGCCCTGGA
Organism: Acidiferrobacter thiooxydans; assembly: GCF_003333315.1. Taxonomy (GTDB): domain Bacteria; phylum Pseudomonadota; class Gammaproteobacteria; order Acidiferrobacterales; family Acidiferrobacteraceae; genus Acidiferrobacter; species Acidiferrobacter thiooxydans. The sequence goes on from NZ_PSYR01000001.1 coordinate 1,360,692, forward strand.
TGTCGGACGGCAGGCCTTGCGCGCCGCCGGCTGGGACCCGGCGGGGGTGGCTACGGTGTTCAGTTCCGCAAGCGGCGATCTCGAGATCGCCGACAAGAACTGCCGGGCCTTGGCGCAGCCGCCGATCGCCCTGTCGCCGACCCTGTTTCACAACTCCGTGCATAACGCCGCCGGGGGCTACTGGGGGATCGCGACCGGCTCGCGGGCGCCTACGACCAGTCTGTCTGCCTATGATGACAGCTTCGCCGCCGGCCTGCTCGAGGCCTTGACCACGGTCGGCCCCGGCCGCGCGTGCCTCTTGATCGCCTACGACCTCTCACCGCCTGCGGCGTTTGCCGCAGTACGCGGGATTACCGCACCGTTTGCCGTGGCGCTGGCCCTGACCGCTGAGCGGCCACCGGGGTGGTGCGCGATGTTGTCGTGGGAATGGGGGTACTGTGAACCAGCCGCCGACATCCCCATGTCGGATGCCGCGCTCGAGGCCCTGCGTGTCGCCAACCCGGCCGCGCGTAGCCTGCCGCTTTTGCGTACGCTCGGCCTCCAGCAGGATGGGATCCTGTCATGGCCAGACGCGGGTGGCGGCGCCCTGCGTTTGGCGGTGTCTTTCGGCCCATGACGGCGGTCGCGGGGCACGCCCGTCGCGGGCAGCCCCGAGGCGGGAACGTCATACCCTAACGGGGGTGACCAAGGGGGCCCGTCCTTGTCGGCGATTCGTCTGCAGGCTGAGGCGGTAGGGCGCGCGCAAGGAGGCGGAATGCCCATGATCTATACGGTGCGATGCCGTTATTCGGAAGCGGCACCGGGGATGGGGAACGTTTCCCGGGTATCGAAGAAGGCCAGTATGTGTGGCAAGCGCCCTATGACGGGCCTCTGAAGGGGGTTCGGCTCAGGGTGTGGCGCCTGCGCGCTGCGGGGCGGGATCGGACCTCGGCCAAGCGCCGCATCGCGATCGCTTGGCCTCTTAAGAGAATTCGCCGAGAGCCCGCCCCGCGCTGGGCTGTGTCCACGTCCCCATGGAGGGCCCCTGCAGGGCCCGCGCCCCTAACGCGCTCAGTGATGCCCTTTGACGGCATGCCAAAAGGCCAGTCCGCCGGCCTTGGCGGCATGTCCGATCGCAAGCCCGACCTTCTTGGCCTCATGCCCGATGGCCAGTCCTACACGCTTGGCCTTGTGCCCGACATCGTGCGCGGCCGTGCCGAGGCTATGGCCGACATGGCGGGCATCATGGTTCAGGTCTGCCGAGGCGCGCGGACTGGCCATGGCGAAAGAACCGAGAACGACGGCCATGATTATGAGGCGGTGTAGGGCGTGATCCGGTGGATGGCGCCACGCGCTGCGTCTACGGTGCATAGACATGGTTGCCGTAAAGCCCATTATGGATACGCTTCAGTATAGCAGGATTCGATCCCGACCAGGAGGAGGGGGAATAGCGCGCGCCGGCCTAAAGCGGCTTGCCGATGGCGATCGGAATGGCTATCGTCGGGCGTTGCCGGGAAACGGGGGGTACGGCCTATGGGTCGCGCCCCACATTCTTTGGGATGTGAGATCGGGAGGTGTCATGACGAAATCGATCAAGGCCTGGGCCGCGACCGGCCCTGGCAAGCCGTTTGAGCGCTTTTCCTATGATCCGGGTCCGCTCAAGGCCGACGAGGTGGAGATCCAGGTCGAATATTGCGGACTCTGCCATTCAGACCTGTCGATGTGGCAAAACGAGTGGGGCCTATCCACCTACCCACTGGTGCCGGGTCATGAGGTGGTCGGTCGGATCGTGGCATGCGGCGGCGAGGTGCGCGGGCTCGCCGACGGACAGCGCGTGGGCCTTGGATGGTTCGCGCGCAGCTGCATGCATTGTGCGCAGTGCATGGCCGGCGACCATCACCTATGCCCTGCGGCGGAGGCGACCATCGTCGGGCGCCACGGAGGTTTCGCCGAGCGGGTGCGCTGTCACTGGGCATGGGCGGTTCCGCTGCCCGAGGCCTTGCCGTCGTCTTCGAGCGGGCCGCTTTTTTGTGGCGGGATAACGGTGTTTAGTCCGCTCATGGAGCTTGGCGTGCGTCCCGTCGATCGTGCCGGGGTAGTGGGCATCGGTGGATTGGGGCACCTTGCCCTGCAATATCTGCGCGCCTGGGGCTGTGACGTGACCGCCTTTACCTCGCATGCCGGCAAGGCCTCGGACCTTGAGTCTCTGGGCGCCCACCGAGTCGTGGCGAGCACCGATGAGCGCGCCTTGACGGACATGACAGGCTCCCTGGACCTGCTCTTGGTGGCCACCAGCGCACCGCTCGATTGGCCGCGCTTCCTAACGACCCTCGCGCCGCGCGGTCAGCTCCATTTCGTGGGCGCGGTACTAGAGCCGCTCAACATCGGGGCGTTCAGTCTCATAGCCGGGCAAAAGTCGGTGTCGGGATCGCCATTTGGTCGCATCAGCACGCTCCGGCACATGCTGGATTTCAGTAAGCGCCATAATGTTGCGCCCATCGTCGAGCATTTCCCCATGAGCCGCGTGAACGATGCGCTCGATCATCTGCGGTCTGGTAAGGCGCGTTATCGGATCGTACTGGACCCCGATTTCTGACGAGAGGATAGGGGGCCTCGGTCCTATATTGGAACTGGTCCAAGTATAAAACACCGTGCACCTATCGAATTTCCCGTGTTGCCCACCCGTAGGCCCAATGATAAGGTAAAATCGTCATGTGGTTTGGGAGACGAGTGGACAGGGCGGGGGGTCCGATATGCGCAAGAGACTGGCGCGTCTGTCGAGGCGGGATCTGCTGAACGTCGCGGAGATCAGCCACGTAACCGCCGGGGCCGACAGCATCGAGGCGGCGAACACGGTCTTTCGGTCGATATATGGCCTGCTGCCGGTGCGTGGCGTGATCTGTATTCTGGCGCGTTGGGAGGCCGATGGCGGGATTCGCGAGGTCCGTCAACTCCTGAACTTCGGTTACCCGCCGGAGTGGTTGGCCTTGTACCGCGAACGGCGTTATGACCGGGTGGACCCGGTCATGCGCGGCTATCATGGCGGTAAGGATGTCCAGGTCTGGTCGCAGGCCTTTCGCGCGGCGCGCTCAGCAACCGAGCGGGCGTTTATCGAGGCCTGTATGGCATTCGATCTGCGTGAGGGCGTGACCGTTGGCCGGAGCGGCACGGACGGCTGCGGCAGTCTATTGTCGTTCTGGGGCAATGCCCTGGGGCAGGCGGCCCGGCACCGCACGATCATCGAATGTCTGGCGCCGGCCGTGCACGATCTCTTGCTGCGACTCTCGCGGCCGGGCATCGGTCTTTGGCCACAGGATGCCAACCGGGGATTGACGCCGCGCGAGCAGCAGACGCTCTATTGGGCGAGCCTGGGCAAGACGACGTGGGAGATTGGTCGAATCGTTGGAATCCGCGAACGGACGGTCATGTTTCATGTGGGAAATGCCATGCGCAAGCTGGAGGCGCGGAATCGCGCCCAGGCCATTGCCAAGGCGACGCTTCTCGGGATACTGGCGCATCCGCCTTGAGCCAATGATGAAAGCGCGTGGGACGGCGGTCCGTGTGGCATTCGAAGACCTGGCGATCGAATCGCGCAGCGATGCATAAGGGGCCGGTGCCGAATCGTCGCGGAGGTCCAAGCGGGACACAGGGCAGGCCGCGACGGCGGAGGTGGCGAAGGTAGCGGGTCTCGACGACGAGATATAAAAACCGTACGTCGCGCGCGCAGGCCCAGCGATAGATCGCCTTATACAGCAGGCTTGAGACCCCCAGCGGTCGCGCCGCGCCGGCGGCCGGCGGCAATGTCGCAAGCCGCGTGATCTCGGCATAGTCCGGGCCCTTGGGAAGCCGATAGCCAGGCCGCAGCAATGGCCGGAAGTCATGGTCGAGCATGAACGGGCGTCCCGGCGGGATGAGCCGCACGACACCGACGAGGGCGCCGTCGCCGGCGAACACACCCACGGTCGTGGATCCGTCCTCGTAGCCATCACATTCCAGGCCGTCAGGGCGTGGCGCCACCCAGCCGAGTTTCTGGCAATAGATGGCGTGGCGCAGTCGGAACCCCCGGTCCCGATCTTCGCGGGTTTCGAGGACGCGGACGGTAAGCCCGGCTTCTGTGAATGGTGCGATATCGGCCATGATGACGATCCCTTGCGGCATGACGGCCAAGGAATAGCGGAAAATGGGCGACAACGTACCTGTTGGTTTATGTAGGTTCGGGGTGTCATCAGGGGAAAATAGTGGGGGTCTGGCGCCGGGCGGCGTGTGAGGGCCGACAGTCGGGACGCGCTGCGCGGGGATGGGCGATGCCTGGGCCACGGGGGTGCGCACGGGCGTGGTGCCGGGGCGCAGACGCAGGCCATGGCCGGTCTTGGCATCATGATGGTCCGTGGGGTGGGGTTAGGCGCGGCTTCCGCAGGCCGCTGGTGGGCGAGGGTGGGACAAACGGCCGCCCTTCCCGATAGAATAGCCGCGTCAACGACCCGCCCTAACAGGCCATGCGGCCGGCAATGCGGGCGGGGCTTGGAGGGGAATACCAAAAGGCTCGGTTGACGAGGGGCCGGGAGACCGGCAGACGTGGGTAACGGGTCGTTCAGACGCACCGGCGCATGCTTCCCCATGTTCGCCGCTCTGCAAGGCCGGGATCACATTGTAGACATCATGGCCTATGCGGGCGAAAGGCAAAGCGCCGCAGGTCCCCGCCGCCGTCGCTAGACGGGAGGCGGTTGTCCACAACCCCGAGGGGAGACGGGCCGCACATGGTAGGCCGGCATGGCCATGGCCCGCGTCACCATGGCCGTTGCCGGGCCACTAGGGGCCCGTAAGGGCCGTTTGACCGGAGGGTGTATGGCCGTATTCGTTTGGGACAGAAGAAAGAGGCCGCTGACGCCATGCTCCGAGAAACGGGCACGGCTCCTGCGGACGCGGGGCCGGGCGGCCATTCGCGCCAGGGGGTACTTCACTATCCAGACCGCACAAGGACTGGTACCAGGCATCCATCACCGATTCTGCACCCGGATCCGGCGGGCGGACGGCTATGGATATTCGCAGACCACGATAGCCACAGACAAAGGAGAGGCGGGAACCGGGGCGGCTTACGCCGCCGCGCCCTCCCTCCCCGGCCAGATGGGCCATACGGCCCACGATGATGCCGGGGTTTCCCGCGCCAACGGATGAACCTGTGCGCAGGGGGACCAGTGGCCAGGCCTCAACCGACCTATGAGACCAAGGACGGATCACGGATCCAAGAATTATGGCACCCCGATCATCACGGTGGCGGGGCCATGAGCCTCGCGCAGGCGACGGTCGATGCCGGTGCCGCAACAAGGCTGCACCGCCATATGCGCAGCGAAGAGATCTATCATGTCGTGAGTGGCGCGGGGATGATGGAGTGTGGTTTGGAGCGGTTTGCGATCAAGGCCGGCGATACCATACGGATCCCCGCGGGTGTCGCCCACCGCGTGGTGGCATCCGTCTCCGCGGCGCTTGTGATCCTGTGCTGCTGTGTGCCGCCTTACCGCCATGACGACACGCAAGTCCTCTAAGCTGCCGGCTGCCCGGCGATCACGGCCGGCGGCACACCGGGACCCCGTGCGTACGGTGTGGCTCATGCTGGTCGTGGCCGCCGCCGTGGGGGTCTGTCTGTACCCGCCATGGAACAACGTATGGACGAATTTCGAAGGTTTCCGCATGCATGCACCGCTCGTGTATGCATTTTTGTGGTCACCTCCGCCACCGGTGTTCCCCGTGGCGCGCACCATTGACCTCGCGCGGCTCGGGGAGGAGCTTGCGACGGTGGTGGTGGCCGGGGGTGTGGTGTACTGGGCGCTTGGCAAGCGCCACACGCGCCGGTAAGCGGCGGGGGCGTCCCGGACGCCTCGGGGGTCCGGGACCGGATGTCAGGCGGCGCTGCGGATGAAGGCGTCGGCGTAGATGTCCTTGAGCGCCGCGCCCGCCAGATACAGGCGTTTTTTCGCAGACTGCACCATGTCAGGATGGCCGCACAGAAAGGTGCGCCAGCCGGCGACGCGCGGCTGATCGTTCAGGGCAACATCGAGCACGCGCCCGTGACGCAGATCCCCGGTCGGGGCCTCGCGCGACACGCACGGATGGTAGTGGACGGTGGCATGGCGGTAGGCAAGCGCGCGTAACTCGTCTACGAGGTACAGGCCGTCTTTATGGCGGCTTCCATGGTAGAGACGGATGGGGCCGCGGTGTCCCTGACGCAGGGCATCGCGGAGGATGCCGTAGAGCGGCGCGAGACCTGATCCAGTGCCAAGAAGCAGTAGGGGCTGGTCCGGGTCGGACAGCATATAAAAACATTCCCCGAGCGGCCGGCTGACCGCTACCTGATCGCCGACCTGCAGGGACTCGTGGATCCACCCGCTGACCCGACCTTGTGACACCTTGCGCACATGGAGCGTGAGATGCGGATCGAGCGCCGGGGCGCTGGCGAGCGAGTAGCTACGGCTTAGCCTCTCGTCCTTGAACACGTTGATGAATTGGCCGGCACGGTAGTCCCCCATGCCCGGACACTCGAGGGCCACCGAGACGATCTCGCGGTTCAAAGGCGTGATCGCGCGCACCGTAGCGACAAGTCGCCCGGCGTCCGTGCCAGGATGCTCGACGCGCATGGATTGGTGCGGTACGCATTGGCACGCCAGAAAGTAACCGCGTGCGCGCAGCGTGTCCTTCAGGCCCTTTTGGGAGGCCTCAGGGACTTGCCCGTCCACGGCGCGCAAAAGGCAGGTCTGGCAGACACCGCTGCGGCACGAGGAGGGGACGCTCTCGCCGCCGCGGGTCAACGCCTCGAGGACGCTTTCGCCATCGGCGCATGCGTAGGTCTTGTCGCCTAGAAGTATCTCGGGCATGGGGTCTCCGAAGGGTTAGCGGCCGAGGATGTCCGCGCGCGTGCCCTCGCAGATCGCTGCGACCTCGTCGATGCTGTCTTGTGGCACGTTCAGTTCGCGCAACGTGGCCGACAGATGGTCTACGATGATGTCAAAGTGCGTGTCGTTCAGGCCGCGCGCCACCAGATGGGCATGCCCGCGACGCATGTCGGCCCCTGTGTAATGGTTGGGTCCGCCAAAGGCCATGGTGAGGAAGGCCTTTTGCTTGGCGGCCTGTCTTTCCATGTCCACGTCGTCGAAGAATCCATTCACGCGGTCGTCGGCCAGGACCTTGCGGTAGAAGATATCCACAGCCACGTTGACCGCCTGTTCACCACCGATCTTCTGAAACAATGCCTGACTCATGTCGCTCCTCGGTTATCGTATGCAAAGATGTATACAATATACATCTTTAACGGGACAACCTGCCGGAGGCCTTGAGCCTCACGAATCAGTCGGCAGGTATGCCCCTACACTAAGACAGGGGGCTTCGTATTGTCAAATATCATTCGACGGGGATTTGACGCGCCTGTACCCCGCACTCATCATGATCGGGGCTTTTGAGGAGATCTCATGCAGTTGACCCGCTACAGTGACTATGCCTTGCGGATATTGATGTATTTGAGCATGAAGGAGCGCGACGGTGCGGCCACGATCAGCGAAATTGCCGCCTTTTACGGCATATCGCGCAATCATCTCGTAAAGATCGTGCACCGGCTGGGGCAACTCGGTTTCGTGACGACCGCGCGCGGCAAGGGGGGTGGTCTCAAGCTTGCGCGTAGCGCCGCGCAGATCGGCATCGGTGAGGTGATACGCAAGACAGAGGCGCACTTCGACATCGTCGAATGTTTTGACGTGCAGGCCAATCGGTGTCGCCTGACGCCGATCTGTCATTTGAAAGGCATGCTGGCCGCCGCCCAGGCACAGTTCCTGCGCGAGCTCGATGCCTACACCCTGGCGGATGCGATCGCCGGTCGGGATCGGGGATTCGCGTCGCTTCTCGATCGTATCCGGCTCAGCACCGCGGGCGCTTGAGCGAATCCAGGCATGCACCGCCCGCTGGTGCGCAAACGGCGGGGCATGCCGCGCGCAGGGTAGGGGGCACGATTCCGTCAAAGTCGCGTCTCGCGCACTTATTGCGTGAGGCGAAGCCAGTCGATGGGGCGGGTGGCCGGAAACGGCGGGCGGGGGCTTTTCCCGGGGGAGGGGAGAGTGTTTCCTCAAGGGACGGCAGCAAGGTCAACGCCTCTGCGGGGACCAGGCGTTGGAACCGGGCGATTGGTGCGCGTTCTACGCCGGCTTTACGCGAGAGATCGTTGCGCGCGGCACATGCTTTGTCATCGGCTACTTCGTGATCGCCAAGATTCACGACACGGAAGGTGACCGGGCGGTGTGGGGCCACCCCAGGACTCGCGCGGCTGTCTCGAAATGCGCGCTCGGCGGCTGGGGCCGGACGCGCGACGGATCGTAGCAGGCACAGCTTGCCCGAAAGCGCAAAAAATTATGCGCTCCGTTTTCTCGTAGCGTATCATTCGCTTACGGAAAATACCGCATTCTTAGGGACCACCATGCTCCACCGTCACCTGAATCACCAGACTCTTACTCTCGCCGCCATTGATGATGTGATCGGGCGCGGCAAGGTATACGACTGGGCCGACCTGCGATCCGCGGTACTCCGTGACCGGACGGTGCGGGAGAAGGTGTTTCGTGTGTGTCAGGCGCACGTTCACGATCCGTATGCCCAGCGCTATCATTTCTGGAAGCACTATGTCGAACAACACGCTGCCTAATTGGGAAGAGGTCCTCTCCGCGGCCGCTCGTCTCCAACGCATCCTGCCGGACGCCGTTCTGGTAGGCGGGACCGCATCGGCGGTGTACGCCAAGCACCGGTTTTCGACCGATGCGGACCATGTGCTGGTTGACCTACGAGAGCGATTTGATCAGGTACTGGCGGATCTGGAGGCCGTGGCCGGTTGGAAAACTACACGCATTCAACGTCCGCTACAGATCCTGGGCAGTCTGGATGGCATTGAGACGGGGATCCGACAGCTAATTCGCGGCCAACCACTGGAAACTGCCCAGGTCGAGCTCCTTGGCCAGAAGATTACGGTTCCCACTCAGGGCGAGATCCTGCGCATCAAGGGTGTATTGATCCTGAAGCGCAACGCCACGCGCGACTATCTGGATTTTGTTGCCTTGGCGAATCACATGGGCAGCGACCAGATGGTAGAGAGTCTGCGCCCCTTTGACCGCCTTTACCCACAACCGAACGATGAATCGGCGTTGCAGCAACTTCAGATTCAGTTAGCCAATCCGCTACCTTACGACTTGGAAGGCGTCCATCTCAGCGAATACAAGCATCTAGATCCTCGCTGGCACAACTGGAGCGCAGTTAAGGCCGTGTGTCGTGATTGTGCCACGCAGATCTTCGACTCCATCACGGGACTCGAGACAGATCAAAAAAAGACACAGAAACAAGATGATTGCGGATCCAAGCTATGACTATAGGCGCACGAACATCGATCAAGGCGGCCTACATCTAAGCGGCCCATCCCGGCCATTGCTGCCACCTTACCCGCGCGCCGTCGAGGGCGGTTTAGCAGCCTTGGCGAATGCAGATAACGCACCCTCAGGTTGGCGCGATAGGTGTGGTGCGAGTACGCAGGCAATGAGGGTTTTTCTGGCCCCTGTGCAGGCCTGCGCACCCGCATTCCGTTTATCCCGCTTCGCGGCGATGATCGCCTCGTGTTTCGGTGTATTGCGATAGGTGGGCGGCGCCCGTCCTTTGAAAACGGCTCAATCCAATGACGCCCGACAGCCATCATAAGTGCGAGCTCGCCCTCAGGGTCGGGTCTGCGTCCAGGGTCTCGAGTAGGAAGGGCCAATACGGATCGATCATCTACGCGTGCAAAGGACGGGGCGCCGCCCGCTCGCAAAAAGGCCCAGCTCGGAATGCGCCACACACACAGTCGTCATGCCGCTGCAAATAGCTCGTGGTCCACATCCTCGATTAGGTCGGGGCGTGACACGGGGGGCTTTTTCATATGGTTTTATTCGTATCGATACATCTTCATCCACGGCGCCTGCTACCTACACGGTGCGGGCGCCACTCTCTGCGCCGGCAATGCGTGTGTGGCGCGTCTGAAAGTACGATGGGCGTTTAGGATGCAACCTGTTCAAAGGAAAACTGGGGGATATCCGCGCGGTCACTGGCGTGCTCAATGGTGATGCCGCAGATTTGTCCTTGCGTATCAAGATCGAGTATGGTGTTTTCATCAAGATCTTGCGTTTCTGCGATATCCGCAGAACGCAGTTCAATGTAAAGCGTGTCGGTGTCCTGGAAGTATTGGATCTTCATGGCGTGAATCTCCGGTCGAAGAAGGCGTTGTGAACCGCGCCCCCGGCAAGTAACAAGACCACCCGCAAATATTGGTTACCCGCCGCCGGAATCAGGCCCCATCGGCGAATACGCCCGTCTTGCTGTATGGTCTCTTTTAAGGGGTAGCGTATGACGGTCTCTATCCATTCGACTTCAATGGCGATGCGATCAGGGCGTTCACGTATAGCCTCAAAGTATCTGGTGGTTTTCATGCCGACTCCCTCACCAAATCTTTTTCTTTGTGGCCAGTATAGCGCGTCTGTGCCTGCAGAGTCTCGTGTCCTGTGATCGAATCCGCCTCCATGGGACTAAGGCCCATCTCAAGTAGCCGGCTGCCCCATGGCGCGATTATGCAAGGGTTTCGATACCGGAGACCCCGTAGGCGCGCGCAGGGGCAGGGATATCGAATCGGCGTATGCTTCCTATAGGCGGACGGCATGGCAGGCCATGGAGGCATGGCCCACACGATGCCGCAGGCCATATAAGACTTCGAAGGCCACCATAGGCCGTGGTATAGCGGTGTGGGTGGCCCAGGTAATAAGGGCGCCGGTCGCCCGGCGTAGGGGGTGCGGCGTGATCCTTCCCTGGAATCATGGACACGCAGTTGAACCGCATGGCGCTGCTTGAAGGTCTCGAAAGCGGGCTATCAGAGGCAAGAAGGTGGGTGCTTGCGAGCGTAAGGACGGCCATGATTGTGCGCGCGGGTTTCTTCTCTGCCTAGCATTCATGTCGAACGCAACCTCGACACGGGAGGCCCTGAGGCAACAGGCGGGGGCCACCGGCCAATGGGTCCCGGAGCGGGTCGTCTCCTTGATCGGCCAAGGTGGCCGCGAATGCCACCGCAGGGATAGCCTTGATCTAGGGGTGGGTTCTGACGCTCGCACCTTGACTCACAAGGGTTATGGAAACAGGAGAGAAATGGCGGAAAGAGCCCGGACGTTCGGGGGACGAGTCGGCAGCTGTCAGGGCTATCTCTTGCGGATGATTTCTATGGCGTTGCCGTGGCTTCCGTAGTCGGATGCCCAGTCAATAAGGGTCAGGACGCGGTTGCGCATACCCATGATGCGATAAAGATGCAGACCGATCCATAAGAGCCAGGCACCGGGTCCTCGCCAGCGTATGTGCCAGCGGTCGATTTGGCAGACAGCGTCGTAGCGGCCCAACACGACCATGCTGCCCTGATCTCGGTAGATAAAAGGAGGCGGCGGAGGGTGCTGCAGGAGCCCGGCACGAATGACGGTCGCCGCGTACCGCCCGCTTTCGATAGCAAACGGTGCCACTTGCGGCCACGGATGTTGGTGGCACGGGGCGAGACCATCACCGACCACGAAGACCTCGGGGTGATCGCGCACCCGGAGATGGGCGTCTGTGATGACCCGGCCGCTGTGAGGATCCGCTCCTGGCAGGGTGGCGGTTAGGGGATGGGCGCGTACGCCCGCCGTCCACACCAGGGTGCGGGCCGGTAAGGGTGCGCCCGAATGGCTTTGTACCACCTGGCCATCATAGGCAGTAACATGCGTATCGAACAGGATCTCGCCGTGCAGCGCGCGGATCTTGGCGGCGGCGGCGGCCTGCAGGGACGGCGCAAAACCGGGTAGCAGCGCTGATCCCCCTTGAATCAGCACAACGCGCGGTGGGGTCTTTTGGAGTTCGGGATAACGTCGGCGCATCAGGATCCGTATGAGCTCCAGTAGGGCCGTCGCGAACTCCACTCCAGTGGCCCCTCCGCCTGCGACCACAAACGTAAGCCAAGCCGAGCGTTCGGCGGAGGTTGTGCAGCTCGTGGCCCGCTCAAAGGCATAAAGAATACGCGAGCGCGCCTGTTCGGCGACCTCCACTCCCTTCAGGTCGAAGGCATGCAGGGCGAGATCGGCATGACCAAAGAAATTCGTGACGCTGCCCAAGGCCACTATCAAGTAATCATAAGAGAGGGTGGCGTTTTCGGCGAGCCGGACCGTACGAGCGGCGAGATCGATGGCAAGGACACGGTCCAGCCGAAAGTGTGCGCCGGTCGGTGCCAGCAATGGCCGCAGCGGCGTGGCGATTGCTTCTGCCGGCAGTTCGCCGGTGGCGACCTGATAGAGGAGTGGTTGAAACAGGTGGTAATTATTGTGGTCAACGAGGGTCACGGTGCAGGGGGCGCCTTGCAGTGCCCGTGCCGCCGCGAGCCCGGCAAACCCCCCTCCGAGAATCAGTACCTGTTTAGCCATGACGGGTGTTCCGCGTCGGCGTCCGGCGGTTGGGCCAAGCGAGCACCATAATATGGGCCATGGCATTGCTAAGACCAAAACGAATCCCCGGCATCAGGGTTTCAATCAGCAGCAGGAGGATTGCCCGGGCGCCGTGCGCAAAAAAGGCCGCGATAAGCATGGTCATGACCGCGGTGTCGACCATGGTACCTGGGCGGAACAGCCCGGCGGTCTGAAGGCGCGACAAGAGCGCCCCTGCGGCCAGGGCCGCCATGATCGTGCCCAGGATCTCAGGGAAGGGCGGAAGACCATGGGGGCGATTATTCGGAAGGTATGGTGCACGGTAGAGGAGGTCGCCGCGCGCCGGAATCAGCACAAACGCCGATCCTTGTCGGAATCCCGCGCTGTAAATGGCAACTGCGGCGCGGCCCACAACGTTTCCTCCATTCCCGGTTATGCATAGAGAGTCGGCCATGTGCAGGGCATTGGCTATCCTGGTCAGACGGGGATGGGCGACGTTCATGTCCTCGGCCTGACGGCACACCCCAAAATCGGTCATCCGGCGGCGCAGGATGGCGCCTTCGTAAAACCCGGCGTTAGCGCTCGCGCGATGGCCCATGATCGCTGTGGGCGGTCGTCTGGGCGGTTCACGCCCGGCGTCGCCGGCGTGATCGCGACGCTTGCCGGATATCGTCTCTGGGCGTCGGTGGGCCCATGCGCGCACCCGCTCGGGATTCGGCACGCTGGCCAGGGTCGACAGCGCCGAACAAGCCGGCGGCCGCGCGAGAGTGCCACCGGCGCCTGAAGCGCTAACCAGAACGGGGGTCCCTATGAGCTACCCGCCATGTCGAAATTCTGGATAGATCAGCATGCCCCCGTCGACGGCGATGGTGGTGCCGGTGATGTAACTTGCCAGATCGCTTGCCAGGAAGGCCACCACTGAGGCGATCTCGGTGGGGGTACCGAGGCGCCCCATGGAAATTTTGTCATCGAGATCCTTGAGCGAATTTGGATCATTCCAGACGTCCTCATTGATCGGCGTCTGGATGGCGCCCGGTGCGACCGCCACCACGCGGATCGCCTTGTCGGCAGTTTCCTGAGCCAGGGTTTTGGTGAACATCGACAAGCCGGCCTTGGCGCTCGTGTAAGCGCTATAGCCTTCCCAGGGAATGAATTCGTGGACCGATGTGATATTGATGATGACACCGCGCCCGGCCTTGATCATATGAGGAAGGACGGTTCGCGCGCAGTAATAGGGTCCGAGCAGATCGACGGCCAGAACCTTCTGCCAATGCGCGGGATCGTCTTCGCCGACTGGTGCCCTTTGACCGTCGAGGCCCGCGTTATTGACAAGGATGTCAATCCCTCCCAGTGCCGCGCTGGCTTGCTGCATGAGGGTATTGACGGCGGCGGGATCGGAGAGGTCAGCGGCGAAGGCCTGAGCCTTGCCGCCTTGGCCGGTTATGGTCTTCACCACCGTCTCGGCTTCCGCTTGTCCCTTGCGATAATGAACGGCTATCTGAGCGCCCGCCTGGGCCAGCGTTACCGCCATCGCCCGTCCCAGGCCCCCGCTTGCCCCTGTCACGAGCGCCCGTCGCCCGGAAAGATCTACCGTAATCATGCGCTACCTCCTGTGATATCGATGTGAATGTCCTCGCCGAGCCAAGCGCCGTCTACCCAGTGAATCGTGAAATCTATGACGGTGCCGGCCGTCATCGTTCGCGTGGGCAGAATTGCCAGATGGGCAAGACCGTAATTTTCGGAGGGGATGTCGGTCAGGTCCTGCCAGCCGTTGTGACCGAAGTGTACGATAAATGGTGCCGGCAGCATGACGCGCAGCTCCTCATTGGCTTTCATATCGCGTGGGCGTTCCTTTAGGGTCCATAGACGAAAATCGAGATGCGGCCGCAGGCCATGGTAACGCGCGAACGTGTGAACCGGGCGGTCGACCGGATATCCGAGTATGCGGCTGTGGCAGAGCTTGATGAATTCGGCGTGGGCCCAAACCAAAGGCATCGCCGACCCGCTCGGCTTGCCGGGAAATAGCCCACGTTCAGGGATGGCTGGGCTATCCCATATCTGCTCGGGCAAGAGGCCGCCGACCCCGGCCATGCGGCTCATTGCCTGCAGGTAGGGCAACGGATCTTCGCCTGCGCAGATCGCATAGTGGCCGCGTTCCCCCGCCAAAAGCGGCCAGCCCCGTCCGATGCCGCTGCCATCGAAAGGAGAGCCGTCGACATGTTCGCCATAACCATCGTCATTGTAGCGATGCCAGACCGGGCCGCTTGGGGTATCGCTCTTTAGCAGACCATCCATGACGACGACCGACTCCGCTATCCGTGGATCGTCTGCGCGGCGCAAGCCGTAGCGGACGAGCTGCAAAAAATCATTGGAGATCTGCTTATCGGCGGCCAGTTGCGGGTTGTCTGACCGGTTCTTGATCGGTACCGTCTCCTGTTCGGCGTGGCTGTCGCGCAGTATGTCGGCGGGGGTCATGCGGATATAGTGGCCGGTGACCCCGAACTGGTGGGCAAGCTCGCTTCCCTGGGCGTAGGTCCAGGCCTCGATATGCCTATTCCAGTGATCGGCGACCATCAGTGCGAGCGTGCGCGCCTTATCGTCGAGGTAGGGAGCGCCTTCCACGAGCGCGGCGATCGCGACCGCCAGAGTAAAGGCGTTGACGCCGCTGTCTTCTTCCCACCGATCCTGGGTGGTGACAGGACCTTCGCGAACGATAAAGCGCAGCGCCCGAAAAACCATACCGTGGATGGGGACATCGTTCAGGGCGTGCTGGGCGTCAAGGGCGGCGGCCAACAGTACCGGAAAGCCGGCCTCATCGAGTTGCACCCCCTGCCAAAAGGGTTTTCCGTTGAGCCATTGGTTTTGAAACCAGTGACCGTCGGCCTGTTGGGTGCTGATGAGGTAGGTGAGGACCTGACGGGCCTCGATATGAGCGCCCATAGCAAGCAGGGCCCCGGCGCTCTCTACTAGGTCGCGTGACCATACGAGGTGATAGCCGCCCAGGCTATCATTTGCCTCGCCCCAGGGGATCGACAGACTGGCCACCAGGGCCCCTGGGAAGGTGCGGTCTTCGTGAATCTTCAGGACATTGGCCGAACGGAGATAGAGGGTCTCGATGGCGGCCGGCAGATGGCGGGCGAGTTGCGCAGACAGGGGATGGGCGTCGTGCCAGGCCTGCCAATGTGCCGTATAGAGATTGAGACACGGGCCGAATCCCTGGGCAAGCGATGACCAGGCGTTGGTGGCGGCCGCCTCCTTGCTGCTGCCAAGGCCAAGTGCCAGTGTCCCGGAGCGGGGGAGTTCCGCAGCCAGGGCGACTTCACCGGGTCCCGCTTCATCATACTGCCAGGACATGCGTCCATGCTGATGAAAATCCTGCCAGAGATCACTAGCCCCTACCTCACCCACTGAGCTGCGGACCAGAGCCGCATCGCCGCTGGCTGTTCGGCAAGTCAGGGTTAGACCAAACGGTCCCTGTTCCGCCCATAGCACGGGACGCCCGGCCCATGTGTCGACCCATGCATGGTTACGTTGCGCATCCTCGCCGAGACGGGCGGCACACAGGACATAGGGGCGCATAGCGCTGTCACCGCGGAGCGTGAAATCGATCAGCAGGACATCGCGTTGGGGATCGGGACAGACGCGAAATGTCATTTCGAAGCGGGGGTGGTGATGGGTTATGGTGGGCAGAGGCACGCGCGGGTCGTGGAGGTCGATATGAGGCTCCGGGAGGGCCTTCAGTTCCTGCCAGAAGCCTTGATCGTCGGCGATAATAAAGCCGAGGTCACGGATCTGAGGGATATCGATGCTGGGATAAAAAACCTCGGTGATAATGCCGTATCCCACCGTGAACCAGACCTTGGATGTGCCTAGCGCCGTGCCGACACAGTCTTTGCGTGCGGTCGACCAGACGGGATGTCGCCATGTGGCAGATGGTGCCTTGCATGACATGAGGGTTCCTCCCGGGATCGTGTTTTGTTCCTTATCTTGTTAGGAGTAGACCGCAAGCGGCCTCAAAAGTGCAATGGGACGAATGATCACTCCCAATTGTCTCATTATGCGCTTTTGTCTGGAGATCGATACTCTCTGGCGGGCTATGTTCGGTAAGGCGGCGGCGTCGCGTACGCCTGGCATGACCCGCGGCGCGCCGGATCCTCGTCTGTACAATCACGTGCGGGCCGGCTTTCGGTGCGCGCGCCGGGATGTCCGTTTCGCCTGAGGGCTTATCCGTAAAGGAGCGTTTCAGGAGTGTCGGCCCCCTGGGTCGCCACGATCCCCGAGGTGCACACCCCGGTCCGCTCGGTGTGCGCATCGTCGGCATGTGCCACGGCCCGCGGCGTCGGTGCCGGACCCCCACAGCGGTCCGGCGGATCGACACGACCGTGAGTGGCCCAAGTCCTGCCATGGGTCGGTAAGCGGCGCGGGGCCGATCGCGATCGCTGCACGGCGCGCACCCACCTACTATACGCAGGGATTGTATTCACACCGAAGCCACCAAAAATCCACAAGAGAACTGGTGCCGTCCTGCGACATTTGGCACGGGCCCGACGGTACTTCTTTCGAATGGCCCTTACCGTCCCATTGTGGGTGGCGCAATATGGATTCCATCATATCCTAGGATAGTACATGGGATTTACATCAATAAAACGTCAGAGTTAGCCCCTAAAGCCAGATTGACTTCAAATCGATGCCATCCTAACCACCCATAACTACGCTTGGGATCGGCGTCGCGATCCGCAAATGATGCTACGGCCCTACCGGGCCGTTGCCTGTTGAGAGCACTCAACAAGAATCAACGCTTCGCAGTATACGGCATTATGATCATAGGCCAAATGCGCAAGATCAACAGTAGGACACCGTTATGATTATACTCTTAGAAAATAGGAGTGCTTATGAAAAAACCGGAGACGATCGACGTTTTAACGATTGGCGCGGGGGGCGGGGCCTACCCGGCCGCCTTTTGGTTGGCGAAAAGGGCGCAGCGTGTGGTCATGGTGGACCCCAAAGGGGTCATGAGCGGGAATTGTCTGGCGGAAGGTTGTGTGCCGTCCAAGGCGGTGCGCGAAATGGCGCGCCACGTTACGCGCCATCGCCGCTTCGAGTCTTATGGGATGGGTGGCGAGCCTACGATAGATTACAGAAAAATTATCGCCCATAAGGACAATGTACAAAGGTCCCGTTACCTCCAGCACGGGGAAGAGCTGGCGCGATCGAGAAATATCGAGCTCATCAAAGGACGGGCGAGCCTGCAAGACCCTCATACCGTGACGGTTGAGACGGATGCGGGGGACCGCCGCTATACCGTCCGTCACATTATCGTAGCAAGCGGCGCGGATGTCTTTGTGCCGTCGATCCCCGGGGCGGAACTGTGTCTGACCAGTAGTGATTTGTATCGCTTGAACCCGACGGTGAAGGTCCTGCCGCAGACGCTCACGGTGATAGGAGGCGGCTATATTGGTGTAGAGACCGCATCGTTTTATGCCGCATTGGGCGTTCACGTAACGGTATTGCAGCGGGGTCGTCAGCTGCTATCTGGCATGGACCCGGATATGGTGGCAATGCTCGTGCCTTTGCTAGATCCCCGTATTCGCGTGATGTTCGAGATCGATGTCGACCGCATAGAGCAGGGGGTACATGGCATGACGGTGCATTATCGTCAAGGTGACTTCAGTGGCAAAGAGTTGAGCGATCAGGTGCTGATCGCGGCCGGACGCAGGCCGGTCCTACCTGAGGGGCTCGCCGCACTCGATATTGAGGCCGGTCACACCGGTATTGCGGTAAACGGTGCGCTACAGACATCGCATCCTCATATCTATGCGTGTGGCGATGTTAATGGACGAGTGCCGCTGTTTCATGCCGCCGTCCGCGAGTCTCTGGTCGCCGCTCATAATATCATGGCCGGGGATGTGGCGGCCGATACTATGGATTTTACGAATGTCCCGACCACGGTATTTACCTTGCCGGCCGCAGCCTATGTCGGCATGACCCGGACCGCCGCGGCCCAGAGGGGCGTGGCGGTCGTAGAGGCCGGGTATGAATTTTTGGAGGATTCGCGGGCCCAGATTTTTGGCGAGACAGGCGGTGGTCTGCGGTTATTCTTCGAGCCTAGGTCCTTGCGCCTGATAGGAGGTTGGGTCGTGGGAATAGATGCCGGCAATCTCATCGGTGAAATCGGCTTGGCGTGCGCAAACGGCTTGACGGCACAACAGCTGGCGGCATTCGCGGATCAGCATCCCATGACGTCCGAGGGTATCGGTCATGCGGCCCGCAGTCTGCTTTAGGCGCATGCGCCCACAATCAGGTGGAGGGGAGTGCTATGGCAGAGGGGAAACCGTATAAGTACATCAAGTTTTTCGACGAAATCGGCATAAATGATGTGGCGTCCGTTGGTGGCAAGAATGCGTCTTTGGGGGAGATGTACAGCAAATTGGATGCCGAAGGCATCAAGGTACCCTACGGGTTTGCAGTGACCGCCGACGCCTATCGCGCCATGCTCGATCAGGCGCAGGCCTGGGAGCCGCTGCGGGCCGCTCTCAATGGCATCAATTCCGGCGATATCATCGATCTGAGCCGCCGCGCCAAGCAAGCGCGCAATCTCGTTTATGGGGCCGGACTGCCGCCTGATTTGGTGACGGAGATCCGCGCCGCATATGGACGACTGAAGGCCAAATACGGGGAGGACGTGAGTCTTGCCGTGCGCAGTTCCGCGACCGCCGAGGATCTTCCTACGGCAAGTTTTGCCGGCCAGCAGGATACCTATCTCAATGTGCAGGGTGAGGAGGTGTTACTGGACGCGTGCCGGCGCTGCTTTGCGAGTCTTTTTACGGATCGGGCCATCCATTATCGCATCGATCAGGGATTTGACCATTTTAAGGTGGCCCTTTCTATCGGTGTTATGAAAATGGTGCGCTCGGACCTTGCGGCATCCGGCGTCATGTTTTCTCTCGATACCGAAACGGGATTTCCGGATGTCGTCTTTATCACCGCATCCTATGGCCTTGGCGAGAATGTCGTACAAGGGTCTGTCGATCCGGATGAGTTCTACGTACATAAGCCGACTTACGTGCAAGGGTACCGCGCCGTGTTACGCCGTACGCTAGGCGGCAAAAAAATCAAGATGATCTATGCAACCGGCGGCACGCGTGAATTGACCCGGAATGTGCCGACTTCTCCCGAAGAGCGTGCCCATTATTGCCTGAGCGATGCCGAGGTGTTCATCCTCACGGATTACGCCATTAAGATCGAAAAGCATTACAGCACAAAAGCCGGGTACGGAAAACCGATGGACATGGAATGGGCCAAGGACGGATTGGACGGGCAATTGTATGTGGTCCAGGCGCGCCCTGAGACCGTAGCATCGCAACGTCGCGAGAACAGACTGGAGGTCTACCACCTAAAGGGAAGGGGAGAGGTTGCCGCAACCGGACGGGCCGTCGGTGCCAGGGTCGCCAGCGGCACCGTGCGTGTGATCAAGGACGTGGAGCACCTGTCCCGGTTCCGCCCCGGGGAGGTCTTGGTGGCCGATACGACTACCCCCGATTGGGAGCCCGTGATGAAAATCGCGGCGGGTATTGTAACGAACCGCGGTGGGCGCACCTGCCATGCCGCCATAATTGCCCGGGAGCTTGGCATCCCCGCGGTGATCGGCGCTGATGACGCCACCGATGTATTGCGCGACGGGGACATAGTGACTGTGTCCTGTGCCGAGGGGGATATTGGCCGGATCTACCGTGGCAGTATCCCATTCGACATTGAGCGCACCGATCTTGCGTCGCTACCGCGCCCGAAAACAAAGATCATGATCAACCTGGGCAATCCCGAGATCGCGTTTGGGACAAGCCTCATCCCCAACGATGGCGTGGGTTTGGCGCGAATGGAGTTTATCATAAGCGGGCACATCAAAGTGCACCCCATGGCGCTGCTGCACCCGGAACGGGTCGCTGATGCCCATGTCCGCGCAGAGATCGCGCGAATCACCCAGGGCTATCCGGATGGCGCGGCCTATTTTGTGGAACGTCTCTCCGAGGGGGTGGGTATGATAGCGGGCGCATTCTATCCCAAACCTGTCATTGTCCGAATGTCGGATTTTAAGACGAATGAATATGCCGCGTTGATGGGGGGAAAAGACTTTGAGCCTGTCGAGAGCAACCCCATGCTGGGTTTCCGTGGCGCCTCGCGCTACGCCCACCCCGCCTACGCGGAGGGGTTTAGCCTGGAGTGTGCCGCCATGCAACGAGTAAGAGGGACCATGGGATTGACGAACGTCATTCTCATGCTGCCCTTCGTACGGCGTGTGGGCGAGGCGGATCAGGTGATCGCGAAAATGGCCGAGCAGGGTCTTATCCGCGGTCACAACGGACTCCAGATATACGCTATGTGCGAGATCCCCAATAACATCGTTCTTATAGACGAGTTCGCCAAGCGTTTCGACGGCTTTTCTATCGGCTCCAACGACCTGACACAGCTCGTCTTGGGCGTAGATAGGGATTCTGAGATCGTGGCATTTGATTACGATGAACGCGACGAAGGGGTCAAGGCCATGATTCGGCTTGCGGTAGAGGGGTGTCGCCGCAATGGTATTCACTCCGGCTTATGCGGGCAGGCACCGTCGGACTATCCAGAAATGGCTCAGTATCTCGTGGAGATCGGGATTGAATCCATCAGCCTCAACCCGGACACGGTTCTTGCGACCACGCGCCATGTGCTTGAGGTAGAAAAGCGCCTGTCTTCGCTATCCGTGGCGCGCGACAAGAAACATTAGAAAAATATATGCAAACCCCAATGGGGCGCACAATGTTAGTGTTCGGGATCAGATGAAAAGCGCATCGGGATGCGAAATGCGATCCCGAACGTATTTGTAATGAAGGGGGCGCTATTGTCAGTCGCTAGGCCCAATTGGAAATAGGGGCGGGCGTACATGAAAGTCGGCCGCCAGGCACTACAAATTATGCCGTACGATACGGATACGGCCACTTATCATATATCGCCAAAGCCGATATATGTTGCGTCCAGACCATAACAGGAGACGCCGATGACGCTTGCGAGCCTCGAGGCAGTACTGGACCTTGCCGCATCGTTGCCTCGCCTGCGAGCGGCGGTGGTTGATGCGGGCGAAGAATGCGTTCTTCGCGCCGCCTGCGAGGCGCATGATCATGGGTTTATCGAGCCCATTTTGATCGGCGATAAAGGCCGTATCGGGCAGCTTTTGGAAACGATGCCTTCTGATGGCGGTGATCGTCACGTGTTCCGCATTATACCTGCCAGCAACTCTGAGGAAGCTGCCGAGAAAGGCGTCGAGATGGCTATCGCAGGGGACGCGCAGATTGTTATTAAAGGCCACATTCATAGCGATGTCTTCCTTCACTCGATTTTAGCGAAACTGCGGATCGGCCGCAGGCTATCGCATGTGTTTATTGCCGAGCTAAAGACCTACGAAAAATTGCTTTTTATAACAGATGCGGCAGTGAATATCAGCCCAGATCTGCGTGATAAGGCCGCCATTTTACAAAACGCCATTGATTTGGCGCACTTGCTCGATATAACGGAACCGCAAGTGGCCTGCATTTCGGCAGTTGAGGTCATAAATCCGGCCATCCCCTCGACTATAGACGCGGCCTGCCTGGCGAAAATGGCCGACCGCGGACAGATTATCGGTGCACGAGTCGATGGACCGCTGGCTTTCGATAACGCGATATCGGCGGAATCAGCACGAGTCAAAGGAATTCGTAGTAGTGTGTCAGGACACGCCGATATTTTGCTTGTACCAGACCTGGTTTCCGGAAATATTCTGGCCAAGGATCTGGAATACCTGGCGGGTGCCACGCTGGCAGGACTTGTGCTAGGCGCCCGGGTGCCGATCATTCTTACTTCCCGATCCGATCCGCCGCGCGCGCGGCTCGTCTCGGCAGCCCTGGCCGTTGTGATGAACGATCGTCTTTCAAAAAGAACCCCTGCCTGAGCGGTAGCCATAGGAACCGTTAACGCGCCAACGATCGTGGCTACGCCATGATCCAAAAAAGAGGCCGATTGCTCGTTCGGCGGCGGTCACGCCAAGGCCATATCGAAAAAAAGGGCAAAACGGGACGATGTGTAACGCTTGAGGAGGTGGGCTATGACCCATGTCATGACGGATATACTTATCATCGGTGGGGGGCCTGTCGGCATGATGACCGGAATAACGGCCGCCGATTTCTGGCCGGGAAAAAAGATTTTGGTGGTGCGCCCCGAAGCGGAGGCGCTAACCCAATGCGGCATACCGTATATATTCGGCATGCTTGGAGGGACCGATTAGTATCTTTCGGGACGCGCGCCGTTGCTTGCGGCAGGCGGTCAATTGCGCATCGGTTTCGTGAAATCCGTATATAGAATAAAACGCGAGGCGTTGCTCGAAGATGGCACATGCATACGGTAAGAGCGGCTTGCGCTGGCCATTGGCGGAAAAAACTTTATGCCAGCGATGCCAGGGATGGATCTAGATGGGGTATGGGGCATTCATAAAGATCATGACTATTGAGAGAACATGTTTAGGGGGGTTATAAAAGTCATGAAGCGCCTCACGGTGATAGGCGGAGGGTTTATCTGGGTAGAATTCGCCGATGAAATAAGGAAAGGGGGGATTGGTGTGCATATTATTGAGGCGCGCGCATTTGCTTGAGGGCGCTTTTGATATAGACGCCCATGAACAGTTCGCGCGTCGAAGCGATAGTGATGACAGGACAGGCACCGTTGGCGGTCTAGTGGGTACTTGTCGGAATCGGCGTGAAGATGAACGTGGCGCTGGCGGAATCCATGGGCCTTACTATTAATCATGGAATCATATGGGTTTATGCGTTGCAGCGTTCGCGGGAAAATAAGGTCGCGTTTGCGGTCGGTGATTGTGCGTATACGGCGGATTGTTTCACACGGCGACCCAGCCATGCAATGGTGTCCTAGCAGGCCGCAGCACAAGGGCGTGTCGCCAGCACGAATTTGTATGCATTGCCTCAAACTCGCCATAACATCGGTTCTGTGAGTGTGTACGCGAGCGAAATCGAATGTCTGGCTTCTGGTGTGGCAGGTCTTACAGCGTGCGAAGCAGAAGCGGAATGGGTGAGAGTGATTTACGGGGAGGCCCATTTGCCAGAACACTATCCGGCATCCATGCCAAACACAACGGAGCTATTCTGCCGGGTTATATTCGCAGCGGATCCGTTTCAGATTATGGGGGGCAGGGCTGGGTGGGCCGGCGACGGGTGAGCTTGTCAATACCATAGCGCTTGCGATCCAGGCACATGTCGCTGCGGCAGATATCGTGACGATGCAGTTTTGTAGACAGCCAGCCAGCCAGCCACGCGTTACTCCGTCCTTGCATCCCTTAGTTGCGGGCACAGGAGATTCCTTGCGCCGGCGTATTCATGCGCATTCAGAGCGGTCGGCGTCGCAAGTGCAAGTACGGCAAATTCAAGGGGCTTGGGGTGGCGGGCTCCCATGCGCCGATAATGTGAGATCTGAACACCAAAAATATGGCGGCCAGGCGCTATTTCGTGTGCGGGCTGTGATCGCCACCACTTCCTGGTCTGTGCCCAGGCCCCTAGGAGGTTACGGGGCGAGAAAGTGCCACGTATGAGCGAGCGAATTCTTCAGGAGGGCTCGGCTATCATAGTGATGTAGCCTACCGGGCATTCGTGGGCGCACAATCCGCAGCCTTTGCAGTAGTCATAGTCTATGCGGTAATGGGAGCCATCGGCGGCCAGCTCGCGGGTCTTTAGAATGGCTTGATCCGGGCACAGCGTCCAGCAATTGTCGCAGGCCATGCAGGTACCGCATGAGAAGCAACGGTTGGCGTCGGCCGTGACCTGATGAATCGTCAAGCCACCAGCGATTTCACGATTGTCTAGGCGATCTTTCGGCGGGAGGAAGGGTTCTTGCGGGCGTTGTGCATGTTCGAAATAGTGGAGATTAAGTCCATCAATGCCGATTGTCGGAAATTCCGACTTCGCCGGATCGCGAGGTTGGCCCAGCAAATGGGCATGAATGGCGGCTGCTGCGCGTCTGCCGTCTCCTACGGCGCCACTCATGGTGCCCCAGGCGTGCTCGCGGGCATCGCCGCCAACGAATAGGTCGGCATGTCCTGTCACGCGCCCGGCCTCGTCCGCTAACAAAAAAGGTTTGTGGCCGAGCAGAGCCTCCATGCCCTCTGGGTCGACCTCTTGGCCAACGGCGGGAATAACCTGATCGACATGGAGCACCGTTTCGGTTCCCTCGAATGGGATGACATCGAAGCGGTTGTTGGCATTGGCCACTTTTTTCATACGGACGAGCTCTAGCCCAACCACTTTTTCACCGCGTAGGATCAGGCGGTGGACGCCATGCTCCGTGTGGAATAGGACGCCTTCCTCCTGTGCCTGATGGATATCGAGCGGGGTGGCCTTCATGGCGACTTCGCGGGCAACGCCTGGCCCGGGTAGGGCGTCGTGGGTGATGAGGTGCACTTGCGTCCCGGCGCGCGCAAGCACGCGGGCCATGTCGATGGCGCTGTTTCCGCCGCCCACGATCGCGGCGGAGCGATACTTAGGCACGGTACCGAAGGCCACCCAGTCCTGTAATAACGTGAACGCCGAATGCAGATCGCTGGGGGTCCGCCCATCCACATCCCATGGACGGGCGCGATGACGGCCTGGGCCCAGGAAGACGGCCGCATACTCCTGGGTCAATTCCGCAAGCGAGAGGTCGCGGCCCAGAGCCGTATTGGGTAAGAAGGGGATGTCAGCGGCAAGGAGTCGTTCGACTTCCGCGTCGAGTACCGTGCGTGGCAGACGGTAAGCCGGCAAGGCCATACGCAAGGTGCCGCCGGCAGCGGGCAGCCGGTCAATAACCGTAGCTGAGATATGCAATCTGCGGAGGTGGTAGGCGCAAGAGAGTCCTGCGGGACCGGCCCCCACCACGGCTACCTTGGGGGCATTGAAGGGGAGCGGCGGTAGCGCGTAGTCCCAGCCGGCGCGGATCGCCTCGTCGCCCAGCAGCCGCTCGCAATTGTGAATGGCGATGGCGGCGCCGAAGTGGCCGCGGTTACAGGCGTTTTCGCAGGGGTGGTCGCATACCCGCCCGGTGATCGAGGGGAGGGGGTTTATCGCCACCAGGAGCCCCCATGCGCCCTTGAGATCCCCTTCTGCCACCCGGGCGAGATAATCGCACGGGTTTTCTCCCGCTGGACAGCCGTTGTGGCAAGGCGCCGAACGCTGAGAATAAACGGGCCGCATCGTGCGCCAACTGCCCGTTTTGAAGGCATGGGATGTGGCGGGGTATGCAAAGGCGCCGGGGGTCATGACTGGCATGGGGGATCTCCTTATGCGAAATGAAGGCCACCGCGGCGCACGGTGTCCGCACCCTCTGTGTCGAGGGCGTCAGGGGCTCCCCCTTTCAGGGCATAGCTCTCGATATTGTGATCGGCGAGGGCCTGGAGATGGGCCAGTTCTTCACGGGCGAGGGGGTCGTCTGCAAACAGATGCTTAAAGCGTCCCTGGAGCTTCAGGTAGTCCGCCACCGGGTGAATCTCGCGGATCGGCATGACCTCGACCAATGAAGTGGTCCCCCGTTGACGGACCTCTAATGGATGGATTAAACCAACCACTTGGAGGTCACTATGGAACGTCAGGTTCGTGCTCAATATACCGCCGATTACAAGGCGCAGGCAGTGTCATTGGCAGAGAGCCTCGGAGCGGCAAAGGCTGCCCGCAAGCTCGGTATTTCGGTCAAGACGCTGGCTAATTGGATCCGCATTTCGCGTGATGGAGCAGGGTTCGCCAAGGACGGGAAGCGCCGTCCTGTGAGCGATGTGGAAGCTGAGAATGCACGGCTTCGAGCCGAGAATGCTCAGCTGCGCATGGAGCGCGATTTCATAAAAAAAGCCGCAGCGTACTTTGCGAAGGAGTCCAAGTGAAGTACGCCTATATCGCCTCGCAGCGGACTCACTACCCGATCGGGTTCATGTGCCGGGTACTTGAGGTATCGACGTCGGGATTCTTCGCCTGGCAGGCCCGAGAACGTGCGCCACAGAGCGACGCGGACGCTCCGTTGCGTGCAGCGATCATACAGGTCCACGAGGAAAGCCGGCGCCGCTATGGTCGCCGGCGCCTCACGCATGCCCTGCGCGCACAGGGCATGCGCATCAACCCCAAACGTGTGCATCGAGTGATGCGCGAGGAAGGCTTGCGAGGCGTGCGTAAAGGGCGCTTCGTGCCGCGCACGACCGACAGTGCCCATCAGCGCGCCATCGCCCCGAACGTCCTACAGAGGCGATTTAGCGTCGACACAGCCGTGCCGGCCTGGACAAGCGACATCACGTACGTTGCCACTCGTGAGGGCTGGCTGTACCTGGCGGTGATTATCGCCTTACAGACACGCCAGGTGCTCGGCTACAGCCTCTCGGATCGCATGCCCGATGAGCTGGTGCTCAATGCGCTGCGCAATGCCTGCCATCTCCAGACACCGCCATCCGGTACGGTGTTTCATTCCGACCGCGGCAGCCAGTACGCCAGCGATGATTTCCGCAACGCTCTCGGCGCACTTGGCATGGTGGCCAGCATGAGTCGCAAGGGAAATTGCTGGGACAATGCGGTCTCGGAGAGCTTCTTCGCAACACTGAAGACCGAAGAAGCGACCGAGCCGTATGCGACAAAACAGGACGCCCACAGAGCGATCGCGCAATACATCCACGGATTCTACAATCCTGTCCGCCTGCACTCATCACTCGGATACTTGTCGCCCAACGAGTATGCGCGCAGAATGCAACACCCAGATCAAGACCCGTCTATGAGGTCCGCTGCGTAGGGACCACTTCATGCAGCCAAGGTACCCGCCAAGCGGATTCCGGCCACGCGGTGGTGAAGACCTCGAGACAACCGGTGGCGTTGGCGACGGCCACATCGGGGCCTGCCGCCTCTAGAGTCAGCCGTGCCGCGAGCGCCTGCCCGCAACCTTGGCAGGCACGATGCCCGGATTCCAGGCCTTGAAAGCGTGGCTGGGTCCCGCGAAGATCATGCAGTGTCTGTGACATCAGGGGTGGTCTCCCGGCCGGTTTGTGAATGGATCGGCAGCAGCTCAGGTCGGAGGTCGATTGCGCTCATGCGCGGATGAGGTTTGGTGATGGCCTCAAGGAGGCGCGGATAGATCGCAAGCGGCACGTCCCGGCCGCCCAGGCCGGCTGCGAAATTGTGGACGCGCGGTGGCTTGTCCATGTCTGTGAGGGCGGAGCGTATTTCGGCCCCCACGATACCGTCGGCGCCGGGTGCAATGGCGCGCTCGAGTACGATGAGATCGGTAAGACCGGCGCACGCCGCGCGTAGCGCCGCCACGGGAAAGGGGCGAAAACAGCGCAAGTGCATAAGCTTTACCGGCGGCCCAGGAAACTGATCACGCGCGTCCAGGAGCGTGCCAAACACCGAGCCGAGAGTAAGGATAGCGATGCGTGCCTGTGGCGGCCCGTCCACGCGCAAAAGCGGCGCCTGTTCGCGCCCGCACATCATGGCCCAGTCTCTTGCTGCGGCTACGATTTCCTGTTCGGCACCCAGGAGCGCCGTATGGTGCATATGGCGTGCTTCGGTGAAATACTCCGGTGCGACCAGGGTGCCCATGGAAAGCGGGGCTAGTGGATTTATGGTGCGCGCAAAATGATAGGGTGGCAGGAAGCCGTCGACCGCTTCCTGAGTCGGCAATTCCAGTGATTCCAGGGTGTGGGTGAGAGTAAAGCCGTCCACGCACACCATAACCGGCAGTTCGCAGTATTCGGCGATACGAAAGGCCTGGATGGTCGTATCCACGGCGTCCTGGTTGTCGGCACAGTAGAGCTGGATCCAGCCGGCATCGCGCACCGCCATCGAATCCTGCTGGTCGTTCCAAATGGAAAGCGGGGCCGATACCGCGCGGTTCGCGCACGTTAGTACCAAAGGTACGCGCAGCCCGGAGATATTAAAGAGCACTTCGCTCATCAGCAGAATGCCTTGCGAGGCGCTGGCAGTGTAGGCGCGGGAGCCTGCGCAGGCCGCGCCCAGTACTACCGAGGCGGCCGAGAATTCGCTTTCCACGCTCACTAATTCACAATGAAGCTTGCCGTCTGCCACAAGCGTGGCAATGCGCTCCACAATGTGGGTCTGCGGCGTGATGGGATAGGCGGCCACCATCTGAGGCCGACATAGGGCCACGGCATGAGCAATGGCCTGGGGCCCTCAAGCGCTTGTGACATGGGTACGCCCTTTCCAGATGCCGCTCGGCGTGGCGGCGGCCACTTGATCGATCAGGCGGAGATTGCGTGCCAACACCTCACCGGCGAAGCGTATTACCAGCGCGTTCTTGAGGCTCGCAACTGGTAGCAGCTCTGTCAGCGCAAGGAAGGCCGCTAACAGGGCGGTATTGGGCATGGGACGACCGAGGATCTCAAGTGAGAGGCGCGTGGCGGGTAGCGCATAAGTCGTTCGCCCAAAGGCGTCCGACAATGCCCGCGAATCCCGCTGGGAATTGATCACTACCCCGCCTTCGGGGGCAAGACCCGCCAGGCTCTCCGGTAGTGCGGCCAGGGTTTCGTCCTGGATGATGACAAAGACGGGTTGGTTTACCTCGCAACGGCGACGAATCGGTGTTTCGGCAATGCGTACGAATGCCGCCACAGGGGCCCCTCGGCGTTCCGCGCCGAAGCTCGGAAAGGCCTGCGCAAACCACCCTTGGGCAATGGCGGCAGTGGCAAGCCCATAGGCTGCGACGACACTACCCTGCCCACCCCGTCCATGGATACGAATCTCAATCATGCTATCCCTCCGTGGCCAATCAATAAGCGCCATTTCCGATAGAGAGGACTGCCGATTTCTGTGCATGGCGACCGCTGGTTTCGGTCACAGACGAATGATCCAACCCAACGATAATAATCGCCAAAAGAACGGGCCAAGCTATAATACAGAGATACACTACGGTGATAAACCGCCACTAGTGTTGATATCCATCATGCGAGAGTTATTGGGGATATGTCGCGGCCGGCGGACAGCGTGCTTGCATCCCTCCTTGATGGAAATCGCGCGAACGCCGGCATGCACACCAGCCCGCCGTTATCGTGGCGACGCCGTGGCCTTGTGGCGCCCGGTCGGTCCATCATCGGGAGCGCGATCTCATCCCTATTCCGTTAAGGTCAGGCGCCCTGCGCCTCGGCCACGGTCCGGTGGACCTCCTCGCCGGCCATGACCTCTTTTCCTCATGCAGGCGGCAAGCGCATTCAGCGCCGTGCGTTTTCTTTTGAGTATCGTGCGTACACCGGCGGTGTCCGTCCTCGAACCGCATTTTGACGGTCGCATCAATTTCCCGTGCCGTGTCTTCGCGGCAATGACGTTCCTCTGGGTATTCGCTTACCTAAGTAAAATGTCTGCTGGCGTCGCCCATAGGTGAGTGCGCCGGGCTTGTCGCTCAGGCCGAGTCCTGTGACCATGTCGCGGGCAATCTCGCTTGCACGTTCAAGATCACACGCTCAAGATCATTGGATGCGTCGGTTGAGGTATTACCAGGCACGATCGCTACGGCGGCCCGTTTGTCGAGCAGGACGGTAATCTCGTCTTTGCGCTTATCTTTCGTGGCGAGAAGCTTCTCAGCCACTGGCAATTGCAGTGTTCGGAGGGCGCGCCCGTGGTAGCGTAACAAGAGCGCCAGGGGGATCTTGGCGCTCAGGGAACATACGCCCCGGCCGCTGCCCCCGAAGTCCGATCTCTTCCTTGCCCCGCATGGTTTCGGCCGATCTCTCTCCGCCGCTCGCCCACCGGGCGCCACGGCGGCGGGGCTTGGGATGGCGCCGGATTCCTCGCGCTCAGCAAGACCTGCCGCTCGTGCGCCAGCGCCGCGCTCGCTACCCCGCCGGCTTCGGTCGGCCCGTGACGTAAGGCCTCATGACAGCCGGAACCGCTGGCCGTCGTCGGCCAGGCGTTTGATGGCCGTGTGCGAGCGGCTGCGGAACACGAACACCGTCCCCGGCAAGGGGTCCTCGTGCAGGACTGGCCGACACCCTTACGCCAGCCCGTCGATACCGGCCCGAAAGTCCACCGGCTCGATGGCCACCAGCACGCGCATGTGCGGGGTAATGGCGATCATGGCGCCTCCCTGGAGGCCGCGCACAGGCCCACCAGACGGTCAAGACCGGGGCCCTGCAAGCGCACCCGCAGCGTCTGGCCACGCGCGTTCTGCAGCTCGACTGTGCACTCGGCGATCCCGGCCTCAGCCGATGGTGCGAGTCCCGGCCACGCGACAAACGCGACGGGGCGCGGCCCGGCGGGAGCGGCGCCCCCTGCGTCCGCGATGTGTTGTAGGAGCTGCTGACCATCCACGCCGCGCAGGCACTCCATCGTCGCGCCACCCCGTAGCGCCTAGCCATGCTCACGGCTGCGGCCCCTAAGGCCTTGGGGATCCGCGCGCCCTGTGGGCGACGCTCCCGCCGGCATTGGAATAGGGCTTGTGTGTGCTCCAGGGTCTCGCCGCCATCCGGCCCGGGTTCCGTCTTCATGGTCTCGTCCATTCGCTGCGTTCCTCATCGGTTGGAGTACGCCGTGGACGTTAGCGGGGGCAAAAACCATGTCCTGCCTGCGGGTGGGAAGGGCACGAACCCGATAGCGAAAGCCGTCATTGACAAGAACGGTCAGATCCCTCTCAGGGAACCGCGGCAGGTCGCAGGATCCCACCATGCCGGGTGACGGGCGCGATGAGCCGCCGGCAGCTTGGGACGCTGGTGGCGCGGAGCCATCGTCCTCGGTTTCGACCTACAGGCCCTGGCGGATCGTACAGCGCCAAAGGCATGGCGCCCAGGACATGACCCAGAGGCGCCGCCGGGCCGGCGCCGCCATTCTCCCGGTCAACCGGAAAGACAGGCGGTGGGTGGCGGCCACGGCCGACGGCCGTGCCGCCCCAACGTGACGTGTCACGTATCCGCCATACGACGCAACTAGACTCCAATCATGCGCACCCTACAGCGCCGCTCTTTAGGGCCACGACCAAAACAGATCGCACAAAATGACGCCGCCCGGATCGCCTACTGCACCACAAAAGAGCAGGCAAGGGGATGCCAGACAATAAGAAAAGACAAAATGACACGGCGATTCAATGGGATATAACACCTCACTTCGCTGGCATGTTTCATGCGTACTTATTGTGCAGCGCCTATTTGTCCATGTAGACATGGACCCAGATGGACCGCGCGTCATGAGTAGACATTGTGGGAATCACGGCCAGGATAAAGGTGAAGCCATTGAGCGCCTGTTTCCTTTCTAAACAATCAAATGGTCACGGTTATCCTTCCGCGCATCTGCGTCTGGGCCCAGGCACGCGCCACCAACGGCTTCCTGGCGGTCCTGAATGGCCTCTTCCAGGTCGCCAAGCACAAGGTCATCGGCTATGGCCAGTTCTCCACGATCCGTACCGTCATCTTCCGGATCGCCGGCAAACGCGATTGCTCGCGGACCAGTCTGCACATGACGGGTCAACCCGCATGAAATTCCCCAGAGCCCATTATAGAGATGCCCATTGCCGCATGTCCCGGCCGTGGCCAATGTGGCCTCTCCGCGGAGGCGGTTTCCAGTAGAGTTAAAGAGAGTAGGCAAAGAGTAGTGATGTGATCCGGAAAAATGACGTCGGGATGTTCGCGTCATGGGCTATGGGAAAGCCAGTACTATAGGACCAAAAAATTGCAGCGCTTATATAGCAGATTAATATGCCAAAACGGCATACCTAGGGCTGGTAGACATAGTGCCTGACATTGTGATACCGCCGGGAGAGATTGATCGACGCCATCGGTTGCGCATCCTTGCCGTCATGGCCGTAGTGGGGTTGATTGTTGTCTCCTTATTCGTCGTCTGGAGATGGACACCACAAGGCCCATCAGTATCAGCCGCGGACATCCTGCTGGGAACAGTTAAGGCCGGGAATTTTGTTGTCCGTGTGCGGGCACCTGGAGAGTTGCGTCCCCGAAAAGAACAGTGGGTGACTTCGCGGGTGGCGGGCACCATCCTGGATGCAAACGTGTATCCCGGTAGTGTAGTGACACCAGATTCAGTATTGCTGACATTGAGAAATCCGAATCTGAAGATCGCGGTTCTTAAAGCGGATGCCAATCTGGCCAGCACGAAAGCTCGCGCGGCGACAGAAGCATCTCATCTAAAGGGCGAACTGCTTGCGTTGGAAGGCCGCTTGGGTAGCGAGATGGCAAAGGGGCAGGCGCTCATGATGAAGGTGCGGGCGGAAAAGCATTTGTACATGGAACATGTCATCAGCCGCCTACAATTTGAGACAGATCAGCTGGAGGCCAGAAATACGAAGGATCAGGCGCGATTGCTTGAGCAACGCATCGTGGCATTTAAGAGCGATTTGGTTGCAGAAAGGCAATCGGAAAGCAGTGCGGTAGCGGCGGCCCGCGCCACCTTATTGCAGGCAAAGTTGGACGAGGCGTCGCTGGTCGTGCGGGCCGGCATCTCGGGTGTGGTCCAGGCGTTTCATGTGGATCCTGGGCAGGCTATCGCCGCAGGGACGGCCGTGGCCCGCATTGCGAACCCGCGGAACCTTGAGACGCTGCTGGATGTGGGCCCTGAAAGCGCGAGGGAATTGGCAGATGGACAGGGGGTCGAGATCCTTATCGAAGGCAATGGTCGGTCCATAGTACGAGGTCGCATCACGCGCATTTCACCAAACGTCGTTGGCGGCGTTGTTCCGGTGACGGTGCGCATTACGACCCCATTGCCTCCAGGGGCACGCCCGAATCTGGCTGTGTCGGGAGTGGTGACTGTTGCCACGATCGCCCATGCAGTGTATGTCGAGCGGCCCGTCGGCGCGCAGCCACAGACACGGGCAAGCGTATTTGTGGTCAGTCCGGGTGGCAAGCGTGCGATCCGAACTCCCGTTCAGTTTGGCGTGGCCTCAACCGAATTTATCCAGATTGTGTCTGGTCTTACCCCCGGACAGCGCGTTGTCGTATCCGAAACACGTCACTGGCGCACCCCAATGCGCATACGCTGAGGCGTTATGAAACGACGGTGGCCCATATTTGTTCTCGTGTTGGTGAGCGCATCACCTCCGATCTGGGCCCAGACACTTTGGCAGACTTGGCAAATGGCGGTCGCGCAAGACCCAGAGTATGTGGTTTATCAAAAGCGCTTCGAGGCTTTGTCGCAACAGGAGCCGATGGCGCTGGGAGCGCTACTTCCGCGTTTGTCTGTTCATACCGGTCTTCAATCGGCAAGCAGTCGCATCCTGTCGCCCCAGCTTTCCGGGAGCGGCAGTTCAACGTATGTCTATGCGGAGACAGCAAACGGAAGGCTTGCGAGCTGGAATGTGACTTTGAGTCAAATGGTATTCAATTGGAGTACCTTGCAACACTACCGAGCGAGTCAATACCAAGTCCTGGCGGCAGCCGCGCAGTATCAAGCCGCGCGACAAAGTCTGGCCCTGAACGTGATCACGGATTACATCCAGTGGTTAGCAGCCCAGGCAGACGTTAGTGTGTTACGAAGAGCGCAACGCGGGTTTGCGCACGAGGCGCATGTAGTCAAATCCGAGTATCGGGCGGGTACGACGGGTATCTTGGGCAGCGAGGAAGCGCTGGTTGCGTTGGGGGAGGTGCGGGCGCAGGTGTCTCTGGCACTATCTCGTTTGGCGCAGGCGCGGGCCGCACTGGAGGCCATTACCGGGCGGCTGTCGTCGCGCCCGGCGCCAGCCTTGCCGAGGCGGTTCACGCCTCCAGTGGTGCATTCGACCACGCAATGGCTCTCTTTAGCCTGGCGCCACAATCCGGTTCTGGCAAGCTATCGGGCATTATCTTATGTCGCCGCACGTAATGTATCAGCTTCGCTGGGGAAGTTTTTGCCGGTCATTACGTTGCAATTGGAACATCAACAGGAGATACAGACCGGGACCTCGTATTACTCCATTGCCGCGCAATATTTCGAGAGTCCGAATTCTTATCGTAACCTAGGCAATTCGATCGACTTGCATTTGTCCTGGAACCTCTTCGCCGGCGGATCCGACCGAGCGGCCCTGTCGGCAGCGGAGGCCAGACAGGGGGAAGCACTGGCGGCCTTAGCAGCCGAAAGGCGCGTAATAGAGAAAGACATCACGTCGAATGCGGCGAGCGTGATATGGGCGCGGCGACGTATCCGGCTGTATCGCCAGTCTCTGGAGGTCGCGCGGCACGCAGTGACGACATCATCCGAGGGCGTTCGGGCAGGGCTGATATCGGAAAACAATGCCATCGGGGATCGGCAGTCCGCAACAACCGTTCAGCGCGGTCTCAACTCGGCCATCGCATCGGCCGTGATGCACTACGCCAAGGTCGCAGACGCCGCAGGGATCATAACCCCGTCCTTTATATATCACTTGTCTCTTATGCTGCAAGTAACGGGGGGCGAATCTGTTTATGACTGAACCGGCGCGGGATGGCTTGAAGAAGCCCCCGGTCATAGAGCTGAGAAAGGTGTCTCGGATCTACCGGACAGAGACCGTGATGACTTATGCGCTCCATGACATGGATCTTATCCTGGAGGGCGGTGAGTACGTGGCGCTCATGGGCCGGTCGGGGTCCGGAAAAACGACTCTGCTGGCAATACTGGGACTCCTCGATGAACCTTCTGGTGGAGAGTATCTGTTGGCAGGGCAAAGTCTTCGCGGCCTATCGGAAGATCGCCGGGCCCGGGTGCGGAATGCACATATTGGTTTTGTATTTCAGTCGTTTAACCTGATTGGCGACCTGAGTGTCCAAGACAACGTCGCACTTCCTCTCGTCTACCGCGGCGGGATCGCAGGCGCGCAGAGGCAAAGGCAGGCGAGGGCCTTGCTTGAAGAGGTTGGAATGGCGCATCGTGCGCGGCATTATCCCAATCAGCTGTCCGGCGGTGAGGCTCAGCGGGTTGCCATCGCGCGCGCCCTCGTTACAGATCCGCAACTCATATTAGCCGACGAACCCACCGGAAATCTGGATACGGTGTCCGCAGAGGCCGTTATGGGCCTTTTGGATACGGCGCATCGGAACAGAGGAGCTACGATCCTGATGGCCACACATGATGCGCACTATGCGTCCCGGGCGCAACGCGTCATTCATCTTGTGGACGGCAAGGTTACCGACAAGCCAGAACAGGCGGATCGTAATCTTGCCCAAGGTGGGCGTTTAGAGCGGAGCGTGCCGCGATAATGCCTCTTGGGGACTATGTCGATGCAATACGGTGTTGGGGGGCTGGCATTGCGCGCAAGCCCGGGCATACGGCCATTGCGTTCTTTATCATGGCGTCTGCGGCCGCCGTGAATGGACTCACCTTGGCTGTCTTTTACGCCTTTTCATGGCGGCCACTGCCATTCCCCGGGCCTTCCCGCCTGGTTTGGGTACGGACGCTCGTACCGGCTGCCGGTTTGTGGGGCTACGATGCGAGCCCAAATACATGGCACAAGATCAAGGAAGGGGCAAGGCATGAGATGGAAAACAGCGGACTCGTATCGCTCGATACGAATCGCGTCCTGCTGCGTGTGGCGGGCGGTTCAGTGTCGGCGATCGTGCGGAAGGTTACGCCTTCGGTGTTTTCGACGCTTGGTATACCACCTGCCTTGGGCCGGTGGCCTGCTCGATCCGCAGGACACGCTGGCGGTCCTCGGCAGGCCTTGATTAGCCATGAGTTTTGGGAGCGCGCCTTTGGCGGGCGGAAAAGCGCTTTGGGCGCAGAACTCGCGCTGCCCCACCATCGGTACCAAGTTGTTGGTGTCTTACCGCCTCACCGTACGCTACCCTTTGCGCCGGCCGCCATTTATGTTCCGCTCGTGCGGCCATTGCCGCCCTTTCAACGGCATAATCTCAATGATTATCTCTTTGTGAGATTGAGGCCGTCTGTGTCATTGCATCACTTCAACCTTCGACTGGGCCGTATCGCTTCGGCTATGATGGCAACGGTACCAGTCCGATTTCGGCGTCAGTCCCAAGGCTTTAGGCTTATGGCCGTCCCGATGCACGATGCAATGCTACATCTCCAAGGCGTCGCATCTCTCCGCTGGATATTTTTGGTGGCAGGTCTTTTTGTGTGGGTACTGGCGGTGGTCAATTTGACTCATCACGCGCTCGTACGTGGACGCGCAGAGCTTCATGAGACGGCCGTGCGTAGGGTGCTCGGGGCTACGCGATGGCGTTTGTCCGCAGGCCTTCTTGCGCAACAGGTACCGCTGGCTTTGCTCAGCTGGGGTGCGGCGGTGCCGGTGGCCATCCTGGAAATCCGCTGGTTCTCCGAAGGGATATTGTCGGGTGGTCTGAATAGGTTCCTGCCTATTGGCCTGAATGACGTTGTTGTGCTCGAGATGTTGGTGCTAACCGCCGTAGGCCTTTTCATAACGGTCATTGTCCCTCTGTGGCAGATGAAAGCCACGGTACTTTGGGGTGTCCTGGGAGAAGGACGGGGGCGCACCATGAGCCGTCAAACGCGACGTTTTCTACAGAGCTTGAGCGTTTCCCAGATAGCTCTGGCGGTGGGACTCCTCACAGGTGGACTTGTGTCGGCCACGAGTCTCTTTGCTGCACTGCATCGGCCCTTGGGCTTCGATCCGCGTGGTCGTGTGGTGGCGCGTGTTCTTCTTCCCAGAACTGTTCGAGTGCAAGAGGCGTGGTATCACATCGTTCATCATTTGGAACAGGAACCGTATGTATCCGGTGCGGCGTTTGCGGTTACCGTTCCCTGGTCGCAGGATCGAATTGGCGGGGACTTCCGCGGAAATGGTCAGGTGGGGTACCTCAATATCGATTGGGTGAGTCGGGATTTTTTTCGAGTTTTGGGAATTCCTTTCATGTCTGGCCAGAGCTTCGGCCCAACGAATGTGTCGCAATCCTCGGCCGCTGTAATCCTAGGGAATGAGGCCTGTCACGCGTTTTTCGGCAATGGGCCCTGTTTGAGCCGGACCCTGCGAGTAGGGGTGGAAACCGTGCAGGTGGCCGGCATAGTAGTGCCGGTGTCTTGGCAATTACAACCCTGGAGCCACACATGGGGCACTGCGTACTTGCCAACGGAAAACGTCCTGGCCTCCGTCGGAATGGAGTCGTCTGGGAATGTTATCGTGTCTTTGAGAAATGCGTCGGCCGTCTACCAAAAAGCCGTGAGGGATCAGATTGAAGACGCCATACCGGGTGCGGTGGTGCTTCACATGCAACGATATGGAAGTCTCATCCGCAAAAGTGCGCGGTATTCATCGGATGTGGCGCAAGTCCTTGTCGTGCTTGCGATAGGAGGGATTGCGATCACGTTGCTCGGAGTTTATGCGGTGCAAAACCATATACGCCGGTGGAAAATGAGCGAGTATCATATTCGCGCTGTGCTCGGCGCGTCCTCTCGAGATTTTCGGCGCCTGGCTTTGCGTGCCGTGTTATGGCAGGTTATTCCGGGGTGCATCCTTGGATTGGGTGCAGGCCTTCTCGTGGGACGCCTCTTAGGGGGCATATTTTACAAGGCGTTTTCTTATGCTCTATGGATTGCCCCAGTGAGCGCTATTGTGGTGGGTCTCGCAAGCAGTTTAGCGATCGGGTGGCCCGCCACAAATGTCATGAGAGCACTCAGAAAAGGGGCCGTTAACGGAAACGGCACCTATATGTGCCGTTAGCTTGAAGAATGTCCACAGCCGTGCACTCGTGTAAGAACCTCAGCACGAGGTCTTCCTTGCCCTGCGTCGTATGGCCGGCCTGACGAAGGAGGCCGAATATCTGGCGACCTCGGCCTGGCGTACCAAAACGCCTAAGGCCGTCTCAAGAGAGCTTCGCTTTCGCCACGACCGCCACGCCTCACTAGGTTCTCTGCCGGATTCACTCCATGATCGGTACCCGCTTGGAATTCCACAGAGGCGTGTGATTGGCGGCTGCTACGCCTTGCAGCCTCTGTCATCAGGTCGCGGTAGGGATGCCGATTACTCGGCACCCCCCGCACAGATCCGGACAGGCGCTGCTAACGCATCCGGCTCCTACCTTGAGTATTTGGCGTCAAAGCGGTGGTGGGGATAAGGATGCACGATAGCAGCCTTGGGTATCCAATGGTCGGCAACCTTGCCGAAACGTTCCCAATTTAGCCGCTTGCGTTGACTACGCCGACAGAGCGCCCGGTACCACCGTGACCGTACCTCGTAGCAGAACAGGCTTAGGGCGGCGCCGTTTAGAGGGACACCATAGTAATTCAGGTGACCTTGAACGACGCTGCGAA
Organism: Acidiferrobacter thiooxydans; assembly: GCF_003333315.1. Taxonomy (GTDB): domain Bacteria; phylum Pseudomonadota; class Gammaproteobacteria; order Acidiferrobacterales; family Acidiferrobacteraceae; genus Acidiferrobacter; species Acidiferrobacter thiooxydans. The sequence continues at coordinate 1,399,345 of NZ_PSYR01000001.1, forward strand.
GCCAGTGGCCCGTGGTACGAACAGGTTGGTGAAGGCGCTTTTTCAGCTCTTGGCTTAGCGCCTTGAGCTTGGCCTGTAGGCGATCTCTCCGCGTTTTGCGGTGAATCAAGAACCGTCCCTGACGGCTCACCCCGCAGATATGCGTAAAGCCCAGGAAGTTGAAGGTCTCGGGTTTGCCGAGGCCCCGCTTCCTGTTCTGCTCATGGGCGAACCGACCGAAACGGATCAGCCGGGTCTTGTCGGGATGGAGCGCGAGACCGAATTCCTGAAGACGGACTTCAATCTCGCGGCGGAAGCGACTGGCATCGTCTGGGTTTTGGAACCCCACGACGACGTCATCGGCATACCGTACCACCACGAGTATTCCCCGGGCGTGGCGCTTGCGCCATTGCTGCACCCAGAGATCAAAGACGTAGTGCAGATAAACATTAGCCATGAGAGGCGAGACGACCGCCCCTTGCGGGGTGCCGATCGTGCCCAAGACTCGGTGGCCATGTTCATCCAACACGCCGGCCTTCAACCATTGGCGCAGAAGGCGCAAGAGACGCCGATCTTGGATACGGTGTTGCAGGAATCGGAGCAGCCATCCGTGTTTGACAGTGTCAAAGAATTTTCGAATGTCCATGTCCAATATCCAGTTCACCGGCTTACGTTCGATCCCTACGATCAGGGCATCGAGCGCGTCGTGCGGGCCCCGACCGGGACGAAACCCATAAGAGAACCCCAGGAAGTCGGTTTCATAGATGGCATTGAGAACCGTCACCACCGCCTGCTGGACGATCTTGTCTTCCAGGCAGAGGATGTTCAACGGTCGCTCGCTGCCGTCTTCCTTGGGGATCAGGACCCGCCGCGCCGGTTGCGGGCGGTAGGTCCCGTCTTGCACCCTGTGGTGAAGCCGTTCCAGGTTGACTCTTATCTGTGTTTCGTACTCCGTCCACGTGACCCCATCCGCCCCGGCCGCCGCTTGGTGGGACAGGACCCGAAAGCTCTGCTCCAATAGGTCGACGGTCAGGTGGTGCATGAGGCTCGTGAACTGTCGGGCCTTATCTCTTTTTGCTGCCTTGCGCACAGCCAGCAGACGTGACGTAGTGCTACTCCGGTTCTGAGCCCGGGCACCGGCATCGTGTTGGCTGTTCCTCTTGGTCAAGGTCCTTCCCTCCACCCATTCCGCCTCAGGTTTCGCTGTCTTGTTCATAGGTTTCCTCGGTACTACGACCTTGTCCGACTCCCCCACCGTCCGACACGGCGTATCCCCACCGGGGTTCCCGTGTCGCTCTGTGCGCGACCACAAACTCTTCGCCCAGAGGCCGACGGGGGCCTCCCAGGTTCCGTACACTGAACGTCTCCGCATGCTGAGGGTCTCCGACCCCGCGGGGTGTGGGACCCGACTTGCCTTGTCGCTGGGTCCCACCGTAGCCTTCCGCTTCGCATAACAGCGTCGGCACCCCGAATTGATGTATTTCGTGGCTCAATACCTCGCCTACGGACTCCCCGACTAACACTTCACGTCCCTGGTTACCCAGGGCCGCGCATAGCTTGGGGCCGGAGTGGGCGGCTCACCCTTGCTCCGTGCGGGACTTGCACCCGCTATTCAGTGCCAGCTTGGCCTGGCGTACTATGCGCTCCATTAACCCCACCCTCCCACGCCTGGCGTCACGCTGATATCGTGTGGGCCATGGATAGGTCGGTCGTGTGGATCGGGCAACCGGGGTAGTAGGCAACAGTTCTTTAACAGCCAGGATGCGGGATGGTCTGGCCCCGGCGCCCGGGGTGGGGGCGCCGGGGCGGGGTGATGGGGTCAGCGCCGGGGCGTGAAGCGGGGCAACGTCGGGTCGGAGGTAAGATTCATGGGCAGCAGCGCCTCGAAGTCTTCGACGGTGCAAGCCTTGGGGAGATCAGTGAAGATCCGGCGCAGGTAATGATAGGGCTCGAGGCCGCAGGCCTTGGCGGTCTCGATGAGGCCATAGAGGTTGGCGGAGGCCTTCGCGCCCGCCACGGTGTCATGGAAGACCCAATTCTTTCGACCAACGCAGAAGGGTCGCAAGGCATTCTCGGTCGCGTTATTCCGCGTCACGGATTATTCCGCGTCACGGTGCAGCGCTGCGATTTCGCGGCGGATCGCGGATCAATGGCACGCCCGGTCGCGGCATAATTACAGGCCCTCGAGGAACGTAAGCAGCCGATCGGGGGCGTGGAAGCGGCGGGGCGCAATGCCCGCGGAGGTCGCATGCGCCAGCGCCTGCTCCTTCAGGCGCATGTCGGCATGCAGATAAATCTCCGTGGACTGCGTCGATTCGTGTCCGAGCCACAGGGCGATGACCGTGATATCGACGCCGCTTTGCAGCAGGGCCATGGCCGCGGCGTGTCGCAGCGTGTGCGGGGTGACGCGCTTGGTCTTTAACGAGGGGCAGGCTCGGCCGGCGGTCGCCGTGTGCCGCGCCACGATGCCTGCCAGGGCATCTGCGCTCAAGGCGCCGCCACCCCGGGCGCTCGGAAAGACCGGATCCGCAGGATCCCCTCGGCGTTCGCATAGCCATGCCTTGAGGAGGGCCGCCACTTCGGGGCGCAACGGGGTGCAGCGCGTCTTGCGTCCTTTGCCGAGACAGCGTACATGGGGTCCTGTGCCGATCGCGACGTCCCGGCAGCAAAGCTGCCGGATCTCACTGCTGCGCAGGCCGGTCTGGAGGGCCAGTGCCAAGAGGGTGCGATCCCGCCGGCCGATCCAGGTCCCGGCATCCGGGGCGGCGATGAGCGCCTGCGCCTCCTCCGGGGTGAGAAACGCCACCGGCCCGCGCTCGAAGCGCTTGGGCGGAATCGCGAGGATGCGCTGACACTGCAAACTGCGCGCCGGTTCGGCCAGCGCCACGTAGCGAAAGAAGCCGTGAAGGGCCGCGAGCCGCTGATTGCGGGTGCGCGCCCCATTGCCCCGCTCACGCTCCAGATACTCGAGGAACGCCTCCAGGAGCGGGGCATCGAGCTGCTCGAGGCGCAGCGCCGACGGGGTGCAGTGCAGGTGTGCCGCGGCAAAGCGCAACAGCAGGCGGAAGGTGTCGCGGTAGCCTCCCACGGTGTGCGGACTCGCACCCTGGCTCCCAAGCAACCGCTCGGTGAAGAATTGCTGCAGCAAGGCCGGGAATGTCGTCGGGCTCATCGTGCACCTCCCGTATCCGCACGCCCGCTTTGGCGTTCGGTGGCCAACATCAGCAGTTCCGGCACGGCCTCGATGTACCAGTAGGTGAGGCCAACTTCGGTGTGGCCGACATACGTCGCAAGCTTCGGCAGCTCGCGCGTGACATCCGCCCCGGCGCGGTACCATGCCACCAGCCGGCCGGTGACGAACGAGTGGCGAAAGTCCTGCAGCCGCGGCCCGCGGCCAGCGCGGGGCGAACCGTTTGCAGGGCGCAGGCCGACGGCGCGGGAGAGTCTGACGAACATCCGCCGGACGCTGGAGCCGGCGAGGCGCCGCCCCCGCTCGGAGAGCAGGAACGCCGGGGTCTGCGGATGCGGACACAACGCGTCGCGTCGCGCGGCATAGTGCGCGAGCGCGAGGCGCGTAGTGGCGGCGATGGGCACGAGGCGGGACTTGCCGAACTTGGTCTCGCGGATGAAGAGGATCCCGTTCTGGAGATCCACGTCACTGCGATCCAGCGCGAGCGCCTCGCCCGGACGCAGACCGGTGGCGGCGAGTAGCCCGATGAGCGTCGTATACGTCAGTGCACGCAGGCCGGTGGGTGATCGGCATTGCGCCGCCGCGGCCATCAGGGCTTGCGTCTGCGCCTCCGTGTAGATATGGGGGCGGGGGCGGCGGTGCCGTGAGGACACCAGATGCCGAGGGGGCACTTCGGTCTGCGGATCGAAGGCACTCCACCAGGCCGCGAACTTCCGCACCATCGAGAGCCTCCGGCCCCAGGTAGCCTTCTGCACGCCGGGACGGGCGGTCGCCCAGCGCAGCGCCAACGCCGTGGTGATGTGCGCGGAGCCCTCCTGTTCGAGAAATGTGACGAACTGCCGGAGTGTGTTAGCCGGCTCCGCCAGCCGCGTCCCGAGGGCGCGGCGCACCGTGATGTATTGGGTCAGGGCCTCCCCAAGCGCGCTCATGGCGCACCTCCGGTCAGCGGCCACGGGAGCGCCACGCCCCGCAACGCCTCCAGCGAGACCTTCGCGTAGATCCGGGTGCTCGCTTGCGTATGGTGCCGCAGCACTTCGGCGATCTCCGCGAGGGAGGCGCCCTGGCGGATCATCCGGGTCGCCAGACTGTGCCGAAACAGGTGCGCGACGTGCTGTGGCTGCGGCGGGATGCCGGCACGGGCGAGGGCCAGCCGCACGATGTGGTCAATGGCACACGGGCCCGTGAGTGCGATGCGCGGCGGGATCGCACGCAGGAACACGCGGCGGGAGGTGGTGGTGCCCCGGTCGCGGCGCAGATACTCAGCCAGCGCCCGACCCACATCGGCGGGAAGCGGCAGGGACTCCATCCGGGACCCCTTCCCGCGCACAACCAGCTCGCCGGTGCGCCAATGAACATCCTCGAGCGTAAGCAAGACCACCTCGGAGGCGCGCAGCCCGAGGCGCGCGAGCAGCAGAAGGATGGCGTAGTCGCGCCGGCCCTTGGAGGTCGATCGATCCGGACTCGCCAGCGCCTCCTCGACCTCCTCGGGCGTCAACAGCGCCGGCACGCCCGCCTCACGGTACGTACGCATCGTCGGGACCGCCGCCGAGAGGTCCCTCGGGGTTTCGCCGCGCAGGAAGAGGAAGCGCAGCAGCGAGCGCAGCGCCACGGTCACCAACCGCGACGACTCCGAGGCGTGATTCCTGATCCGGCCGAGCAGGAAGGCGTGAATCGTCTTGGCATCCAACTGATCGAGCGCAAGCCGCCCCGCCTGCGCCTGCCGGGTGGCCAGAAACGCCCGGGCGCAGGGCGCATAGACCAGGATCGAACGCTCGGCGAGTCCCCGATCCTTGCGGAGGAAAGTGATGTAGCGCGCCACCAGTGCCTCGGCAGGCGTGTCCGGCTGGGAGGGTGCAGACGGCATGACGCCGCACGCGCGCAGATAGGCCAGAAAACGTCGTACCGTGGCCCGCTCGCTCTCGGTGGCCGAACATTGCGGCGGCCGGCGCCTGATGAAGGACTGGACGTGCTCCTCCCCGAGGGACCCCTCGGCGATGGCGTGCCGCTTGGCCCACCGCGCGAAGGCGATGGTCACCGCCCTGCGCTCGGCCAGGGTGTTCGGGGAGTACCCGGCGATCCGTTGGTCGTCCAGAAACGCGTCGACGTATGCCTCAAGGGGTCCGGGGCGCTCACCTCTTTGCGAACCATCTGTCTCCATGTGGCTTCTCCTGGTTTGGCACCATTGCCGAACTCAGGAGACCACGTGGATTATGCCGCGTCACGAACAGGGGGCTGGTCTGCTAATGCCTGACAACAAGCCCAAAATCTCTCTCCATGCGGGCGAGGCGGAATAATCCGTGACGCGGAATAACGCGACTAATGCCGTTAACGGCATTAGTCGCGTTGTTATCGATCGGGATACGCCCATCGGTGAGATACACGACGAGCTTGTCCCATTCGTTCGCAAGATACGCCAAAGCCCGGCCCAAGGCGCTTTGCGGCGGGACGCCGGGGCGGTGGATATCAAGCCAGGTACGGAGGGTGTCCCACAGGGGCTTGGCATGCTGGGCGCGGTACTGCTGCCGGTCTTCGGGGCTTAGGGGGCGCGCCGCCTTCTCCACGGCATAGAGCTTCTGGATCTGGGCGAGCGCCTCCTCGGCCAGGCCTTTCTTTCTGTGCTTGCCTTGCGATTTGATGACCTCATCAAAGCGGCGTCGCGCATGGGCGAGGCATCCTGCGTGGATGAGCCCCTGGGCACGGACCGCGGCACAATAACCGGCATAGCCATCGGTCTGCAGGATACCCGTGAAGCCTGCGAGCAGGCGCAAGGGCACCTCCTGGGAACGGCTCGGGTCGTAGTCAAAGAGGATGATGGGGGCCTCGGGCGGTCCGCCCCGCTGCACCCACAGATAGGACTGTGATGTGGCGGCCTTGCCCGGCTCCTTCAGGACCTGGGTGGGGGTCTCGTCCATGCTGATATACCCGTAGGCCAGCAGTTGATCGCGCAGGAGATTCACAAGCGGTTGCGCGGTCTCGGTGCCCAAGGCCACCATCCAGCGCGCCATAGTGGCCCGCGGGAGATCCACCCCGATGCGCGTCAGGATCTGCTCCTGGCGGTAGAGGGGCAAGGCATCCTGGTACTTCGAGACCACGATATGGGCGAGCAGGCCGGGGCTTGCCAGGGTCTTTGGGAGGGGTTGCGGGGGCAGCGGGGCGATCTTCACCCCCGACGCGTCGTCCTTCCGGACCCCATACTTCAGGCGCACATGGCGCAATACCCGTATGGTGGCCGGGACGATGTCGAGCTGTTCGCTCACCTCTTCGCCGATCACCACCAGCGGCTGCCCATCGGGGGTTAGGCGCGCCTCTTCGGGGAGCTCATGGATGATGTCCACCCGGGGGAGAGCGGCCGGCAAGGGCTTGCGGTACCCGCGGGCCTTGCGGATGTGGCCGGCCACCACGCTCTCGACTTCCGGGACCTCCTCAGCGGCGAGGGCCTCCCGCTCAGCCTCGACCTCGGCCTCGTCAAAGAGCCCCATCTGCGGGCTTGGACCCTTCTCGCTGCGTGCGCTATAGCGCCGGGCGATCGCGAGGTTCAGTTGTTCCTGCAGGAGTTCGGCATGGCGGGTCAAGCGCTCGATCGTGGCATCGCGCACGGCGATCAAGACCTTCAGGGCCTCGATGTCGTTGGGTAGCGCCGTGTCCCGTATGCCGTCCGTCATAGCCACGATTATACGACAGTCGAATCGATATTGCACCCCCATGGCCACAATTTTTGCTAGGAAACCCGCTGATACACCAAGGACGGATGCGGCTTCATGAGGGTGATGTCATAGCCTGCGAGCAGCCACTGGAGCTGGTCTTCCGAGAGTGTCAGGACCGCCTCCGAGACCTTGCGCGGCCAGGCAAAGCGCGCCGCCTCCAGGCGCTTTAACCACAGCGCAAAGCCGGTCTGATCCCAATAGAGGATCTTCACGCGGTCGCGCCTGCGGTTCGTGAAGATAAAGAGCGCGCCCGTTAAGGGGGACAAGGCCATCTCTTGCTCCACACGGGCGGCGAGCCCATCGATCCCCACCCGGAAGTCGATGGGATCACGGTGCAGATACACGGCCAAGGGGTCTATGAACATGCGCATGGGGATCAGGCCTTAAGGGCCATAAGGAGGGCGGCCACCCACGCCGGGGGCACGGCAGACGACAACGCCAGCGAGGCCTTGCCGATAGTGAGCGTGACCGTATCGCCCACGCAGTGGGGGCCACCTGGCTTGGGGCCGACTGAAGTGGTCCCCCGTTGACGGACCTCTAATGGATGGATTAAACCAACCACTTGGAGGTCACTATGGAACGTCAGGTTCGTGCTCAATATACCGCCGATTACAAGGCGCAGGCAGTGTCATTGGCAAAGAGCCTCGGAGCGGCAAAGGCTGCCCGCAAGCTCGGTATTTCGGTCAAGACGCTGGCTAATTGGATCCGCATTTCGCGTGATGGAGCAGGGTTCGCCAAGGACGGGAAGCGCCGTCCTGTGAGCGATGTGGAAGCCGAGAATGCACGGCTTCGAGCCGAGAATGCTCAGCTGCGCATGGAGCGCGATTTCATAAAAAAAGCCGCAGCGTACTTTGCGAAGGAGTCCAAGTGAAGTACGCCTATATCGCCTCGCAGCGGACTCACTACCCGATCGGGTTCATGTGCCGGGTACTTGAGCTTTCTATTGCACACATCTTTGGCGATTTTCTCTGATTGTTTGACGCGCCTAACGAAAGTGCTGGACACACGCGCCGAGATTGCGTAAGGTGGCGGTTGTCGCGGCGTGCGACAAGGACAGGCGGACGGCGTGCAAAAGTCGAGGCGTTGTGGGGATCCGGATGTGCGGGCGATCATGGAGGCCGGCACAGAGTCGGTCGAGTGGGTGAGACAAGAGTTTGCCCGCGCCGACCTCTCCGATAAACGCCTGGATCGTCGCTTGGTGAAAACTGCGGAATATCTCGCCCAATCTCCCGGCTCGCCGATCAATGAAGCGTGCGGCAATTGGGCCAGTACGCAAGCGGCGTATCGGCTGTTCAATAATGCCAAGGCGAGCGCGGCGGGGATCCTCAAACCCCATTGGGAAGCGACGGCCGCGCGCATGGCCGGCTGCGGGGGTGCGGTGCTGGTGATGCAGGACACGGTCTTCTTCTCCTACGGCCGGCACGTCAGGACTCGGGGCCTCGGACCGATTGGCAAGAGCAACGCCGCGCATGACCGGGGCCTCATCATGCATAACGCACTGGCCTTCACCACCTCGGGCGTGCCGCTCGGGATCGTGAGCCAAAGCATCTGGGCGCGCGGGGAGATCCCGGAGGAAGACTATCAGGAGAAGATCGAGCGCCTGCAGGTCACGGCGATCGAGGAAAAAGAGAGCGCGAAATGGCTTATTGCGCTCAAAGAGACGGTCGAGCGGGCGCCCGCGGGCGTGCCGGTCGTCACCGTGGCCGACCGCGAATCGGACTTCTTCGAGTTCTTGACACGCGCCCAGGACCTGCAGGCGCACTATCTCATCCGCGCGCGCACCGACCGCAAGCTCGTGCCCGAAGACAGCGCGGGCTGCACGCGGATGCTCGAGGCGTTGAGCGATGCCCCGGCATGGGGGAGCATGACGATTGAGGTTCCTGGCAACGGCAGTCGTAAGGCGCGCACGGCGGCGATCGAGGTGCGCACAGCCGAGGTCACGATCCAGCCCCCACCGCGCCGTGGGGCGGCCCAGACGTCCGGCTCCAGCGAGCCTGTGACCGTCACCCTGATCGGGGCGACCGAGTCGTCCCCGCCGGCCGGGGTGGAGCCGATCAGCTGGGTGTTGCTCACAAATCTCATCGTCAAAGACTTCGCGTCCGCCACCGAGAAGGTGCGGTGGTATGGGCGGCGCTGGGGCATCGAGATCTGGCATAAGGTGCTCAAATCCGGCTGCAAGGTCGAGGACTGCCTGCTCGAGGAGGCCTTGCGCCTCAAGCGCTATCTGACGCTTTTCAGCATCATCGGCGTGCGCCTGATGCATGTGACCTACCTGGCCCGCGCGCACCCGGATCGGCCGGCCACCGAGGTGTTCTCCGAGGAGGAGGTCGAAGCGCTGCATATCCGCGTCACGCGGGCATTGCCCCCCGCAGGTCCTGCCCCGACGCTGCGCGACATGGTGCGCATGCTGGGCCGGCTCGGCGGCCACTTGGGCCGCAAGGGGGATGGCGAACCCGGCGTCACCGTGCTCTGGCGCGGCTGGACGAGTCTTTACGAGACGGTCGAGACACTGCGTGCCCATAAACATGTCCTCAGCCCGCGCGACTCGAGCTGAACGATGCGCTACTGCGGACGAGAGTTTACACCAGCCGAGATCGCGCTGATCCGCGAGTGGCTCACGACCCCCCAGATGAACCGTGCTCGTTTATCCCGGGAAGTCTGTGAGAGGCTCGGATGGCGCCGGGAAAATGGCGCTCTGAAGGATATGAGCTGTCGCGTGGCCCTCAACCGCATGCACGCCGATGGGCTGATCACACTGCCCCCGCCGCGCAACCCCAAGCCCGTCACCTACCGGTCCTATCCGGACATCGAACAGGCGGTTTGCGAACCCGCCGTCATCCCGGCCATCGATCTCGCTACGCTCACCATTGATCCGGTCCTCGGCAGAGCCGAATCGCGGCTGTGGAACGCCTATATCGAACGCCACCACTACCTCGGGCATACCCTCATGCCCGGGGCGCAACTGCGCTACTTCGTACGCGCCCAAGGCCAGATCGTCGCGGCCCTGGGCTTCGGGGCCAGCGCCTGGAAGGTCAAGCCCCGCGATCAGGCCATCGGCTGGACGGTCGATCAGCGGCAACGCAATCTGCACCTGATCGTCAACAATGCCCGTTTCCTTATTCTGCCGTGGATCCATTGCCCAAACTTGGCCTCACGGATCCTGGCCTTGGTCAGCCGCCGACTCCCCGACGACTGGCACGCCCGCTACAGCTATCGCCCGGTTCTGCTCGAAACCTTCGTCGAGAAGCCGCGCTTTACCGGTACCTGCTACAAGGCGGCCAACTGGCAAAACCTTGGGGATACTCAAGGGCGCGGTAAGCTCGACGTCTTGCATCGCCACGCAAAGCCCGTCAAAAGTATCTGGATCTATCCGCTCGTGCGGGACTTTCGCCGGCATCTCTGCAACGCATAAGACAGGCCATTCGATTACCTATCGATATTCATCGATGCCTCATGCTTTGTTGACAGAAAGATGTGTGTAATAGAAAGGTACTTGAGGTATCGACGTCGGGATTCTTCGCCTGGCAGGCCCGAGAACGTGCGCCACAGAGCGACGCGGACGCTCCGTTGCGTGCAGCGATCATACAGGTCCACGAGGAAAGCCGGCGCCGCTATGGTCGCCGGCGCCTCACGCATGCCCTGCGCGCACAGGGCATGCGCATCAACCCCAAACGTGTGCATCGAGTGATGCGCGAGGAAGGCTTGCGAGGCGTGCGTAAAGGGCGCTTCGTGCCGCGCACGACCGACAGTGCCCATCAGCGCGCCATCGCCCCGAACGTCCTACAGAGGCGATTTAGCGTCGACACAGCCGTGCCGGCCTGGACAAGCGACATCACGTACGTTGCCACTCGTGAGGGCTGGCTGTACCTGGCGGTGATTATCGCCTTACAGACACGCCAGGTGCTCGGCTACAGCCTCTCGGATCGCATGCCCGATGAGCTGGTGCTCAATGCGCTGCGCAATGCCTGCCATCTCCAGACACCGCCATCCGGTACGGTGTTTCATTCCGACCGCGGCAGCCAGTACGCCAGCGATGATTTCCGCAACGCTCTCGGCGCACTTGGCATGGTGGCCAGCATGAGTCGCAAGGGAAATTGCTGGGACAATGCGGTCTCGGAGAGCTTCTTCGCAACACTGAAGACCGAAGAAGCGACCGAGCCGTATGCGACAAAACAGGACGCCCACAGAGCGATCGCGCAATACATCCACGGATTCTACAATCCTGTCCGCCTGCACTCATCACTCGGATACTTGTCGCCCAACGAGTATGCGCGCAGAATGCAACACCCAGATCAAGACCCGTCTATGAGGTCCGCTGCGTAGGGACCACTTCATTCAGAGATGGACCCCAATTCTTGGACACTAGCTTAGGTGATTATCTGCCCTTACAGTAACGCAACAAGGAGCAGAAATCCTATGAGCAAGACACGACGCAATCACGCCCCGCAGTTCAAGGCCAAGGTGGCCCTTGAGGCCCTGGCCGGGGAGAAGACTATCCATGAGATCGCAGCCAAACACCAGGTCCACCCGAACCAGGTGACCCAGTGGCGCCGGCAGTTGATCGACCAGGCGGCGAGCATTTTCGGCAAGCCCACGGGGACGACACCCACCAGCGATCGCGAGGCCTTGCTGGCCAAGATTGGAGAGCTTACGGTCCAGAACGATTTTTTCGCACGAGTGCTCGGCAAATGACCACGGCTGAGAGACTCCAACGGGTCGAGCGCGAGAATCCGGTGGTGCCGATCGCACGCCAATGCGCGTGGCTTGGCGTGCCCCGCTCGAGCGTGTATTACCAGGGGAAGCCTGTGGTCTCCGAGGACGATCTGGCGCTCATGAAGCGGCTCGATGCGATCCACCTCCAGCACCCGTTCCTGGGCTCGCGGCGCCTGCGGGACCGGCTCGAGCGCGACGGCGTGTTCGTAAACCGCAAGCGCATCCAGCGGCTCATGCAGGTCATGGGGATCAAGACCCTGTACCCCAGGCGCAAGACCAGCGCCCCGGGTCCGGGTCATCGCATTTATCCCTATCTTTTGCGAGGCATGACCATCACCCGGCCCAACCAGGTCTGGTGTGCGGATGTGACCTACGTCCCCATGGCCCGGGGCTTTTGCTATCTCGTCGCCATCATGGACTGGGCCACGCGTGCGGTGCTCTCCTGGCGGCTGGCCACCACCCTGGAGGCCGACTCCTGTGTCGAGGCCCTGGAGGAGGCCCTGGAGCTCTATGGGGCCCCGCAGATCTTCAACACCGACCAAGGGGCGCAATTCACCTCCGAGGCCTTCACAGACGTCCTGAAGGCCCACACGATCGACATCAGCATGGACGGCAAAGGCTGCTGGCGTGACAACGTGTTCGTCGAGCGGTTGTGGCGCTCTGTCAAGTATGAGGAGGTGTATCTCAAGGCCTATGCATCGATACCTGAAGCACGGGCCTCTCTTGCAAAATACTTCCATTTCTATAATCATGAGAGGCCTCATCAAGCACTGGATCGACGGACACCGTGGGAGGCTTACACCACAGCGTCCTGGGATCTAGCCGCTTGACCAACCCGGCAGATAATCCACCTAAGGATCGGGAGATTCTGTCCAGGGGTTGGGGTCCATCTCATTCGAGTCGACGTCGGTGCGCGAGCGGCAACGAATTCTGTTGCTCAAGGGTGCACGGCGCTGCATGGAACTGAATGAATATCGAACTATCCGAAACGGATGTGTCTCGTGCGGGAAATACCCAGAGTCTCACCCATTTACACCCAATAACCACCCCAACAACCGGAATCATTGGGGTAACCCAACTTCTTGCGGTAAACACTCGAACAAACCACCGTATAATCTGCGGTGAATATGTTGCGCCCGCAGTGAATACATCTCATAATCTCCGCATGAACAGCGGCGATTACAAGTACATCTGGCAGGCCAGCGACTGGCCGCGCTGGCGCTACGACCTGGCAGCGCTCGCAGGGCCTATAGCTGAGGTCAGCCGTGCCCAAGGCCTGCTCATGGGGTGTCTAGCCGACATCGGCAGGCCAAAGCGCGACCAGGCGAGCCTCTCAGCGCTCACTGAGGACGTGGTCAAGACCAGCGAGATCGAGGGTGAACGGCTCGATGTCGAGTCGGTGCGATCGAGTATCGCCCGTCGCCTGGGTGTGGACATCGGCGCCCTGGCGCCGATGGATCGGCATGTGGAAGGTGTGGTCGAGATGGTGCTCGACGCCACCGCCAACTGCGTGGCCCCGGTTACGCGGAAGCGCTTGTCCGGCTGGCATGCAGCGCTCTTTCCTACCGGCTACTCCGGTCTCGTTGGCGGCTGGAGGGACGATGCCGGCGGTCCGATGCAGGTGGTGTCCGGCCCCATTTGCCGGCGGCGCGTGCATTTCGAGGCGCCGCCGGCCGATCGCCTGGAGGCCGAGATGGGTCGTTATCTCGAATGGCTCAACGGGGAGTCGGAAGAGCCTCCACTCATCAAGGCGGGACTCGCCCATGTGTGGTTTGTCACCCTGCATCCCTTCGACGACGGCAACGGTCGCATCGTCCGTGCCATCGGCGACCTGCTGCTGGCGCGCGCCGACGGCAGCCCGCAACGCTTTTACAGCCTGTCGGCGCAGATCCAACGGGAACGCAAGGCGTATTATGACGTCCTGGAACGGACCCAGAAGGCGACGCTCGACGTCACAGAGTGGCTCGCCTGGTTCCTCGACGCCCTGCGCCGCGCGGTCGATCAGGCACAGCACTCCCTAGACACCGTATTGGCGCGCGCGCGGTTCTGGCAGCGATTCGCGGAAACGCCGATTAACGCGCGTCAGGTGAAGCTACTCAACTGCCTGCTCGACGGCTTCGAAGGTAAGCTCACCACCAGCAAGTGGGCAGCCATCGCCAAGTGCTCGCCCGATACTGCCCTGCGCGACATCAACGAACTGCTGGCCTACGGCGCATTACGCAAATCCGCCGCGGGTGGGCGCAGCACTAGCTATGAGTTGAACGAGCCGCCGTCGGCGTAAAAGTCCCTTGGAACGACTTGGCTCCCCCGCCGAACAGCGCCTTCATGGACATCAGCCGCCTCATCCGCTCCCCCCCCCCCCCCCCGAGCGGCGCCGCGGCGCTGGTGCCGCTGCTGGGGGCGCAGCGAGATCCAGGCCCTGGGCTATCAAGTACGTACGCACCCGTCGGGCTCAACGTGCCGGTGATGGGGTAGGGGGGTGGCGTGGCCGCTGCCGCGCGGGTTAAGGTTGGCGCAGCGGCCCCAGCACGACAGGCCCGTGAGCCTGGCGCGCACTGGCTCGCCGACATGCCCATGTGTCTTGCCGACCAGCAGCGCATGGAAGCAGCGCTGGCCGCGTCGATCGACCGCTGCTCAGCCATAAAAGGTCTGGTGAGTCGCCCTGCCGCAGATCGAGGCGCCGACGCGACGGTTGCCATCAACGCGAGGCCTTGATAGTGAAGACTGGAGCTGCGCCGCCGGCGCTTTTTGAGCACGCTTGCGGTTTGAGAGCCAGTGAAAGAGCACCCAGCGCGGTTCGCGCCAGCATGATCGAGGCCTTGAAATCCCACGTGTCGGACCTCACATTCGCTTCACCCAGTCAACGATTGGGAGAAGACCATGAACATCGACTTGAAGAAATGGGCGCCATGGAACTGGTTCAAAAAGGAACAGGAGGTTCAGCAGGACGTAAGTAGCTTGCCTATAACGAAAGCAACTGCGCCGGCCAGCATGCCGTCGACTACCCTCGATCCCCTGCTGCAATTGCACCGTGAGGTGGATCGACTCTTCAATGATGCCTTCCACGGTTTCGGGCTTTCCTGGCCACGGCTGAGCTGGCCGAGAGTGGCGCCCGAATGGCAGGGCCTTCTACGTCCATCGCTCGACATCCAGGAAACCGACAAGCAGTACCGCATCACGCTTGAGGTGCCGGGCGTCGAGGAAAAGGACATCCAGCTCACGCTGGAAGACGACGTGCTCTACATCCGCGGCGAGAAGCGTCAGGAGCAAGAGCATAAGGACGCCCAGTATCACCGCATCGAGCGCAGTTACGGCAGCTTCCAGCGCGCACTGAATGTGCCGGCAGATGCCGATCAGGATACGTTCAAGGCCTCGTTCAAGAACGGCGTGCTTACCGTCACCATCGACAAGCGCGCCCAGGCTGGCAGTCCGCGCGGCCGCAGCATCCCAATCAACAGCTGAACGGAACGGCCTTGTCTGGTGGCGCCACCCTCGCGAGTGGCGCCTTGCCTTTCATTACCGTCACATCCCCAGTCGCAAGATTGCGGCCGTCTCGCGCGTCGTGTCGCCGCGCCTCACGCTGAGATCTGCGGTGTCGTTGACCTGGAAGTCGTCCAGGTATGCCAAAAGCTTGGGCACGGAATCCATCGCCTTCGACGGCGATGATGACGTCGCGCAGATCGATGCCTTGCGGGGGCGGCATGTATCCCAAAGCCGCGCCTGCTCGGCAGCGGAGCCGAGGGCGACGCGCCGCTCGAAGACGCGCTTGGTGCCGGTGAGGCACCGATTGAGTCCTTCACCTACCTCAATGCCGAGCGCAGGCCGGATGCGCCGTACCGCTCCAACAACCCTCCCATACCCGGCTTCGCGCTGATATCGTGTGGGCCCCGGACAGGTCGATCGGGTGGACGGGGCAACCGGAGTGGGCAGATCTCCCTCTCCCGTTCCGTCAAGGAGGCCGGGCCCGCGCAGGCGATAACCGAGCATAGGGAGACAGCTCTTCGCGTCATGAGCTGCATGGGCGAGCCGCGGGACCTGCGAGGCCTTCTCCTGAAGTTCTGTCGCCGAGAGGGGCTCACAACGGCGAGCAAGGGTTGGCATGCCGTTATGCCTGACGGTGGGCGATATTCCGGTGCGAAGATCCTTTGGCCGCGCCGGGCGAAGCCCCGGTGATCGGGCGCCGCGCGTGGGGTTCCGGCGACGTAGCCGCCACGAAGGTCGAGGCGTACTCACCCGGACGCCGCATGGGCCTTCAACCGCCCGCCGTTCCCAGCACGCACCGATGCGGCCATGGATTGCGCGCCCTGCGGCCAGGAGGCTGCGCGCCTTCGAACGCGGCGCAGACCTGCGATACATGAGGCAGACTCCAATCGGCGGACTACCTGTACCGGATAAGGGAATGGAGTCCGTATGTGCAAAGGCTTGCCATGCTTGTCCCCGAGTTTTTGGGCGATTGTTTGCGGTAACGAGCCGCTCAACTAGAGTCCAACTTCAAGCGCCGCCACTTTCACCAGCCAGCGCCTGATCACTTGTTCGTCGGTTGGAGACACATGAGCTAGCAGTTTTTCTTCAGCCGCCTTTACGCGGGCGCGGCACCGGCCGAGTAGCTGTAGCCCTGCCTTGGTCACCTCAATGTGCCGAATGCGCCCATGCACCGCATGCGGGCGGCGCAAGACCGCGCCACGGCGCTCCAGGTTCGTCACGATCACGCTCATGGTCTGTGGTGTCAGCAATGACAGACGCGCCAAGTCCGCATTCGATGCGCCGGGATAGGCTGCGAGCATAGTTAGAACCGAGAACTGCGGCAGCGTGACCCCCAAGTCCTTCAAAGCACGCTCCATGCCAAGCCGATGGGCGGCATTCGCCTGCCGCAGCAGGTAGCCGATGTGACCCTGCTCGCCCCGTTTGCCTTCGCCCACGCTTGGTACCGTGGTCCTGTTCGTGGTCTTGTTCATAATGTCAGTGTTCGTATATTATGTTCGAGCACTGATACTAACACTTACCATGGCAGACAGGAATGACCATCATGACGCCCCCAAAACACAACCCCCGCATCGACCGCGCCACTTTTGATCGAATCGCGCCGGCGGCGGCCGCTGCACTCGGTACCCTTGGCCGAGTCGTCGGTGACTCGGGGCTCGACAAATCATTGGTCGAGCTGATCAAGTTGCGCGCCTCGCAGATCAACGGCTGCGCATTCTGTATCCAGTACCACCTGAACGTGGCGCGCCAGATCGGGGTGCCTTCGGTCAAGCTCGACTTGGTGGCGGCATGGCGTGAGGCGGGCGTGTTCTCCGCACGTGAGCATGCCGCCTTGGCATGGGCGGAAGCGTTGACGTTCATGGCCGGATCGGTTGTTTCTGATGCGATCTATGCCGAACTGCAGGAGCAGTTCTCCGAGAGCGAAATCACGTTCCTGACAGTCGCTGTCAGCGCCATCAATGCCTGGAATCGCATAGCCGGGGCGCTCCGATTCGCGCCCCAGGTAGCGGTTGAGCATTCGGCATCGGGAAACTCTTCATGATCACCTCGACGACGGTCCCGCAATATGTCGACGACGAGGATGGTGTCCGGCGTTGCTACCCGCTGATGGCGCAGTTGCGGCCACACCTTGCCACCGAAGATGAGTTTGTCGACCGCTGGCGCCGCCAGGTGGCCGGTGGCTATCGCCTCCTGGCGCTGCTTGAGGGCTCGCGCGTGATCGCGTTGGCAGGTTTTCGAGTGCAAGAGAACCTCGTGTACGGCCGCTTCCTGTATGTCGACGACTTGGTCACCGATGGAGCCTTGCGCGGCCGTGGGCATGGCGAGCATTTGATGGCACGCCTCAAGCGCGAGGCGTGCATCCTGGGTTGCGGCAGATTGGTGCTGGATACACCACTCGGCAATTCGTTGGGGCATCGCTTCTACTTCCGCAACGGGCTGCTCGCTACCTCCTTGCGTTTCAACATCGCGATCGCGCAATAGATTGGTGATGATGACATTGCTGCATATCATAGCCAGTGCCCGGGGCGAATTGTCGCACGGTCGCCGGGCAGGCCAGGCTCGTCTAAGCCGGCTTTTCGGCAGGCGAGCAGACGTCGCCAACCCGTAAGGACCTCGCAGCGACCGTCTGGTGTGGGCCGCACAGTGAGCGGCAAGGCGAAGCCCTACGGACGAATACTGGAGGCCAGAGATGGACCCCAATTCTTGGACACTAGCTTAGGTGATTATCTGCCCTTACAGTAACGCAACAAGGAGCAGAAATCCTATGAGCAAGACACGACGCAATCACGCCCCGCAGTTCAAGGCCAAGGTGGCCCTTGAGGCCCTGGCCGGGGAAAAGACTATCCATGAGATCGCAGCCAAACACCAGGTCCATCCGAACCAGGTGACCCAGTGGCGCCGGCAGTTGATCGACCAGGCGGCGAGCATTTTCGGCAAGCCCACGGGGACGACACCCACCAGCGATCGCGAGGCCTTGCTGGCCAAGATTGGAGAGCTTACGGTCCAGAACGATTTTTTCGCACGAGTGCTCGGCAAATGACCACGGCTGAGAGACTCCAACGGGTCGAGCGCGAGAATCCGGTGGTGCCGATCGCACGCCAATGCGCGTGGCTTGGCGTGCCCCGCTCGAGCGTGTATTACCAGGGGAAGCCTGTGGTCTCCGAGGAGGATCTTTCGCTCATGAAGCGGCTCGATGCCCTCCACCTCCAGCACCCCTTCCTGGGCTCGCGGCGCCTGCGGGACCGGCTCGAGCGCGACGGCGTGTTCGTAAACCGCAAGCGCATCCAGCGGCTCATGCAGGTCATGGGGATCGAGACCCTGTACCCCAGGCGCAAGACCAGCGCCCCGGGTCCGGGTCATCGCATTTATCCCTATCTTTTGCGAGGCATGACCATCACCCGGCCCAACCAGGTCTGGTGTGCGGATGTGACCTACGTCCCCATGGCCCGGGGCTTTTGCTATCTCGTCGCCATCATGGACTGGGCCACGCGTGCGGTGCTCTCCTGGCGGCTGGCCACCACCCTGGAGGCCGACTCCTGTGTCGAGGCCTTGGAGGAGGCCCTGGAGCTCTATGGGGCCCCGCAGATCTTCAACACCGACCAAGGGGCGCAATTCACCTCCGAGGCCTTCACAGACGTCCTGAAGGCCCACACGATCGACATCAGCATGGACGGCAAAGGCTGCTGGCGTGACAACGTGTTCGTCGAGCGGTTGTGGCGCTCTGTCAAGTATGAGGAGGTGTATCTCAAGGCCTATGCATCGATACCTGAAGCACGGGCCTCTCTTGCAAAATACTTCCATTTCTATAATCATGAGAGGCCTCATCAAGCACTGGATCGACGGACACCGTGGGAGGCTTACACCACAGCGTCCTGGGATCTAGCCGCTTGACCAACCCGGCAGATAATCCACCTAAGGATCGGGAGATTCTGTCCAGGGGTTGGGGTCCATCTCAGCCAACTCCTCGAGGCCTGACCTTCTTGGTTGGCACTATGGTGCGGTGAAGGGTGTCGATAAGCTTTACGTAACGGCAAGTGGCCGCTGCGGGCATGCCTGCCTCGCGTGCCATCGGTACTAATGAGGCCCCCATCCGCAAAGGCCGCATCGCGGATCCCTGGATACCGAAGGCGTATATCGTGCATTCGTACCCTCACCAACGCTTTGCTGCCAAATACTCAAGATAGAAGCCGGCCACGTTCGCAGCGCCTACCCGGGTCTGTGCGCCGGTCTCCGGCGATCGGCATTCCTGGCGCGACCAAACGAGATGGCCGTATAAGAGGGTCCCTGCGAGACCGGGCAAAAAGGAGGACAGTCGTTACCCGGGACACCAAGCCTCACGGCAGAAACAGGCGAGGCTACAGGCGCGCCCGCCCGGCAGCCCCCTGGCTGCAGGACCTTGGGCGCGCGTATCGGCCCTTACCGTGTGGCCGATCGTCTCGCTTGCCACTATACTCCCCGCGAGAGACGCATCGCTCTGACACGGGAAGCACGAACACCATGATCTGCCGACATTGCAAGCAAACCATCAACTACCGCACCTTGCAGTGCCCCCATTGCGCCGAAATTCAATGGCGCATACTTACCGCGGCCACGGTGGTGGCCTTTTTCGGGCTCGTGATTGCCGATGTGGCATTACCCCTATTCGTTCCTCACAGGACAGGCGCCAGCACATCGCCGCGCCTTCCTGTGGTCACGATTTCGGCCCGCAAGCTTTACACGGCTTACCACACCGATCCGGGGGCGATGAACCGTCGCTTGGCGGGACACACGGTACGGATAAGCGGCGTTGTGACCTCCATCGCGCTGGATTTCGCAAACCGGCCTGTGGTATCACTGCAAAGTAGGCGCCATGTCAACGACCAGATGACGATGAAGGGGTCTGAGAAAGCGGCGGCAGCCAAACTCCATACCGGCGAAAGAGTGGTTATCGATTGTGCGCATATGTCCAGCATTATGGGGATCCCCGAGGGGAGCGACTGCACATTCGAGAGCCGCTCGCGTTGAGCCCTCCTTATGGCCCCTTAGGGACCGAACTCCGAGGGCAATCCGTGGATCCGATTGGCCTTAAGCGCTGTGCGCCTTCACAAACGCCTAGCGGGCGCGGTGGGCCGCGAGGAGCGCATGGCTTTCGGTGCTCTTGATGGGCACGAGGCGCATATTGGGACGCGAGACCGTGTCCGGGATCGCGTCGGCAGCGACGGCATCGTTCTTTGGGGTCTTTGACGGAGGGCTTCACGAGGTGCGGGGCCATGAGCCTCACCGTGTGTCCTGGCGCCGAGGGTTTTCGAGCCCCATATGTGGGCACAGCCACAGGCCTCGAGGGCGATGAGACAAGGCTTATGGCTGGAGAAAGACGTGCGCCTTTGAAGACGTTTGCATAGTTTTTTTGACAGCCGCCTTGCCATGGGCCTTGACACCGTGGATGGCAACAACCGTCTCTACCAGATCCATTCCCATCGTTGTGATCTTCATGATCGTCTCCCCTTATGGCGAGAGCGTTCACGCCCTTCACGGTGGCGCGCGTGATGTCGTTCAGGGTGGGGTGGCCACGGTATGTGTAATAGAGAGAGCCTTGCTGGCTCAGGCTTTATTCTGGAGGCCGCGCAGAGTAAGCTTCCGGGCACGATGGGATACCAAGACCGGGACTGGTACAAAGACGCACAGCGTGATAGGCCACCGGTCGCACGCAAACCAGCCCCACCCAAGCGCAAGGGTCCCGTGTTTTCGTACATCCTGCTCTGGGTTGTGATTGGCCTGGTTTTTTATGGTCTGGTCACGACATTTATCCCGGGGATGGGGAGTTCACGGGTTCAGATTCTGCGCGATGGCTCGGTGGTACTCGGCACAAACCGCACCGGCAATTATGTGATAAACGGATCGATTAACGGCGTTTCTGTGCGGTTTGTGGTGGATACTGGGGCTTCTCTGACCTCGGTATCGCAACGCGTAGCGCGGCACATGGGGCTGTTCGGTTGTGTGCCAGCGCGTTTCACGACAGCAAACGGCGAGGCACAGGTTTGCGTCGCTGGGGCACGGGATCTGCAATTCGGCGACTTCCGTGTGCAAAACGTACAGGTCGCCGTGATGCCCGACATGGAGACGCAAGCCTTGCTGGGAATGAATGTTCTCAACAGGTTTCACATCACCCAAAATGGCGGCAAGATGATTATTTCTAAGCCATCGCCATGAAACTCGAATGCTTAACCAGTTGTTATTCTCGAAATCGGCAATGCGCTGATGAGCTCTGAGGAGCGGGAATAAGGGGATGATATAGGCCTAGAAAACTGGCGTTGCATGCGCTCCAGGAAAATACATCATTGGAGCGGAGACTTGGCTAAGTTTGTCGAAAATACAGAGGGCACGGAAGTCCCTTACGTTCAGGCAGGGCATGGAAACACAATGCAATTCCCAATATCGGCGTCGAATGCGGGATACACCTCAACGCGCGAAAATGCGTGAGGGAAAGTGAGGGAACAAAGGGCTCGGCTAGGGCTGTGGCTGTTGTTGAACAGCAGGGTGCATTTAGTAGAAACGAAATGGGGAGAATTTAAAAGGAATGGGTGTACGCGGTAATACCTAGGCGCGAACAAAAGACCCAAAATACTTATCAGCCGCCCAGCCTATGGTTTCCGTCAGTGCGGCGGCTGTCGCTGCATTCACAGCGTTGCCGGCGCCAGGCAACCACCCCACAACCCATTCTACGACGACGCGGCCCACGGTCAGACTCGCATATGGCAAGAGAAACTTCGCCACAACACCTTCTGTGACCGAGGCCCCGTGCTCGCGGGCAATGGCCATGACCATTGCCGCCTGAATCGGGAGGATGACCGCCTCATCGGCACCAGGGACCTGCGCGAAGCTCACCGCTGCGGCGGCACTCGCCAGGGCCGCCTCGTGAATAATCGCGTGGATCTTTTGTGGGGACGCTGCCATATCCATCCTTGTTTACTGATGATGTCAATTGTGCCTGGGTGCCTTACCGCATCCGGTCCACAGCCCCAAAACAGGACACCAACGGCGCTATAAGACCTCAAACGCGTTTCAGACGACAGCCACGCAAGCTTGCGGGAGCCGCAAGGGCGAAGTAGCTCATGCCCCATCTCGGAATATGACGCGCCCCAGGCCATCCCGATCCGGATCTTCCCATGCGACATGGGTTGTCGCAGCCGGGACCTATGATGGGTCGTATCGGGGACGCGGAAAGCCATCGCGGCCGGATGATCCATAAGGGCGATTGCGACAGGGGAGGGCCTATGACGTGCGAAGTGGTGGTCATGAACAAACGGGGTATTGCGCTCGCCGCAGATAGCGCCGTCACCTTGAGCGACGGGGATGGCAACGCGAGCAAGGTCTATTACACGGCCGAGAAGCTCTTTTGTCTATCCCCGGATCTGCCGGTGGCCATCATGACATACGGTCCGGCCGACATCATGGGCGTGCCGTGGGAGACGGTCGTCAAGGTCTACGCGCAAAAGCTCGGGGGCGGCGCTTTGATACCTTGGCCGAGTATGCGCAGGACTTCCTTGCGTTCATCGAGGGGGCCGACTGGCTCTTCCCCGGAGAGACGCAGACACACTGGCTGCAGAGCCTCGTCTACGGCTTCTGGAAGGAGTGCTATGTGGACGAACTGGAAAGGATGCTGGCGGAAGAGGAAAAAACCACCCCCAAGGGTAAACTCAAAAAGCTCGCGGCCATCATCGCCGCAGACCATGAGGACTGGGAGCGCTATCCGGATCTCGCCTGCGTGAGTTCGGGCTATGGCCAGCGTGTGCGGGAGATCTTTGCCGAGGCCCTGGACGAGGCTGAGCATGACCTCCTTGAGGAATTGGCCTTGACCCCCGCCCTGCAGGAGGCCCTGCGCAAGACTGTGGAGTTCGCCTACCAAAAGGAGTGGTTCCACCCCCGCGATCGCAGCCATGTGGTGATCGCCGGCATGGGGGAGGCCGAACCCTTCCCGATTTTGCTGGAATACGAGGTCGGTACGCTGGCCGCGGGCACGCTGCGCTACCGGAAGGCCGACGAGACGCGGGTCGGCGAGGACTCGGACGGCACGGTCGCGCCTTTCGGGCAAAGAGAGATCATCGATTCCGTGATCCAAGGGATCCATCCGCGCATCTATGGTCAGCTCATGAGAGCGGCCGCCCGGATGCCGCAGGATCTGGAGGATTACGACGACGAAGACGAACCCGAAGAGATCGAGGAAAGGGCGGAGGCGTTCTCCCAGTTGGTGCGTGAGGAGGTTCTGCGGCCCTACGCGAAGCCGCTTCTGTCGGCGGTGAGCGCGCTCCCGCGCCAGGACCTGGCGAAGATGGCCGAGTCACTCGTGAATCTGACCGCGTTTTTTATGCGCATGTCGGCCGATGAGGAGCAGACGGTGTCAGAGCCGGTGGACGTGGCCCTGCTCTCGAAGGGTGATGGGTTCATCTGGGTCAAGCACAAGGATGTGCGGGGTCTTGCCTATGATCGATCCATTGGCGCCTGACGGGTGCGAGAAGAGGGGAGGGTATGACGCGCGTCTTCGGCTTGTCCAAATCGAAACTGATGGCGTTCCGGCAATGTCCGCGTAGGCTCTGGTTGTCGGTCCATAGGCCGGACTGCGTGCCGGCCGACGACACGAACGAGGCGGTTCTGGCGACGGGCACGGACGTGGGCGTCATCGCCCGTCAGGGCTGGCCGGATGGCATCCTGATTGCCCCCGAGGGACCGCTGACCGAGGCCTTGAGCCAGACGCAGACAGCACTTGCGGCGCGCAAGCCCCTGTTCGAGGCCACCGTGCAGCAAGACGGGGTGCTGGTGCGGGCCGACGTCCTGGTGCCCCGGCCACGGGGCGCAGCCTTCGATCTCATCGAGGTGAAGTCATCGACCCATGTTAAAGACTATCAGCTCGAGGATGTCGCCATTCAATCACAGATCTTCGCGGCGGCGGGTGTGCCCTTGAAGCGTCGGGTGCTGCAGTACATCAACAGCGCGTTCGTCTACCCGGGGGGTGGCTGTTACCACGAGGTCCGGCCGGATGGGAGTCGCAATGGCCTCTTTGCCGCGGAGGACGTGACTAGGGCCGTGACGTCTATCCAGGCCGAGGTCCCGGGATGGATCGATGCGGCCCGGCGGACGCTGGCAGGCGCCATGCCGGATGAAACGGACGGATGCAACGACCCCTATCCCTGCCCCTATCAGGCCTTCTGCCATGCGCAGGCACCGGAATATCCGCTCTCCTGTCTGCCCCGGATCCGGGCGGAGGCGATCGCCGCCCTGGCCGAAAAAGGCTACCAGGACGTGCGGGATGTCCCGGCAGGGGTGCTCACCGTCCCCGCTCACGAGTGGGTGCGGCAGGTGACCTGCTCCGGTCAACCCGAGCTGCGCCCCGGGGCCCGGGCGGCTCTTGCGGTCCTCGATTACCCCCGCTATTACGTGGATTTCGAGACGATCCAGTTCGCCGTGCCGATCTGGCCGGGCACGCGTCCCTATGAGCAGCTGCCCTTTCAGTGGTCCTGCCATCGCGAGGACCGATCGGGCGCCCTAAGCCACTGGGAGTTCCTGGATCTCTCCGGCGCCGATCCGACCAGGGCGTTTGCCGAGACCCTGATTGCGGCCTTGGGCACGAAGGGCCCTATCTGTGTCTATAACCAGGGCTTCGAGGGTCGTGTCATCCGTGAGCTCGCCCTCCGATATCCGGAGCTTGCCGCATCGCTTGCGGCCCTTCTTTCGCGCCTGATCGATCTTTTGCCGTTGACGCGCGCGCACTATTACCACCCGGCCATGAAGGGGTCGTGGTCGATCAAGGCCGTTTTGCCGACCATCGCGCCTGATCTGGATTACGCCGAACTGTCCGAGGTGCAGGATGGGGGCGGGGCCCAGGAGGCCTATCGGGAGGCCATCGCCCCCGACACCCCGCCGGACCGCAAACAGGTCCTCGATCAGGCCCTGCGGCGCTACTGCGGCCGGGACACCGAGGCCCTCGTGCGGCTGGCGGCTTTCCTGAAGCAGGGCTAAACTTCACATACAACATAACGATAAGACGATGCCACGACATTTCGGGGAGTGTGCGCGATCCACAGTCCGGGTTGCGTCGGGGGTGTGCCAGGGCAGTCCCGCAGCGCCGGGCCGGGAGTCCTCCGGGCGTACGGTGCTACAGGCGGCCACCACAAGGCGGCGTCATGCGCGCGCGTAGGGCGGTCATGGCGGGCGAGCGCGAGACGATTCTGCGCCAGTGGGAGATGTTGCGACGGATTCCCCGGTATCCCGTCAAGACGACCACAGCGGAACTCCACGCAAGCCTCGTCAAGGCTGGGTATCAGGTCACGAAGCGCACGGTCGAACGCGACCTCGAAAGGCTGACCGTCCCCTTTCCGCTGCTCGCCGATGAGCGCAGCAAGCCCTTTGGGTGGAGCTGGCGGGCGGATGCCCCAGGTCTCACGATCCCCGGCCTTACCCTGTCCCAGGCGTTGACCTTTCAGCTCGTCGAGCAGCACCTGCGGCCTTTATTGCCGCCCGCGGTCCTTGCGGAGTTGCAGCCTGCCTTCGCGCTTGCAGCCGCGCGGCTTGCCGAGGCTGGCCCCACGCGCCGCTCCTGGGTCGACAAGGTGCGCGTCGTCTCCCCGACGCAGACGCTGCGGGTGCCGCCCATAGCCCCCGAGGTCCAGAGAACCCTCTACGAGGCGCTCCTCACAGACCACCAAGTGCAGATCCGTTATCTAAAGCCCGGCGAGAAAAGCCCCATCACGTATGAGGCGGTCCATCCGCTGGGACTCGTGCAGCGCGGCGCCGTTTTGTACCTCGTATGCACCTTCTTCGGTTACACGGACCCATTTCTTCTGGTCTTGCATCGCATGAAGACGGTCACGGCGCTCGAGGTCCCTGTGGTCCGGCCCCCCGACTTTGATCTGGATGCCTATATCGCCTCGGGCCGGATGGGCTTTGGAGAGGGGAAGACTATTCGTCTCGAGTTGTGGCTTGACGCCGACGCCGCACGCCACCTCACAGAGACGCCCTTGAGCGAAGATCAACGCCTGACGCCAACGTGCGACGGACGGGTACAGGTGAACGCGACCGTCCCGGAAACCGAGCAGCTGCGCTGGTGGATCCTGGGCTTTGGGGAGAAGGCAGAGGTAGTGAAGCCGATCCGCTTGCGCAAGGCAATGGCCGGAACGGCACGAAACCTTGCACTGCGTTACGGGGCCGAACCAAGACAGATCAATGCCGCCGGAAATGGCGCACATGGGAGCATTGAAGAAGCATGGCGACCGTGATGGCGGTGATGTCGCAGGGACCTTTGATGAGCGCTTAAAGGGGATGGTGGATTCGACATGGGCAGCAGGGGCTCCGCGGGGGGCGATGTCAGAGACATCGAAGACAGTCGCCGAAATACCCCATTGCTATGCCGACCTACTTATCCTCGTGTATCGCTGGCAGAGACTGAAATACGCGGTGGCACCCGACGATGACGATAGACCATGACATGGATACCATAAGGAGACAGAACTCAATGGCCACCAGTCGAGTCAATGATCCACATTTCGCCAGAGCCTTGGCGGCTTTCACGCTATCCTTTAGGGACATCCAGAGTACGACCCAAAACAAGCGCCCCAATGCGCTTTCGCTATCCGCGTTGGCTAACGCCTTGTCGGCGTTACGCGTCCATTTTCATCGTGACCCGCCACGACCCCTTTGGGATCGCTTGGCGGATTTCACAGCGGCGTGGCCCGGGTTGCCCCCTAGGTCCCCTCGCCGATACCTGTGCGGGTGTCGGCGCAAGTATTCGAAGCGTTCTGCCAGGATATGGAGAGACCGCTCGCGGAGTACCGAGCGACCGGTGTTTTGGCCAATGTATGGGTTGTTGCAGGCCTAGGGCGTGATGAGAGGCGGAATGCGCAGGTGCTCGCTTGGTTCTTGGACAACCACGGTAACCATGGCCAAGACTCGCTTGTTCTGCGCACGCTCCTTGAGAGTTTGGAGGGACGCTTACCTGCGGGATTCCCGCGCTCCTCGCATTTTCAGAGGGGGTACAAAACGTATGTCGAGTCGTGTCCTGACGGTGACATGACCAATCGGGTGGATATCGAGATTACGAGTGACGACGCCTTCGTCTTCCTTGAACTCAAGATTGGCGCACCAGAACGTGCTGGCCAGTTGGATCGTTACTACCAACTGGCAAAACGGCGCGCGAACGGCCAGGCCGTAGGTGTGCTGTATATCACGCCCGGAGGTAAACGACGAGAACCGGTAAGATCCGAGGAAAGGGCACACATCGTCGAAATCAGTTGGGCTGATGTAGCGAAGGCTTTGCGTCGAAGCGCCACGGTCCTGTTAGTCGACCACCCGGTTCGTCACTACTTGAATCAGTTTGCAACTCACATCAACGCATTATAAAACGGAGAAAATGCATATGAGTACGGTAGCCAATGTTGACGCCTTAGTTATTCGGAATATGTCCACAATAGAGCAGTCTATTGAGCATCTTATCAACGTCATAGAACCGCGAGTCTTTGGGGCAATAAATGAGGAGATCACGGATTGGATAGAAAAGAAGCGATGGGTTGGAGAGGCGACGTATAATGATCAACATCTGGATATTTGGCTACGGCCGGTGACTTGGCGGACTTCGCCGGGAGAACCCGCAGAGCACGGCCCCGCATATTTTTATATCATGGGCTTGTCAGAAGAAGAGGACTGGAGTTGGGTGACCATACTGTGTGGTGCCAACAAAGATGAAATCGGATTTGTGACAGAGTTCGACTGGAGAGGCGCGGGCCTAGCCAAGAAGGACTGGAAAGCCCTTGCTCAGGAGCACCAGGCCAAAACGCCCAGTTGCATCAAGCGGGTTTCCGGTTTGACGATAAGGAGGGTGTGTGGGCCCTCCCTGTTCGTGTGGATGCCGAGAAGCTTGCACAGGCTATCGAGGAAGATGACATTGCGTCCGCTCTTGAACCGTTGCGAGTGGCGTTAGAAACGCTTGGTCGAACCGTGGATCTTTGGAACGCGCTCGTAGCAAAGATTATCAAAAGCGATAACCCCAGACGTAAGAGTGGCAACGCCTAGCTTACAAAGGACGGCCGCCGGGCTCTGCTGAGGGATGGCTACTAATAACCCATTAGGCGTAACGGGCCCCCATTAATCGACGTACGAGAAGGGTCCATGGAAAATATACATACTGGGGCGAAGCCGCTAAAGATTCTTGTGAAAAGTGTGAGAGCTTCCCAGAATATCAGAGGATGGCCGGCCTTTTTTACGTCTGGACTGTCTCAAGATCAAACAAGGACCGTTCTTTCTGTCATCCAACAAGAGCTAGGGACATTTCGCCTGGATTAAGCCTTAAAAAAAAGGACAGACGTTACACAAAGTCCAAGGCGATCTAGGATTGGGTAAGCGAAGTCTGGCCTTTTTCCTATGAGATACGGAAAGGCGACCTCGTTATCCTGCCGTTCAAGACGCAACCCACCATCTATGTCGGAGAAGTGGTCGGGGATTACCACGCGGAGTTGCAGGGGCCGAAACCGTCCTTCCACTGGCGGCCGGTGAAATGGATTGGCGGGTCGGTTCCGCGCGCCAGCTTCGGCAAGGATTTGCTCTACACTTTCGGCGCATTTCTGACCATATGCCGCGTGCAGCGCAACAACGCCGAGCAACGCATCGGCGCCATGCGGGCTAATGGCTGGAAGCCCGAATCCATAACGGCGGTCACAAAGGCTCATTCACCAATGACCAACGAGGCCGCCGAAGATAGCGACCCTGAAGAACTGGCCCATGACCAGATTGCACCGCTTATCGCGTCGCGTTTCAAGGGGCATGGTCTCATCCGCTTAGTGGAAGCGATCCTCAAGGCGCAGGGGTACATCACGTACCAGAACCCAGAAGGGGGATGGGGCGTCGATATTCTGGCCGGTTCGGGGCCGCTGGGTTTTGGTTTGCCGCGTTTGTGCGTGGAAGTGAAATCGGAGGTGGGCCTATCGACCGCCCGAGCGTGGATAAGCTGTTAGGGGCGGTCTCCAAGTTTGGCGCAGGTGAAGGGTTGTTCGTCTCGTGGGGCGGCTTCAAAAGCAACGCGCAAAAAGAACTTGCGGAAAGCTTCTTCTGGGTGCGGCTGTGGACGCAAAAGGATCTGCTGGAACAACTGTTTGCTCATTATGACCACCTTGATGAAGACTGGAAGGCCGAATTGCCATTGAAGCGGATGTGGACGGTGGCAGTACAGGAATGATGGCTTGCCCTGAGTGCCTGGCATATGGGTTACTCGGTTTGCACAGTACCCGGATTACAGGGTGGGGCCCTGAACCGCGACAATGTCGTGGGTCGGAACGGCTTTTGATGTGCCCCCTACGGAGAGGTTTCTTGGGATCATAACGCTTGAATATAGGGCGCGCAGCGAGGCCTCGTCCGTTTGTCCGAGTACTAAGGCGCACCATCATTAATCGGGTCAGCGCGGGCACGGGCACTGAAAAGCTTTTCTTGAGTGTCGCCAGAGCAGGCGACGAATCGGCGGGGCGATAACGTCCAT